>NZ_PDIG01000037.1:0-341715 GCF_004745185.1 Escherichia sp. E2661
ACGTACTGTCATCGATCGATGNTTTCTAAGCTGCCTGTACGGCAGTGAACAGCTCGCAGCACAACGCGGTGAATACGTTGAGTTTCTAAGCTGCCTGTACGGCAGTGAACTGACGCGGATATAGCGCAGGCTATCCTCTCACTTTCTAAGCTGCCTGTACGGCAGTGAACTCAAATACTACACGTTTAGCCCGTTGTTAATAAAGCAAAACCATCTCATTTTCCTGCTGCCACCCTTTTTTATCCTTACCTTCCAGCAGCACTAATTATCAACAACTTACCATCATCATCAAAAAAAGGGTCTGAACTTCCTCCACCCCATAAACAAAAAGTCCGTAACCCCTGACGAGATTACGGACTTCACCAACCTACTTAACAATCTGATTAATGCGCGGCTTCCGGTTTATGCTTTTGTGCACTCTGGAACCCGTAGGTCAGCTCATTTTTCTCTTTATCCAGCGCGACTGTCACCTGGCCACCATCCACCAGCGAGCCAAACAGCAGTTCGTTAGCGAGCGGTTTTTTCAGGTTGTCCTGGATGACACGCGCCATCGGACGTGCGCCCATTGCCCGGTCGTAACCTTTCTCGGCCAGCCAGTTACGCGCTTCCTGGCTCACTTCCAGAGAAACACCTTTCTGATCCAGCTGAACCTGCAACTCGACGATGAATTTATCCACCACCTGATGGATCACGTCGGTTGACAGATGATCGAACCAGATAATGTTGTCGAGACGGTTACGGAACTCCGGCGTAAAGATCTTCTTGATCTCTTCCATCGCATCGGTGCTGTTATCCTGCTGAATAAGACCAATGGATTTACGCTCGGTTTCACGCACCCCGGCGTTGGTGGTCATCACCAGTACCACGTTACGGAAATCGGCCTTGCGCCCGTTGTTATCGGTCAGCGTGCCGTTGTCCATCACCTGCAACAGAATGTTGAATACGTCCGGATGCGCTTTCTCGATTTCGTCCAGCAGCAGCACCGCATGCGGATGCTTGATGACCGCATCGGTCAGCAGACCGCCCTGATCAAAACCAACGTATCCTGGAGGCGCACCAATCAGGCGGCTGACAGTATGACGTTCCATATATTCGGACATATCAAAGCGCAGAAGCTCAATACCCAGTGCTTTGGAAAGCTGTACCGTCACCTCGGTTTTCCCGACCCCGGTTGGACCAGCAAACAGGAATGAACCAACTGGTTTATGTTCGTGACCTAAACCCGCACGCGCCATCTTGATGGCCTCGGTAAGCGCTTCAATGGCTTTATCCTGACCGAAGACCAGCATTTTCAGGCGATCGCCAAGGTTTTTCAGCGTATCGCGGTCACTCTGAGAAACGCTCTTCTCAGGGATACGTGCTATACGGGCTACCACGGACTCGATATCCGCCACATTCACCGTTTTCTTGCGCTTGCTTACCGGCATCAAACGTGCGCGAGCGCCCGCTTCGTCGATAACGTCAATCGCTTTGTCCGGCAGATGACGATCGTTAATGTATTTCACCGCCAGCTCCACCGCCGCACGCACCGCTTTCGCGGTATAACGCACATCGTGATGCGCTTCGTACTTCGGTTTCAGGCCATTGATGATTTGCACAGTTTCTTCGATCGACGGTTCAGTAATATCGATTTTCTGGAAGCGACGCGCCAGAGCACGGTCTTTCTCGAAAATGTTGCTGAACTCCTGATAGGTCGTCGATCCAATCACGCGAATTTTACCGCTGGAGAGCAACGGTTTGATCAGGTTAGCCGCATCGACCTGCCCGCCAGACGCTGCGCCCGCTCCAATGATGGTATGGATCTCATCGATAAACAGGATGCTGTTAGTATCCTGTTCCAGCTGCTTGAGCAACGCTTTAAACCGTTTTTCAAAGTCGCCGCGATATTTGGTGCCTGCTAACAGGGAGCCGATATCGAGAGAGTAAATCGTACAGTCAGCCATGATTTCCGGCACATCGCCCTGAACAATTCGCCAGGCAAGACCTTCAGCAATCGCCGTTTTACCGACGCCAGACTCCCCAACCAGCAGCGGGTTGTTTTTACGGCGGCGGCAGAGAACCTGAATGGCGCGCTCCAGTTCCTTCTCACGACCAATCAGCGGGTCAATTCCGCCCACGCGTGCAAGCTGGTTCAGGTTAGTCGTGAAATTCTCCATACGGTCCTCCCCACCAGCTTGTTCTTCACTGCTCGGCTGGTTTCCTGGTTCAGAAGACTGAGATGGCTCGTCTTTACGCGTGCCATGAGAAATAAAGTTCACCACATCAAGACGGCTGACTTCATGTTTGCGCAACAGATATGCCGCCTGCGACTCCTGTTCGCTAAAGATAGCGACCAGAACATTCGCACCGGTAACCTCACTGCGACCGGAGGACTGAACATGGAAGACTGCACGCTGCAATACACGCTGAAAACTCAAGGTCGGCTGCGTGTCGCGCTCCTCTTCACTGGCGGGCAGAACAGGTGTGGTTTGTTCAATAAAGGCTTCCAGTTCCTGACGGAGCGCAACCAGGTCCACGGAACACGCTTCCAGCGCCTCCCGGGCCGACGGGTTACTGAGCAATGCCAGTAACAAGTGCTCGACGGTCATAAACTCATGACGGTGCTCGCGCGCTCTGGCGAAAGCCATGTTTAAACTGAGTTCCAGTTCTTGATTGAGCATAGGCACCTCCCCCAATTTTTATACCTGCATTCAGGCTTTTTCCAGCGTACACAGCAATGGATGCTCGTTCTCCCTTGCGTACTTGTTCACCATCGCCACTTTGGTTTCTGCAACCTCAGCGGTAAAGACTCCGCAAATGGCCTTCCCCTGGTAGTGAACAGCAAGCATCAATTGCGTTGCACGTTCTACATCATAAGAAAAGAATTTTTTGTAACACGTCAATAACAAACTCCATTGGAGTGTAATCATCATTGACTAATATCACTTTATACATAGATGGCGGTTTTAGCGCGTCGCGAACTTTTTCTTCCGCCAGTTGATCAAAGTCCAGCCAGTCGTTCGTTTTACCCATTGTCAGTTATCATCTTCGGTTACGGTTACCGGCAGAACGCTCTGCCGCTGACAAGAGCGTATTTGCCTGACCAATCTACTCCACATGATAGATAATTATCATCTATCGTTGGTATAAGCGACATCAGTGACATTACTGTCAATAGCGTTAACTGCTTCAAATTTTTGATGCATACCTACCCCCTGGCCCCTGTCAAACGCTTGACGACTCGCCCCATTTCTCTAAATTGTATTTCAAGAGTTGGCGAGGTTTTGAACTGCCCCCTCTCTGACCCCGGTTTATTCCATCTTACTTGTATAAGATTTGCGAAGGATGTCGAAGCATGGAAAAGGGTACTGTTAAGTGGTTCAACAATGCCAAAGGGTTCGGTTTCATCTGCCCTGAAGGCGGTGGCGAAGATATTTTCGCTCATTATTCCACCATCCAGATGGATGGTTACAGAACGCTAAAAGCTGGACAACCCGTTCAGTTTGATGTCCACCAAGGGCCAAAAGGCAATCACGCCAGTGTTATTGTGCCCGTTGAAGTAGAAGTAGCAGTCGCATAGCTCTTCTGTCTCATTGTGTACATCCTAAAGGCAAAATGCCAGCCCGATCGGCTGGCATTTTTATCTCAAAAATCACTCTCGCGCCAAAGCATCCACTGGATCCAGCCGTGCCGCATTTCGTGCAGGTAGCCAGCCAAATAAAATGCCCGTAACGGTTGAGCATAAAAACGCCAGCAGCAACGCCAGTGGAGAAAAGCCTATCTCCCAGCCGGGTAAAAAAAGCTGTAGGGTGAAGGCAATTAACAGCGACAGCATTATCCCCATCGCGCCGCCCACCAGGCAAACCAGCACGGCTTCAATCAGAAATTGTTGCAGAACATCGCTGGCACGCGCGCCAACAGCCATGCGAATACCAATTTCCCGCGTCCGCTCTGTTACTGACACCAGCATAATATTCATAACGCCAATGCCGCCTACCACCAGCGAAATCACCGCCACCAGCGTCAGAAACAGTTGTAAAGTACGTGTGGTTTTTTCGACTGTTTTCAAGACGCCGTCCATGTTCCAGGTAAAGAAGTCTTTTTTGCCGTGGCGCAGCGACAACAAACGGGTGAGTTGTTGTTCCGCTTCGGTGCTGTCATAGCCTTCTTTTACTCTTACAGTGATGGAGTTCAGCCACGACTGGCCCATAACCCGCCCGGACATGGTGCTGTAAGGCAACCAGACGCGCAGCACTTTACTGCTACCAAACATCGACTGTTTTTCTTCCGCCACGCCGATGACTCTCGCAGGCATATTACCAACCAGAATGACCTCACCAACCACATCGGCCTTATGCGGGAAAAGCTGGCGGCGGGTATTACTGTCGAGAACCACCACCTGTGCGCGGCCGTTCAGTTGCTCCTGATTAAAGGTATTCCCTTCGCTGAAGGTCATGCCATAGACATCGAAATAATCGCCGCTCACGCCGTTGGCACTGGCAGCCACATCAACATTGTTATAACGCAGACGCAGGTTTTGCGAGACGGCGGGTGTGGCAGAGGCGACCCACGGTTGTTTTTGGATAGCGATTAAATCGTCGTACTTTAGCGCCTGCTGATATTGCGGATCGTCATCGCCAAAATCTTTCCCGGGATAGACATCAATAGTATTCGTACCAATAGAACGAATATCCGCCAGCACCATTTGTTTGGCGGCGTCGCCCACCACGACGATAGAAACCACCGACGCAATACCAATAATAATCCCCAGCATGGTCAGTAAGGTGCGCATTTTATTCGCTGCCAGCGCCCGCCACGCCATCGTCAGCGCCTCATTAAAACCACTGACGAATTGCCGCCAGCCAGACGCCGTTTTGACTATCGATTCCCTCCCCGTGGCGGTATTCACCTTTTCAATGGCGGGAGGATTACGCACAATTTCGCCGTCACGAATTTCGATTACCCGCTCCGCCTGAGCCGCAACCTGTGGATCGTGGGTAACGATAATCACCGTGTGCCCGCGATCGCGCAACTGATGCAATATCGCCATCACCTCTTCACCAGAATGGCTGTCCAGTGCGCCGGTAGGTTCATCGGCGAGGATCACCTGCCCACCGTTCATTAACGCACGAGCAATACTGACACGCTGCTGCTGGCCACCGGAAAGCTGGGCGGGGTAATAATCTAGCCGTTCTTCCAGTCCCAGTCGTTGCAGCAACTCCTGAGCGCGCAGCAATCGCTGTTTACGCTCAAGTCCGGCATAGACGGCGGGTACTTCAACGTTCTGCTCGGCGGTTAAGTGCGAAAGCAAGTGGTAACGCTGGAAAATAAAGCCGAAATGCTCACGACGAAGCTGCGCCAGCGCATCGGCGTCCAGCGTGGCAACATCCTGGCCGGCAACGCGATAGGTTCCACTGGTCGCTTTATCCAGACAGCCGAGAATATTCATCAGGGTCGATTTACCAGAGCCCGAAGCACCGACAATTGCCACCATCTCACCTGCATAAATATCCAGGCTGATACCCTTTAGCACCTCAACCTGCTCGTCTCCAGCAGGATAGCTACGGCGAATATCCTTTAGTTCGAGCAAGGGCGTCATTGTGCAGCTCCTGGTTTGGCCTCACCAATCACCACTTCATCACCCGCTTCCAGACCTTTGACAATCTCAACATCGGTGTCGTTGCGCGCGCCAATCGTCACTTCGCGCTCGCGTATTTCGCCATTACGCAGCAGTTTGATTTTATAACGGTTATCGCCAACCGAATCCCCCAGTGCTGACAACGGAATGGTGAGTACGTTTTTCACATCAGTGAGTTGAATGTGGACTTGCGCAGTCATATCCAGCCGCAGTAAACCATTGGGGTTTGGTACTTCAAAACGGGCGTAGTAGAAAATGGCATCGTTGACCTTTTCTGGCGTCGGCAGCACATCTTTAATCTGCCCCTCGTAGCGCGTCAGCGGATCGCCAAGCACGGTGAACCAGGCTTTTTGACCGGGTTTCAGGTGAATGACATCCGCTTCCGACACTTGCGCTTTTACCAGCATGGTACTCATATCTGCCAGCGTCAGAATGTTTGGCGCTTGTTGTGCGGCAATCACCGTCTGCCCTTGCAGAGTGGTGATTTGCGTAACTTCCCCAGCCATCGGGGCAACGATGCGGGTGTAATCGAGATTCGTTTTCGCCGTGTCGAGTGACGCCTGATTCCGTTTGATTTGCGCATCGATAGTACCTATTTGCGCCTGTTTAACTGCCATCTCCGTCGCTGCGGTGTCAAGATCCTGTTGCGAAACCGCCTGCGTTTGCGCCAGTCGTTGCTGGCGTGAGTATGTCACCCGTGCCAGTTTCAGTTCTGCTTCTGCCTGTTGCCTTTGCGCACGCAGCTCCATCAGTGTCGCTTCCACTTCCTTGATCTGGTTTTCAGCCTGTTCAGGATCAATAACCCCTAAAAGCTGGTCTTTTTTTACTTTATCGCCAATCGCCACCGACAGCGTTTTCAACTGACCGCTGACCTGCGCGCCCACATCAACCTTACGCAGCGCGTCCAGCTTTCCAGTCGCCAGCACGCTTTGCTGCAAATCACCGGGGCGGACAATCAATGTCTGATAAGTCGGCACGGGCGCGTTGAGTGTTCTCCACAACGCAATCAGCGCAGCGATGACTATCACCAGCGCAATAGCGTAACGCTTCTTAAGGTTTTTTCGCTTTTTCATAAATACTCTGAATGCTCCATATGCGCGAACGGGGCTGCCAACTTCAACGAAACATCAACAAAAACCGAAAATTTACGTTAGTAATTATACGATTGATGTTTGGTTAAGATGCCCGATGGTGAAATCAGTGTTACGTATAATCATTGATTTTATGAATATGTCTCAGATCACTGAACGAGCATTTACACCATCTGAATCTCTTAGCAGCATGTCTCTTTTCCTTAATCTGGCAGGGGGTCAGTGGCGGCCGGGTAAATTCTGGCATCGCCGTCGGTTTCGCCAGAAATTTTTGCTGCGCTCTTTGATTATGCCGCGTTTAAGCGTTGAGTGGATGAACGAACTCTCCCACTGGCCTAATCTCAGAACGCTGTTAACGCGTCAGCCGCGCCTGCCGGTTCGCCTGCATCGCCCTTACCTTGCCGTGAATATGACCCGTAAGCAATTGCTGGAGCGTTACGTTACCATTATGCGTTGCTGCGCGCGTGCATGTCGGCGGAAGAGTTCAGCTTATATTTGAACACCCCGGGACTGCAACTTGCGAAGCTGGAAGGAAAAAACGGCGAGCAGTTCACGCTTGAACTGACCATGATGATCTCAATGGATAAGGAAGGTGACAGCACAATTCTGTTCCGCAACAGCGAAGGTATTCCTCTGGCGGAGATCACATTTACACTGTGTGAGTATCAGGGGAAAAGGACGTTATTTATAGGCGGGCTGCAAGGTGCGAAATGGGAAATTCCACACCAACAGATCCAGAATGCGACGAAAGCCTGCCACGGGCTATTTCCCAAACGGCTCGTGATGGAAGCGGTCTGCCTCTTCGCCCAACGCTTACAGGTCGAACAAATTATTGCTGTCAGCAATGAAACACATATTTACCGCAGCCTGCGTTATCGCGATAAGGAAGGAAAAATCCATGCTGACTATAACGCGTTCTGGGAATCGGTTGGTGGTGAATGCGATGCCGAGCGGCATTATCGGCTTCCCGCTAGAATAGCGCGAAAAGAGATTGCGGATATCGCCAGCAAAAAGCGGGCTGAATACCGTCGACGCTACGAGATGCTTGACGCTATTCAGCCGCAGATGGCAAGGATGTTTTGCGGTTAATCAGCCCGACCGCGCGCCAGCCACAGCACGCGTGAGAACATTTTTTTCAGCAGCGTCGGTACGGAATCCACACCACGACGTCCGGCCTCCATTGCCACTTCAATGGCAAGGTCGGGCTTGGAAGAGCGATGGATCGCTTTTGAAATAATTTTGCGCAAATTCATCGGCACGTTTTCCGGGATCTGCGCCACGCGATGGAACACGTCGGAAAACCCCTGGCGATACATAAAATGTTCCATATCCAGCGCCGGTAACGTTGTCAAATGTTCACGTTCAGCTTCGCGATCGTTATTCAGCAGGCTGCGCACCGTTGCGGCATATTTCTTCCCGGCTTCATCGCCATCGACCAGCACATGCCACTCAATCCCCATCCGCCGGGCAAATTTCACCAGTGGTTTTAGCCCGGACTGGGCAAACTCAATGACCTTAATCCCTTCGGCATCGAAATGGTGTCCACACTGGCGCGCCAGTTCGTTGATAACCCAGGTTTCTGTTTCCCCTTCCACCAGCAACCAGCAGCGAGCAAACAGCGATGACGGACGATTAAAACGAATGTGAAAAGAGATGCGGCGGCTGTCTTCGGTGCTCAAGCCACTTGGCCCCAGACGCCAGGCGGCAACACGAGAAGATTCACGCACCAGGCGGCAAACATGTTCCACTGGAGTTAACGAAAGCAGCTCGCCAGAGTTGGTGGTAGCAATACGTTGTAAAGGCAAAAGATTCAACAGATGCCAGGCAACGGAAAGCATAATCGGATGCAGGCGGGTTTCTGGATCTTCAATTAGCAATAACGGACGCGCGTCTTTATCCAGTCGCAATGTCCCTTTTGCCTGCAATAAAGTGGCAAACAGGCCGAGTAAAATGACCCGATACGAACGCCCCCCTGGCCTGTCAATCATCCGGTTGATGATATCGAGGTAACGCCAGCTCCGTTGCTCATTGCTGGCTCGCCGACGCATTAAGCGATATCTCGCCTGCCCGGCCCCTTGCTCCGAGAAATAATGCTCAAGCAGTTGCACCATTGCCGAAAGCCCCTGGCGAATCTGCCCATCGGAGAGATTTTGCGGGTGTGAGGATAACTCGCGGGCGAGAAAATCCAACTGGCGCGCGGTGACTTCCACATTGGGTACATTTGGTACAGTTCCATTGCGAATGCGGCGCATAAAACGGGCGTCGCGCAAACGCAGAACCGGCATTAAACGCACCAGATGACGCGCCTGATCGTTAATATCTTCGACATCAATCGGATGACCGTCTTTATCAAGAAAGCTGCGTAACGTCATCACGCTACCGTCTTCCGCACTTTCCCCTTCCAGGCGATAAAAAATGCGGTGATAACCATCAGTACAGGGCGTCCAGCATGCTTCAAGCGGGCGATAACGGCGTACACGATGCCGTCCAGGCAGCGATTCGCGAAAGGTCAGAATGATATGCAGATGGTGTTCCCGACCATTAATATCACCTGGCGGAAACCAGAAATCATCACGTTCAAAATGGTAGAGATCTGACTCTGGTGATAACAGCAGGGTTAAGGCGTCCAGCAAGCTGGATTTACCCCACGCGTTCTCCCCAATCAGGACGTTGTTTTGCTCCAGCATCAATGACAATCGGTTGATACCGCGAAAGCCCACAATTTCAACGCGCTCAAGAATCATATCCCCTCCAGAAATATGTTACTCATCCTTTACTCTGGCAGTATAACGGGAAAGGCCGAGACAATACGTGACGACATCACAATTAAGCATGGCAAATGTCTGAAAAATGAGCGAATAATTGTGTTATACGTCTTCATGTTGTCTCTCATTAAAAAACAATAAAATCAAATAATTAACCTTGTAAATTATTTTTATTACCTCCAAAGGCTTATTTCAGCCGTTTGCACTACACTGTCAATCAGGCAAATGACTATATGGGGGAACTTACTGTTGCCCTAAATCAAAATTACTGGATTTATTTATCTGGCGAATGGCTCGACTTCGTTTTTAAAATACCGATGCATTATTTCTGTCGTCATTTTTTACGACGACCCTATAAAACGACCATATTTTTCACAGGGTCAATTTTTAATTGAGGTGGATATGTTCAGAAAATTAGCAGCTGAATGTTTTGGTACTTTCTGGCTTGTATTTGGTGGCTGCGGTAGCGCCGTGCTGGCGGCAGCGTTCCCGGAATTAGGCATTGGCTTTGCCGGTGTCGCGCTGGCGTTTGGTTTGACTGTACTGACGATGGCCTTCGCTGTCGGTCATATCTCCGGTGGCCACTTTAACCCGGCGGTCACTATTGGTTTATGGGCTGGTGGCCGTTTCCCGGCAAAAGAAGTCGTTGGTTACGTGGTAGCCCAGGTTGTCGGTGGTATTGTTGCGGCGGCACTGCTGTATTTAATCGCCAGCGGTAAAGCTGGGTTTGACGCAGCGGCCAGCGGCTTTGCTTCTAACGGTTATGGCGAGCATTCACCGGGCGGCTATTCCATGCTTTCTGCACTGGTGGTTGAACTGGTATTGAGTGCCGGTTTCTTGCTGGTGATCCACGGTGCAACTGACAAATACGCGCCGGCAGGCTTTGCGCCGATCGCGATTGGTCTGGCGTTAACCTTGATTCACTTAATCAGTATTCCGGTGACTAACACTTCTGTTAACCCAGCGCGCAGCACCGCAGTTGCCATCTTCCAGGGCGGCTGGGCGTTAGAACAGCTGTGGTTCTTCTGGGTAGTGCCAATTGTCGGCGGTATTATCGGTGGTCTGATTTACCGGACCCTGCTGGAAAAACGCGATTAATTAGCATTGGCATTTTATCTGCCCTGATTGTTTTATCATCGACGTTACAAACCGCACGGGTGTTGGTGGCGTCAAAATCGCTGAAGCGTTCCCCGAAGGCCGGGGCAGCCCACATGGATGTGGGCTGAGGGCGCGTCTTACAGGGATAATGAGATGGACGCTCCAGATTTTACGGTATCAAAGTACCAGACTGGATCGTTGCAATACGTCCTGAAAAATTAGGAGCGTCCACATGAAAGTATCAACTCTTGGTATCGACCTGGCAAAGAACGTTTTTCAGCTTCATGGTGTCGATCATGAAGGCCATACTATTTTGCGTAAAAAGCTCACCCGGGCTAAGTTTGTTCAGTTTGTGATTCAACTGGAACCTTGTCTGATTGGCATGGAAGCCTGCTCATCCAGTCATTATTTTGCGCGATTATTCACCCGCTATGGTCATGAGGTAAAACTCATACCTCCGCAGTATGTGAAGCCTTATGTGAAAACGAACAAGACGGATGCAGCAGATGCTGAAGCAATCTGCGAAGCGGTAACCCGTCCGAATATGCGTTTTGTTCAGATAAAAACCGAAGAGCAGCAGGCCGTTTTAGCGTTACACACTGAACGGGGAATACTTATCCGTGAGCGGATTGCCTGTGCCAATAGTTTAAGAGCCACACTTGCTGAGTTTGGTATTACGATTGCGGCCGGACAAAGCCATTTAACCCGTGAGCTGCCAGCCATTCTGGAGGATGGCGAAAATGGTTTATCTCCCTTTGTCAGAACCAGCATCTACAGACAGTCTAAACATATCCGGGAACTTGAAGAACAAGTTAAACAGGTAGAAGAAGCTCTGGCCTCCTGGTATAGAACGCAGGAAGCCTGCCAGAGAATGGCCAAAATCCCGGGGGTTGGCATGCTAACGGCCACTTATGTGGTAGCAGCAGTGGGTAATGCCCGACAATTCAGTACCGCAAAGCAGTTCGCTTCATGGCTGGGGCTGACACCAAAGGAACATTCCAGCGGCGGGAAACAGCAACTGGGAGGGATCAGCAAACGTGGAGATGGATATTTCCGATACCTGCTGGTTCACGGCGCACGCGCACTTACCGCCTGGGTCAACCGAAACGGCGCAGTTGAGGAGAATTCCTGGCTTCAGGGACTCCTGGAGCGGAAGCACTACAATGTAGCTGTTGTCGCCATGGCGGCAAAAACAGCGAGGATCATGTGGTCAATGTTGTCACACAATACTGAATATCAACCTCGGCAGCTCGCCTGACACAAGGTCAGTCAATCTGACGAGGTGCTGAAAAAAAAGTTAACGTTCTGGTAGGTGCAGGTGACTTCAGAAGATGGCAAAACAGGTAAGACCGCAGGCAGGATACACCGAGAGGTAACAAGGGCAAGTTAGCCCGTAGAGGATGATTGGTACCTGCCTGGCGGATTTCATCATGGTTCGGGATAAAAATCCCATCAGAAACCGGATATATGGCTGCACCTACCCGTTTTATTACATAACTGAAGAAAGCATTGCATTCCGGGAGCGTCCATATATGTTACCTCGCGCCCGTACCCGATAGCCGAAAGGAATAAGATGAGGGGACCGCGCTAGCGGCGATTTACCGCCGGGAGCCCGGGTTGCCAGGGTGGTGGCGATTGAGCCACCCTGGCACGTTCACCGACTTGAGCGTTCCATAGTAGCGAGGAACATAAAGTGAACGGAACAGCCTTCAATGTCACATACTCTCCCGGTTGAACGAAACGCCTGATGCGACGCTTTACGCGTCTTATCAGGCCTACATGCCATCACACCTCGTACTCCATCTCGCCATCCTTACGCAGCGGAATAATCTGCACCTTCTGCACGCGATGGCTTTCCACCTGCAACGTTTTAAGCAAATAATCCCCCACCTGAACTTCTTCGCCAGGTTTTGGAATACGCTGCAAATATTCCATCAACAGCCCGGCAATGGTGTGATATTCACGTTTTTCATCCAGCGGCAGCGGCACATATTGCACCAGATCTTCCAGCGGCATATGACCATTCGCCGTCCAGGAACCGTCCGCATTCTTCTGAATATCATGGCGGGCGTCGATCTCTTCCACTTCGTTCGGTAAGTTACCGGCAATGGTTTCAGTGACGTCACTTAATGTCACAATCCCTTCCACCGAGCCAAACTCATCCACCACAAAAGCAAAGTGCGTGCGGGCATTACGGAACTGCTCCAGGGCTGGTAACAACGGCAAGGTTTCCGGGAACACCAGCGGCTGGCGAATCAACACCCGCAGGTTGAGCGGTTCGCCGCGCAGTGACTGTTGTAGCAAGTCGATAACGTGAACAACACCGAGCAAATCTTCTGCGTCATCACCGTCGGTAACCACCAGCCGCGTATGCTGATTTCGCTCCAGCAACTGGCGGATCTCGTCTTCCGGCGCGTTGAGATCGATATGCTCAATATCATGGCGCGACGTCATAATGCTGCTGACGGTACGCTGGTTAAGATTAAGTACCCGCTCAATCATCCGCCGTTCCTGCGGATTAAAGATCTGCTGGTTACCATGATCCACCAGCATGGACGCGGTTTCGGCGTCCAGTTCCGCATCTTCTTTTTGTCCGCTTAACAGGCGCATTACCGCTTCGGTAGTCCGCTGGCGCAGCGTCTGGTTAGCGGAGAGAAAACGTCGCCGGTTAAAGATAGCCAACTGATTGAGCGCCTCGATCATCACCGAGAAACCAATGGCAGCGTACAGATAGCCCTTCGGAATAGCGAATCCGAAACCTTCCGCCACCAGGCTAAAGCCAATCATCAACAGGAAACTTAAGCAGAGTATGACGATGGTCGGATGGCTATTAACGAACTGGGTTAACGGTTTGCTGGCCATCAGCATCAGGCTGATAGCGATAACGACGGCGGCCATCATGACCAGTAAATGGTCGACCATCCCGACGGCGGTAATCACCGAGTCGAGTGAGAAGATGGCGTCCAGCACCACAATTTGCGTCACCACGCCCCAGAACTTCGCACCTTTGCGTTGTGTGGGATTATTGCTGTCTTTCCCTTCCAGCCGTTCGTTCAGCTCCATCGTGGCTTTGAACAACAGGAAGAAACCACCAAACAGCATGATTAAGTCGCGGGCGCTAAAGGTAAACGAGCGGAAGCTGAACAGTGGTTGAGTCAGGGTGACCAGCCAGGAGATTGACGCCAGCAGTAACAGGCGCATTAACATCGCCAGCAGCAGCCCGGTAACCCGTGCGCGGTCGCGCTGCTTCGGCGGTAGTTTTTCGGCGAGGATGGCAATAAAGACCAGGTTATCAATGCCGAGGACCAGTTCGATCACAATCAGCGTGATTAACCCGGCCCAGATAGACGGATCGGCAATCCATTCCATAGTAAGTACAAAACCTATTCGTTGTATGACAAATGTCACAATTCGATCATGGATAAATCAGGGCAAAAATGCAATGTTGCGGCACTATTTATCTCACATTATTTGAGGATTATAACATCGCATTATCCCTGAATTAAAAGTGGTAATAATAAAATATTATTTAAGAAATATCGCATGTGAAGATGCCATATTAATTATTGTCAACATAAAGAAATTCCTAAAAACCATATTGAATGACACTTAATATAATTCTTAAAAATAGCCAATTGCCGAATTGTTACCTTGCCTGCTATTCCGTTAGCTGTAACACTTCCTCCTGCATTATTGGAACGCCAATATTCAAATACCATAATGCCGCCTTATATCTGGAAAATTAATTCACGCAATAACGCTTTTTCATAAACGATCGCATGATGAAAGAGTTAGAAAATCTAAACTAAATCAGTGTATTGGTAGCTAAAAAGCCAGGGGCGGTAGCGTGTCTGGATGCCTGAAAGACCAGTCTGAATTATTCTGTCAATAGCCTGCGGATGAAATCAATTTTTTTTAGGACTGATGCCAGTTAAATTTTTATTCAATTAACTGCAAGGTAAATGTGCATGGCGACATTGCTATTAATAGTGCACAGGATAATTACTCTGCCAAAGTGATAAATAAACAATGATGAAATCCAAAATGAAATTGATGCCATTATTGGTGTCAGTAACCTTGATAAGCGGTTGCACAGTACTTCCGGGCAGCAATATGTCGACGATGGGTAAAGACGTCATCAAACAGCAGGACGCTGATTTCGATCTCGACAAAATGGTGAATGTTTATCCGCTGACCCCGCGCCTGATTGATCAATTACGCCCACGACCCAACGTAGCGCGCCCCAATATGACGCTGGAAAGTGAGATCGCGAATTACCAGTATCGTGTCGGGCCGGGGGACGTTCTTAATGTCACCGTCTGGGATCACCCGGAACTCACCACGCCAGCCGGTCAGTACCGCAGCTCCAGCGACACTGGCAACTGGGTACAGCCTGACGGCACCATGTTCTACCCGTATATCGGCAAGGTTCACGTAGTGGGGAAAACGCTCGCTGAAATTCGCAGTGATATTACCGGGCGCTTAGCGACGTACATCGCTGACCCGCAGGTGGACGTTAATATCGCCGCCTTCCGCTCGCAAAAAGCCTATATCTCCGGTCAGGTGAATAAATCCGGTCAACAGGCCATTACCAACGTGCCTCTGACCATTCTCGACGCCATCAACGCCGCAGGTGGCCTGACCGACACCGCTGACTGGCGCAACGTGGTGCTAACACACAATGGTCGTGAAGAACGCATTTCTTTGCAGGCGCTGATGCAAAACGGCGACCTCAACCAGAATCGCCTGCTTTACCCCGGCGATATTCTCTACGTGCCGCGTAATGATGATCTGAAAGTATTTGTGATGGGTGAAGTGAAGAAACAGAGCACCCTGAAAATGGACTTTAGCGGCATGACCCTGACTGAAGCCCTGGGCAATGCTGAAGGCATCGACATGACCACCTCCAACGCCAGCGGCATCTTTGTCATTCGTCCGTTGAAAGGCGAGGGCGGGCGTAACGGCAAGATTGCCAATATCTACCAGCTGGATATGTCCGATGCCACGTCGCTGGTGATGGCGACAGAATTCCGCCTGCAACCTTATGACGTGGTGTATGTCACCACCGCACCGGTTTCCCGCTGGAACCGTCTGATCAATCAGTTGCTGCCAACTATTAGCGGTGTCCGTTACATGACGGATACAGCCAGCGACATTCATAACTGGTAATCGTCATGTTTAACAACATCTTAGTTGTCTGTGTCGGCAATATTTGCCGTTCCCCGACGGCGGAACGCTTACTGCAACGTTATCACCCGGAGCTGAAAGTGGAGTCCGCTGGACTCGGCGCGCTGGTCGGTAAGGGCGCTGATCCTACCGCTATCAGCATCGCCGCAGAACATCAACTGTCTCTGGAAGGCCACTGTGCACGACAAATCAGCCGCCGTCTGTGTCGCAACTACGACCTGATTTTGACCATGGAAAAGCGCCATATCGAACGCTTATGCGAGATGGCACCTGAGATGCGCGGCAAAGTGATGCTGTTTGGTCACTGGGATAACGAATGTGAAATTCCCGATCCGTATCGCAAAAGCCGGGAAACGTTTGCAGCGGTGTACACATTACTTGAACGGTCTGCCCGCCAGTGGGCGCAGGCATTGAACGCAGAGCAGGTATAAGAATGACAGAAAAAGTAAAACAACATGCCGCTCCGGTAACGGGCAGTGATGAAATCGATATTGGTCGCCTGGTCGGCACCGTCATTGAAGCGCGCTGGTGGGTGATTGGCATCACCGCCGTATTTGCCCTCTGTGCCGTGGTTTACACCTTCTTCGCTACGCCGATATACAGTGCCGACGCACTGGTACAAATCGAGCAAAGCGGCGGCAATTCGCTGGTGCAGGATATCGGCTCGGCGTTAGCCAACAAACCGCCTGCATCGGACGCCGAGATCCAGTTGATTCGTTCTCGTCTGGTGCTTGGTAAAACGGTGGACGATCTCGACCTCGATATTGCGGTGAGCAAAAACACGTTCCCGATTTTCGGTGCGGGCTGGGATCGCCTGATGGGACGCCAGAACGAGACGGTGAAAGTGACCACCTTTAACCGCCCGAAAGAGATGGCGGATCAGGTGTTTACGCTTAATGTGCTGGACAAAAAAACTACACCTTGAGCAGCGACGGCGGCTTTAGCGCCCGTGGGCAAGCGGGCCAGATGCTGAAAAAAGAAGGCGTCACGCTGATGGTTGAAGCTATTCACGCCAGCCCGGGCAGTGAGTTTACCGTCACCAAATACTCCACGCTGGGGATGATCAACCAACTGCAAAACAGCCTGACGGTAACGGAGAACGGCAAAGACGCAGGCGTACTGAGCCTGACTTATACCGGTGAAGATCGCGAACAGATCCGCGACATTCTTAACAGCATCGCCCGTAACTATCAGGAACAAAATATTGAGCGCAAATCGGCGGAAGCGTCGAAAAGCCTCGCCTTCCTCGCGCAACAATTGCCGGAAGTACGCAGCCGCCTTGATGTCGCCGAAAACAAACTGAATGCCTTCCGTCAGGATAAAGATTCTGTTGATCTGCCGCTGGAAGCAAAAGCGGTGCTCGATTCGATGGTGAACATCGACGCGCAGCTGAACGAACTGACCTTTAAAGAGGCGGAAATCTCCAAGCTGTTCACCAAAGTTCATCCGGCGTACCGCACGCTGCTGGAGAAACGTCAGGCGCTGGAAGACGAAAAAGCCAAACTTAATGGTCGCGTAACGGCGATGCCGAAAACCCAGCAGGAAATTGTGCGTCTGACCCGCGATGTCGAGTCCGGTCAGCAGGTCTATATGCAACTGCTGAATAAAGAGCAGGAGCTGAAAATCACCGAAGCCAGCACCGTCGGCGATGTGCGCATTGTTGACCCGGCAATCACCCAGCCTGGTGTGCTGAAACCGAAGAAAGGGCTGATTATCCTCGGCGCGATTATCCTTGGCCTGATGCTCTCTATCGTGGGTGTACTGCTGCGCTCGTTGTTTAATCGCGGCATCGAAAGCCCGCAGGTGCTGGAAGAACACGGTATTAGCGTCTATGCCAGCATCCCGCTGTCGGAATGGCAGAAAGCGCGCGATAGCGTCAAAACCATCAAAGGGGTTAAACGCTATAAACAGAGCCAGCTACTGGCGGTGGGGAATCCAACCGATCTGGCGATTGAAGCCATCCGTAGTCTGCGTACCAGTCTGCACTTCGCGATGATGCAGGCACAGAACAATGTGTTGATGATGACCGGGGTTAGCCCGTCAATCGGTAAAACCTTTGTCTGCGCCAACCTGGCGGCGGTGATCAGCCAGACCAATAAACGGGTGTTGTTGATCGACTGTGATATGCGCAAAGGCTACACCCACGAGCTGTTGGGCACCAATAACGTCAATGGCCTGTCGGAAATTCTGATTGGTCAGGGCGATATTACTACCGCTGCTAAACCAACCTCTATTGCCAAATTTGACCTGATCCCGCGCGGTCAGGTGCCGCCAAATCCTTCTGAACTGTTGATGAGCGAACGCTTTGCCGAATTGGTGAACTGGGCGAGTAAAAACTACGACCTGGTGTTGATTGATACGCCGCCTATTCTGGCAGTGACCGATGCAGCAATTGTCGGGCGTCACGCCGGAACCACGTTGATGGTGGCGCGTTATGCGGTCAACACATTGAAAGAAGTGGAAACCAGTCTGAGCCGCTTTGAGCAAAACGGTATTCCGGTGAAAGGGGTGATTCTGAACTCCATCTTCCGCCGCGCCAGTGCGTATCAGGATTATGGCTATTACGAATACGAATATAAGTCGGACGCGAAATAACGACACCTGCATTCGCACCGCCCCGTAGGCCGGATAAGGCGTTCACGCCGCATCCGGCAAGCAAACCAGCTCATAAGCCGGGAGAACAAACTATGAAAGACAATCCTCTGATCTCAATTTATATGCCGACCTGGAACCGCCAACAACTGGCGATTCGGGCGATAAAATCGGTCCTGCGCCAGGACTACAGCAACTGGGAGATGATCATCGTGGATGATTGCTCCTCCTCCTGGGAACAACTGCAACAGTACGTCACCGCACTCAACGATCCGCGTATCACTTACATTCACAACGACATTAATAGCGGGGCGTGCGCGGTACGTAACCAGGCGATTATGCTGGCGCAAGGGGAATACATCACCGGGATCGATGATGATGATGAATGGACACCCAACCGTCTGAGCGTCTTCCTCGGCCATAAACAGCAACTGGTCACTCACGCCTTTTTGTACGCTAACGACTACGTTTGCCAGGGCGAAGTCTATTCCCAACCGGCAAGTTTGCCGCTGTATCCCAAATCGCCGTATTCACGCCGCCTGTTTTATAAACGCAATATCATTGGCAATCAGGTCTTTACCTGGGCGTGGCGTTTCAAAGAGTGCTTGTTCGATACCGAACTGAAAGCGGCACAGGATTACGACATCTTCCTGCGGATGGTGGTGGAGTACGGCGAGCCGTGGAAAGTAGAAGAGGCGACGCAGATCCTGCATATCAATCACGGCGAAATGCAGATCACCTCGTCACCGAAAAAATTCTCCGGATACTTCCACTTTTACCGCAAGCACAAAGACAAATTCGACCGCGCCAGCAAAAAATATCAGCTGTTTACCCTCTACCAGATCCGCAATAAACGCATGACCTGGCGCACTTTGCTGACGCTGCTGTCGGTGCGTAACGGCAAACGTCTGGCTGATGGTATTCGGGGGCGCTAAAGATGCTGGAAGATCTGCGCGCCAACAGCTGGAGTTTACGCCCGTGCTGCATGGTTCTTGCCTATCGCGCCGCTCATATTTGTTCGGTGTGGCGCAAAAAGAGCGTCCTCAACAATCTTTGGGCGGCCCCGCTGCTGGTGCTGTATCGCATTATCACCGAATGCTTTTTCGGTTATGAAATCCAGGCCGCCGCGACCATAGGCCGACGCTTTACTATCCATCACGGTTACGCCGTGGTGATCAATAAAAACGTGGTCGCGGGGGATGATTTCACCATTCGCCACGGTGTCACTATCGGCAATCGTGGCGCCGATAACATGGCATGTCCACACATTGGCAACGGCGTCGAACTCGGAGCCAACGTCATAATTCTTGGTGATATCACGCTTGGTAACAACGTCACCGTGGGCGCGGGCAGCGTGGTGCTCGACTCTGTCCCGGATAACGCGCTGGTGGCGGGAGAAAAAGCGCGAGTGAAGGTAATTAAATGAATATTCTGCAATTTAATGTGCGACTGGCGGAAGGCGGGGCGGCAGGTGTGGCGTTAGATCTCCACCAGCGTGCGCTGCAACAGGGGCTGGCGTCACATTTTGTCTACGGCTACGGCAAAGGCGGTAAAGAGAGCGTCAGCCATCAGAATTATCCGCAGGTCATCAAACATACGCCGCGGATGACCGCGATGGCGAACATTGCCCTGTTTCGTCTGTTTAATCGCGATCTGTTTGGCAATTTCAATGAGTTATATCGCACCATTACTCGCACAGCGGGTCCGGTGGTCCTGCATTTTCATGTGCTGCACAGCTACTGGTTGAATCTTAAGAGCGTGGTGCGCTTTTGCGAAAAAGTGAAAAACCATAAACCGGACGTCACGCTGGTCTGGACACTGCACGACCACTGGAGCGTTACCGGACGCTGCGCTTTTACCGACGGTTGCGAAGGCTGGAAAACGGGTTGCCAGAAATGCCCGACCTTAAATAACTATCCGCCGGTGAAGATTGATCGCGCGCACCAGCTGGTGGCGGGCAAACGCCAGTTATTTCGTGAGATGCTGGCACTGGGCTGTCAGTTTATTTCCCCCAGCCAGCATGTGGCTGATGCTTTCAATAGCCTGTACGGTCCAGGGCGTTGCCGGATTATCAATAACGGGATTGATATGGCAACCGAGGCGATTCTGGCGGATTTGCCTCCGGTGCGCGAAACTCAGGGTAAGCCGAAAATCGCGGTGGTGGCGCATGACCTGCGTTACGACGGCAAAACTAACCAGCAACTGGTGCGCGAGATGATGGCGCTGGGCGACAAAATCGAACTGCATACCTTCGGTAAGTTCTCGCCGTTCACCGCTGGCAACGTGGTTAATCACGGCTTTGAAACCGACAAACGTAAGTTAATGAGCGCGCTCAATCAGATGGATTCGCTGGTGTTCAGTTCTCGCGTCGATAACTACCCGTTGATTTTGTGTGAGGCGCTATCGATTGGCGTGCCGGTGATTGCCACCCATAGCGATGCAGCGCGGGAAGTGCTGCAAAAATCCGGCGGTAAAACCGTCAGCGAAGAAGAGGTGCTGCAACTGGTGCAGTTAAGCAAACCGGAAATCGCGCAGGCGATATTTTGTACCACGCTGGCTGAGTTCAGCCAACGCAGCCGCGCCGCCTACAGTGGACAACAGATGCTGGAGGAGTATGTCAACTTCTATCAGAATCTGTAGCTACCTGCTGCTGCCGCTGATCTACCTGCTGGTTAACGTCAAAATCGCCCAGCTTGGCGAAAGTTTCCCCATCACCATCGTCACTTTTTTACCTGTCTTGTTACTGCTGTTTTTAGAGCGCATCAGCGTTAAAAAATTGATGATTGCCTTAGGGATTGGTGCGGGACTCACGGCGTTCAACTATCTGTTTGGTCAGTCGTTGGATGCCAGTAAATACGTCACTTCAACCATGCTGTTTGTCTATATTGTGATCATTATTGGCATGGTGTGGAGTATTCGCTTTAAAACGATTTCGCCACACAACCATCGCAAGATATTACGTTTCTTTTATCTGGTGGTTGGGCTGGTGGTGGCGCTGGCGGCGGTGGAGATGGCGCAAATTATCCTCACCGGCGGCAGCAGTATTATGGAGTCGATTTCGAAGTATCTGATTTACAGCAACAGTTATGTACTGAATTTCATTAAATTCGGCGGCAAGCGCACGACAGCACTTTATTTCGAACCGGCATTTTTCGCTCTGGCATTAATCTCAATTTGGCTCAGTATCAAACAGTTTGGTATCAAAACGCCTAAAACCGATGCTATGATTCTCGCAGGGATAATATTATCCGGATCGTTTTCAGGGGTTATGACCTTTATCCTGTTTTATTTGCTGGAGTGGGCATTTCAATATCTGAATAAAGAGGCGATTAAGAAAAAATTACCGTTAGCATTGATTTCTCTGGCTGTATTCCTGGTTGGTGTGGTAATCGCGTTTCCTTATATTTCCACCCGCTTGGGCGATTTAGGTACGGAAGGAACGTCATCATATTATCGTATTGTCGGTCCGCTGGTGATGGTCGGTTATTCTTTGACCCATATTGACGGTGTAGTCAGATTTGGCTCACTTTATGAATATGTCGCATCATTCGGAATATTTAACGGTGCGGATGTCGGAAAAACCATAGACAATGGTTTGTATCTGCTGATTATTTATTTTTCCTGGTTCGCAGTTTTTTTATCGCTGTGGTACATGGGGAAAGTGATAAAAATGATGATCAACGCTTTTGGTGATAACCGCAATTTTCGCGTGCAATTATATCTTTTCACCCCGGTATCGCTGTTTTTTACCGGTTCGATATTTAGCCCGGAATATGCATTTTTAATCGTCTGTCCGTTTATTTTGCGAAAAGCGTTAAATATTACGAGGTAAGAATAAGAACATGTTGCTTAGCATAATCACTGTCGCATTTCGTAACCTTGAAGGGATTGCTAAAACCTATGCCTCGCTGGCGCATCTGGCGCAGGCGGACGATATCAGCTTCGAATGGATTGTTGTCGATGGTGGTTCCAACGACGGCACCCGTGAGTACCTGGAAAATCTCAATGGTATCTATAACCTACGCTTTGTCAGTGAGCCAGATAACGGTATCTACGACGCCATGAACAAAGGTATTGAAATGGCGCAAGGCAAGTTCGCGCTGTTTCTCAACTCGGGCGATATTTTTCATCAGGATGCCGCAAATTTTGTCCGTAAGTTAAAAATGCAAAAAGATAACATGATGATCACCGGCGATGCGCTGCTGAATTTTGGCGACGGGCATAAAATTAAACGTAGCGCCAAACCGGGTTGGTATATTTATCACAGCCTGCCCGCCAGTCATCAGGCGATATTTTTCCCGGTATCCGGCTTGAAAAAATGGCGTTATGACCTGGAATATAAAGTTTCTTCCGACTACGCGCTGGCAGCCAAAATGTATAAAGCCGGTTATGCATTTAAAAAACTCAATGGCCTGGTGTCTGAATTTTCCATGGGTGGGGTATCAACCACCAATAATATGGAATTGTGTGCAGACGCGAAAAAAGTCCAACGGCAGATATTACATGTGCCTGGCTTCTGGGCAGAATTATCCTGGCATTTACGCCAACGTACTACCTCAAAGACGAAAGCCTTATATAACAAAAGCTGAATATAAGGGAAAACGATGCAGGATTTAAGTGGATTCTCGGTGCCGAAAGGGTTCCGGGGCGGCAACGCTATTAAAGTGCAATTGTGGTGGGCAGTACAGGCAACATTATTTGCCTGGTCGCCACAAGTATTGTATCGCTGGCGGGCTTTTTTATTACGTTTATTCGGCGCAAAAATAGGAAAAAACGTAGTTATTCGTCCGTCAGTAAAAATTACCTATCCGTGGAAATTAACCTTAGCTGATTACGCGTGGGTCGGCGATGACGTCAATTTATATACCCTCGGTGAAATAACCATTGGCGCACATTCGGTGATATCGCAAAAAAGTTACTTATGCACCGGTAGCCACGACCATGCAAGTCAACATTTCACCATTAACGCCACGCCTATTGTGATTGGCGAGAAATGCTGGCTGGCGACAGATGTTTTTGTTGCCCCTGGCGTCACGATCGGCGACGGCACCGTCGTGGGTGCGCGAAGCAGTGTTTTTAAATCGCTTCCGGCAAATGTGGTTTGCCGGGGGAATCCCGCAGTGGTGATACGCGAACGCGTTGAAACTGAATAAATTCAAAAAATACAGAGGAATAAGACATGTCAAAAGTCGCTCTCATCACCGGTGTAACCGGACAAGACGGTTCTTACCTGGCAGAACTGCTGCTGGAAAAAGGTTACGAGGTGCATGGTATTAAGCGTCGTGCATCGTCATTCAACACCGAGCGCGTGGATCACATTTATCAGGATCCGCACACCTGCAACCCGAAATTCCATCTGCATTATGGCGACCTGAGTGATACCTCCAACCTGACGCGCATTTTGCGTGAAGTGCAGCCGGATGAAGTGTACAACCTGGGCGCAATGAGCCACGTTGCGGTTTCTTTTGAGTCACCGGAATATACCGCAGACGTTGATGCGATGGGTACGCTGCGCCTGCTGGAGGCGATCCGCTTCCTCGGTCTGGAAAAGAAAACCCGTTTTTATCAGGCTTCCACCTCTGAACTGTACGGTCTGGTGCAGGAAATTCCGCAGAAAGAAACCACGCCGTTCTACCCGCGATCTCCGTATGCGGTCGCCAAACTGTACGCCTACTGGATCACCGTTAACTAC
Source organism: Escherichia sp. E2661 (assembly GCF_004745185.1). NCBI lineage: Bacteria > Pseudomonadati > Pseudomonadota > Gammaproteobacteria > Enterobacterales > Enterobacteriaceae > Escherichia > Escherichia sp. E2661. Next base: position 24,043 of record NZ_PDIG01000037.1, read on the forward strand.
CGCGAATCCTACGGCATGTACGCCTGTAACGGTATTCTCTTTAACCATGAATCCCCGCGCCGCGGCGAAACCTTCGTTACCCGCAAAATCACCCGCGCAATCGCCAACATCGCCCAGGGGCTGGAGTCGTGCCTGTACCTCGGCAATATGGATTCCCTGCGTGACTGGGGCCATGCCAAAGACTACGTAAAAATGCAGTGGATGATGCTGCAACAGGAACAACCAGAAGATTTCGTTATTGCTACCGGCGTTCAGTACTCCGTGCGTCAGTTCGTGGAAATGGCGGCAGCACAGCTGGGCATCAAACTGCGCTTTGAAGGCACGGGCGTTGAAGAGAAGGGCATTGTGGTTTCCGTCACCGGGCATGACGCGCCGGGCGTTAAACCGGGCGATGTGATTATCGCCGTTGACCCGCGTTACTTCCGTCCGGCTGAAGTTGAAACGCTGCTCGGCGACCCGACCAAAGCGCACGAAAAACTGGGCTGGAAACCGGAAATCACCCTCAGAGAGATGGTGTCTGAAATGGTGGCTAATGACCTCGAAGCGGCGAAAAAACACTCTCTGCTGAAATCTCACGGCTACGACGTGGCGATCGCGCTGGAGTCATAAACATGCGTAAACAACGAATCTTTATCGCTGGCCATCGTGGGATGGTTGGTTCCGCCATCAGGCGTCAGCTCGAACAGCGCGGTGATGTGGAGCTGGTATTACGCACCCGCGACGAGCTGGATTTGCTGGACAGCCGCGCGGTGCATGATTTCTTTGCCAGCGAACGCATTGACCAGGTCTATCTGGCGGCGGCGAAAGTGGGCGGCATTGTTGCCAACAACACGTATCCGGCGGATTTCATCTACCAGAACATGATGATTGAGAGCAACATCATTCACGCCGCGCATCAGAACGACGTGAACAAACTGCTGTTTCTCGGTTCGTCCTGTATCTACCCGAAACTGGCAAAACAGCCGATGGCAGAAAGCGAGCTGTTGCAGGGTACGCTGGAGCCGACCAACGAGCCTTATGCCATTGCCAAAATCGCCGGGATCAAACTGTGCGAATCTTACAACCGCCAGTATGGACGTGATTACCGCTCAGTCATGCCGACCAACCTGTATGGCCCGCATGACAACTTCCACCCGAGTAATTCGCATGTGATCCCAGCATTACTGCGTCGCTTCCACGAGGCGACGGCACAGAATGCGCCGGACGTGGTGGTGTGGGGCAGCGGTACACCGATGCGTGAATTCCTGCACGTCGATGATATGGCGGCGGCGAGCATTCATGTGATGGAGCTGGCGCACGAAGTCTGGCTGGAAAATACCCAGCCGATGCTGTCGCACATTAACGTCGGCACGGGCGTTGACTGCACCATCCGTGAACTGGCGCAAACCATCGCCAAAGTGGTGGGTTACAAAGGTCGGGTGGTTTTTGATGCCAGTAAACCAGATGGTACGCCGCGCAAACTGCTGGATGTGACGCGCCTGCATCAGCTTGGCTGGTATCACGAAATCTCACTGGAAGCGGGGCTTGCCAGCACTTACCAGTGGTTCCTTGAGAATCAAGACCGCTTTCGGGGGTAATGATGTTTTTACGTCAGGAAGACTTTGCCACGGTAGTGCGCTCCACACCGCTTGTCTCTCTCGACTTTATTGTCGAGAACAGTCGCGGCGAGTTTCTGCTTGGCAAAAGAACCAACCGCCCGGCGCAGGGTTACTGGTTTGTGCCGGGAGGGCGCGTGCAGAAAGACGAAACGCTGGAAGCCGCATTTGAGCGGCTGACGATGGCGGAACTGGGGCTGCGTCTGCCGATAACAGTAGGCCAGTTTTACGGTGTCTGGCAGCACTTTTATGACGATAACTTCTCCGGCACGGATTTCACCACTCACTATGTGGTGCTCGGTTTTCGCTTCAGAGTCGCTGAAGAAGATCTGTTACTGCCGGATGAGCAGCATGACGATTACCGCTGGCTGACGCCGGACGCGCTGCTCGCCAGTAACGATGTTCACGCTAACAGCCGCGCCTATTTTCTCGCTGAGAAGCGTGCCGGAGTACCCGGATTATGAAAATACTGGTCTACGGCATTAACTACTCGCCGGAGTTAACCGGTATCGGCAAATACACCGGCGAGATGGTGGAATGGCTGGCGGCACAAGGTCATGAGGTGCGGGTTATTACCGCACCGCCTTACTACCCGCAGTGGCAGGTGGGCGAGAACTATTCCGCCTGGCGGTACAAACGAGAAGAGGGGGCCGCCACGGTGTGGCGCTGCCCGCTGTACGTGCCAAAACAGCCGAGCACCCTGAAACGCTTGTTGCATCTCGGCAGTTTTGCCGTCAGCAGTTTTTTCCCGTTGATGGCGCAACGTCGCTGGAAGCCGGATCGCATTATCGGCGTAGTGCCAACGCTGTTTTGTACGCCGGGAATGCGCCTGCTGGCGAAACTCTCTGGTGCGCGTACCGTGCTGCATATTCAGGATTACGAAGTGGACGCCATGCTGGGGCTGGGCCTTGCCGGAAAAGGCAAAGGCGGCAAAGTGGCACAGCTGGCAACGGCGTTTGAGCGTAGCGGACTACATAACGTCGATAACGTCTCCACGATTTCGCGTTCGATGATGAATAAAGCCATCGAAAAAGGCGTGGCGGCGGAAAGCGTCATCTTCTTCCCCAACTGGTCGGAAATTGCCCGTTTTCAGCATGTCGCAGAGGCCGGTGTTGATGCCCTTCGTAACCAGCTTGGCCTGCCGGATAACAAAAAAATCATTCTTTACTCCGGCAATATTGGTGAAAAGCAGGGGCTGGAAAACGTTATTGAAGCTGCCGATCTCCTGCGCGATGAACCGCTGATTTTTGCCATTGTTGGGCAGGGCGGCGGCAAAGCGCGGCTGGAAAAAATGGCGCAGCAGCGTGGACTGCACAACATGCAATTTTTTCCGCTGCAATCGTATGACGCTTTACCCGCACTGCTGAAGATGGGCGATTGCCATCTGGTGGTGCAAAAACGCGGCGCGGCAGATGCCGTATTGCCGTCGAAACTGACCAATATTCTGGCAGTAGGTGGTAACGCGGTGATTACCGCAGAGGCCCACACAGAACTGGGACAGCTTTGCGAAACCTTTCCGGGCATTGCGGTTTGCGTGGAACCGGAATCGGTCGAGGCGCTGGTGGCGGGGATCCGTCAGGCGCTTCTGCTGCCCAAACACAACACGGTGGCACGTGAATATGCCGAACGCACGCTCGATAAAGAGAACGTGTTACGTCAATTTATAAATGATATTCGGGGATAATTATGGCGCAGTCGAAACTCTATCCAGTTGTGATGGCAGGTGGCTCCGGTAGCCGCTTATGGCCGCTTTCCCGCGTACTTTACCCCAAGCAGTTTTTATGCCTGAAAGGCGATCTCACCATGCTGCAAACCACCATCTGCCGCCTGAACGGCGTGGAGTGCGAAAGCCCGGTGGTGATTTGCAATGAGCAGCACCGCTTTATTGTCGCGGAACAGCTGCGCCAACTGAACAAACTCACCGAGAACATTATTCTCGAACCGGCAGGGCGAAACACGGCACCTGCCATTGCGCTGGCGGCGCTGGCGGCAACACGTCATAGCCCGGAGAGCGACCCGTTAATGCTGGTGCTGGCGGCGGATCATGTGATTGCTGATGAAGACGCGTTCCGCGCCGCCGTGCGTAATGCCATGCCGTATGCCGAAGCGGGCAAGCTGGTGACCTTCGGCATTGTGCCGGATCTACCTGAAACCGGTTATGGCTATATTCGTCGCGGTGAAGTATCTGCGGGCGAGCAGGATGCGGTGGCCTTTGAAGTGGCGCAGTTTGTCGAAAAACCGAATCTGGAAACCGCTCAGGCCTATGTGGCAAGCGGCGAATATTACTGGAACAGCGGCATGTTCCTGTTTCGCGCCGGACGTTATCTCGAAGAACTGAAAAAATATCGCCCGGATATTCTCGATGCCTGTGAAAAAGCGATGAGCGCCGTCGATCCGGATCTCGATTTTATTCGTGTGGATGAAGAAGCATTTCTCGCCTGCCCGGAAGAGTCGGTGGATTACGCGGTCATGGAACGCACGGCAGATGCCGTTGTGGTGCCGATGGATGCGGGCTGGAGCGATGTCGGTTCATGGTCTTCATTATGGGAGATCAGCGCCCACACCGCCGAGGGCAACGTTTGCCACGGCGATGTGATTAATCACAAAACCGAAAACAGCTATGTGTATGCCGAATCTGGCCTCGTAACCACCGTCGGGGTGAAAGATCTGGTGGTAGTACAGACCAAAGATGCGGTGCTGATTGCCGACCGTAACGCGGTGCAGGATGTGAAAAAAGTGGTCGAGCAGATCAAAGCCGATGGTCGCCATGAGCATCGGGTGCATCGCGAAGTGTATCGCCCGTGGGGCAAATATGACTCTATCGACGCAGGCGACCGCTACCAGGTGAAACGCATCACTGTGAAACCGGGCGAAGGCTTATCGGTACAGATGCACCATCACCGGGCAGAACACTGGGTGGTTGTCGCGGGAACGGCAAAAGTCACCATTGACGGTGATATCAAACTGCTTGGTGAAAATGAGTCCATTTATATTCCGCTGGGGGCGACGCATTGCCTGGAAAACCCGGGGAAAATTCCGCTCGATTTAATTGAAGTGCGGTCCGGCTCTTATCTCGAAGAGGATGATGTGGTGCGTTTCGCGGATCGCTACGGACGGGTGTAAACGTCGCATCAGGCGCTGTTTGTCGGATGCGGCGTGAACGCCTTATCCGACCTACGGTTCGGGTTTGTAGGCCTGATAAGACGCGGCAGCGTCGCATCAGGCAATGAATGCGAAACAGCGATGTAAATAACGACAAAAACAAAATTGGCCGCTTCGGTCAGGGCCAACTATTGCCTGAAAAAGGGTAACGACATGAAAAAATTAACCTGCTTTAAAGCCTATGATATTCGTGGAAAATTAGGCGAAGAACTGAATGAAAATATTGCCTGGCGCATTGGTCGCGCTTATGGCGAATTTCTCAAACCGAAAACCATTGTGTTAGGTGGTGATGTCCGCCTCACCAGCGAAACCTTAAAACTGGCGCTGGCAAAAGGTTTACAGGATGCGGGCGTCGATGTGCTGGATATCGGTATGTCCGGCACCGAAGAGATCTATTTCGCCACTTTCCATCTCGGCGTTGATGGCGGCATTGAAGTTACCGCCAGCCATAACCCGATGGATTACAACGGCATGAAACTGGTGCGCGAAGGGGCTCGCCCGATCAGCGGCGATACCGGACTGCGCGATGTCCAGCGTCTGGCAGAAGCCAACGACTTCCCTCCCGTCGATGAAACCAAACGCGGCCGCTATCAGCAAATCAATCTGCGTGACGCTTACGTTGATCACCTGTTCGGTTATATCAACGTCAAAAACCTCACGCCGCTCAAGCTGGTGATCAACTCCGGGAACGGCGCTGCGGGTCCGGTGGTGGACGCCATCGAAGCCCGCTTTAAGGCCCTCGGCGCGCCTGTGGAATTAATCAAAGTGCACAACACGCCGGACGGCAATTTCCCCAACGGTATTCCTAACCCGCTGCTGCCAGAATGCCGCGATGACACCCGCAATGCGGTCATCAAACACGGCGCAGATATGGGCATTGCTTTTGATGGCGATTTTGACCGCTGTTTCCTGTTTGACGAAAAAGGGCAGTTTATCGAGGGCTACTACATTGTCGGCCTGCTGGCAGAAGCATTCCTCGAAAAAAATCCCGGCGCGAAGATCATCCACGATCCGCGTCTTTCCTGGAACACCGTTGATGTGGTGACTGCCGCAGGCGGCACGCCGGTGATGTCGAAAACCGGACACGCCTTTATTAAAGAACGTATGCGCAAGGAAGACGCCATCTACGGTGGTGAAATGAGCGCCCACCACTACTTCCGTGATTTCGCTTACTGCGACAGCGGCATGATCCCGTGGCTGCTGGTCGCTGAACTGGTGTGCCTGAAAGGAAAAACGCTGGGCGAACTGGTGCGCGACCGGATGGCGGCGTTCCCGGCAAGCGGTGAGATCAACAGCAAACTGGTGCAACCCGTTGAGGCGATTAACCGCGTCGAACAGCACTTTAGCCGCGAGGCGCTGGCGGTGGATCGCACCGATGGCATCAGCATGACCTTTGCCGACTGGCGCTTTAACCTGCGCTCTTCCAACACCGAACCGGTGGTGCGGTTGAATGTGGAATCGCGCGGTGATGTGCCGCTGATGGAAGCGCGAACGCGAACTCTGCTGACGTTGCTGAACGAGTAATGTCGGATCTTCCCTTACCCCACTGCGGGTAAGGGGCTAATAACAGGAACAACGATGACAAATCTAAAAAAGCGCGAGCGAGCGAAAACCAATGCATCGTTAATCTCTATGGTGCAACGCTTTTCAGATATCACCATCATGTTTGCCGGACTATGGCTGGTTTGCGAAGTCAGCGGACTGTCATTCCTCTACATGCACCTGTTGGTGGCGCTGATTACGCTGGTGGTGTTCCAGATGCTGGGCGGCATCACCGATTTTTATCGCTCATGGCGCGGTGTTCGGGCAGCGACAGAATTTGCCCTGCTGCTACAAAACTGGACCTTAAGCGTGATTTTCAGCGCCGGACTGGTGGCGTTCAACAATGATTTCGACACGCAACTGAAAATCTGGCTGGCGTGGTATGGGCTGACCAGTATCGGACTGGTGGTTTGCCGTTCATGTATTCGCATTGGCGCGGGCTGGCTGCGTAATCATGGCTATAACAAGCGGATGGTCGCGGTGGCGGGGGATTTAGCCGCCGGACAAATGCTGATGGAGAGCTTCCGTAATCAGCCGTGGTTAGGGTTTGAAGTGGTGGGCGTTTACCACGACCCGAAACCGGGCGGCGTTTCTAACGACTGGGCGGGTAATCTGCAACAGCTGGTCGAGGACGCGAAAGCGGGCAAGATTCATAACGTCTATATCGCGATGCAAATGTGCGACGGCGCGCGCGTGAAAAAACTGGTCCATCAACTGGCGGATACCACCTGTTCGGTGCTGCTGATCCCCGATGTTTTTACCTTCAATATTCTTCATTCCCGTATCGAAGAGATGAACGGCGTTCCGGTGGTGCCGCTATACGACACGCCGCTTTCCGGGGTTAACCGCCTGCTCAAACGTGCGGAAGATATTGTGCTGGCGACGTTGATCTTGCTGCTGATCTCCCCTGTGCTGTGCTGCATTGCGCTGGCGGTGAAACTGAGTTCACCAGGGCCGGTCATTTTCCGCCAGACTCGCTACGGCATGGATGGCAAGCCGATCAAAGTGTGGAAGTTCCGTTCCATGAAAGTGATGGAGAACGACAAAGTGGTGACTCAGGCGACGCAGAACGATCCGCGCGTCACCAAAGTGGGGAACTTTCTGCGCCGCACCTCGCTGGATGAATTGCCGCAATTTATCAATGTACTGACCGGCGGGATGTCGATTGTGGGTCCACGTCCACACGCAGTGGCGCATAACGAACAGTATCGCCAGCTCATTGAAGGCTACATGCTGCGCCATAAGGTGAAACCTGGCATTACTGGCTGGGCGCAGATTAATGGCTGGCGCGGCGAAACCGACACGCTGGAGAAAATGGAAAAAACGCGTCGAGTTCGACCTTGAGTACATCCGCGAATGGAGCGTCTGGTTCGATATCAAAATCGTTTTCCTGACGGTGTTCAAAGGCTTCGTTAACAAAGCGGCATATTGATATGAGCTTACGTGAAAAAACCATCAGCGGCGCGAAGTGGTCGGCGATTGCCACGGTAATCATCATCGGCCTCGGGCTGGTGCAGATGACCGTGCTGGCGCGGATTATCGATAACCACCAGTTCGGTTTGCTTACCGTGTCGCTGGTGATTATCGCGCTGGCAGATACGCTTTCTGACTTCGGCATCGCTAACTCCATTATTCAGCGAAAAGAAATCAGCCACCTGGAACTCACCACGCTGTACTGGCTGAACGTCGGGCTGGGGATCGTGGTGTGCGTGGCGGTGTTTCTGTTGAGTGATGTCATCGGCGACGTGCTGAATAACCCGGATCTGGCGCCGTTGATTAAAACATTGTCGCTGGCGTTTGTGGTGATCCCCCACGGGCAGCAGTTCCGCGCGTTGATGCAGAAGGAGTTGGAGTTCAACAAAATCGGCATGATCGAAACCAGCGCGGTGCTGGCGGGCTTTACTTTTACGGTGGTTAGCGCCCATTTCTGGCCGCTGGCGATGACCGCGATCCTCGGTTATCTGGTCAATAGTGCGGTGAGAACGCTGCTGTTTGGCTACTTTGGCCGCAAAATTTATCGCCCCGGTCTGCATTTCTCGCTGGCGTCGGTTGCACCGAACTTACGCTTTGGTGCCTGGCTGACGGCGGACAGTATCATCAACTATCTCAACACTAACCTTTCAACGCTGGTGCTGGCGCGTATTCTCGGCGCGGGCGTGGCAGGGGGATACAACCTGGCGTACAACGTGGCCGTTGTGCCGCCGATGAAGCTGAACCCCATCATCACCCGCGTGTTGTTTCCGGCGTTTGCCAAAATTCAGGACGACACCGAAAAGCTGCGCGTCAACTTCTACAAGTTGCTGTCGGTGGTGGGGATTATCAACTTTCCGGCGCTGCTGGGGCTGATGGTGGTGTCGAATAACTTTGTACCGCTGGTCTTTGGTGAAAAGTGGAACAGTATTATTCCGGTGCTGCAATTGCTGTGTATTGTGGGGCTGCTGCGTTCGGTGGGTAACCCGATTGGTTCGCTGCTGATGGCGAAAGCGCGGGTCGATATCAGCTTTAAATTCAACGTATTCAAAACATTTCTGTTTATTCCGGCGATTGTTATTGGTGGGCAGATGGCGGGCGCAATCGGCGTCACGCTCGGTTTCCTGCTGGTGCAGATTATCAACACCATTCTGAGTTACTTCGTGATGATTAAACCGGTGCTCGGTTCCAGTTATCGCCAGTACATCCTGAGTTTGTGGCTGCCGTTTTATCTCTCGCTGCCGACGCTGGTGGTCAGTTATGCGCTGGGCATTGTGCTGAAAGGGCAACTGGCGCTGGGGATGCTGCTGGCGGTGCAAATAGCCGCGGGCGTGCTGGCGTTTGTAGTGATGATTGTGCTGTCGCGCCATCCGCTGGTGGTGGAAGTGAAGCGTCAGTTTTGTCGCAGCGAAAAAATGAAAATGCTTTTACGGGCGGGGTGAGTTGTTGTTTTCGGTTCCGACAACGGTTGCCGGATGCGGCGTGAACGCCTTATCCGGCCTACGGTTCTGTGCTCGGATCTTGTAGGCCTGATAAGACGCGTCAGCGTCGCATCAGGCACTGAATGCCGGATGCGGCGTGAACGCCTTATCCGTCCTACGGTTCAGGGCTCGGGACTTGTAGGCCTGATAAGACGCGTCAGCGTCGCATCAGGCAAAAAGCGGCAACGAACACAACAAACACAGCCTCACCTGGCATCAAATTTATGAGGAAAAAATGAAATTACTTATTCTGGGCAACCACACTTGCGGCAATCGTGGCGACAGCGCCATCTTGCGCGGCTTACTTGATGCCATCAACATCCTCAATCCACACGCCGAAGTGGACGTGATGAGCCGCTATCCTGTCAGTTCTTCCTGGCTGCTCAACCGCCCGGTAATGGGCGATCCGCTGTTCCTGCAAATGAAACAACACAACAGCGCGGCGGGCGTTGTCGGGCGCGTTAAAAAAGTCCTCCGTCGCCGCTACCAGCATCAGGTATTGCTCTCACGCGTCACCGACACTGGCAAGCTGCGTAATATCGCCATCGCCCAGGGATTCACCGACTTCGTGCGCCTGCTGTCAGGTTACGACGCCATTATTCAGGTCGGCGGATCGTTTTTTGTCGATCTCTACGGCGTGCCGCAGTTTGAACACGCACTTTGCACGTTTATGGCGAAAAAGCCGCTGTTTATGATTGGTCACAGCGTCGGCCCCTTCCAGGATGAGCAATTTAACCAACTGGCGAACTATGTTTTTGGTCACTGCGACGCGCTGATCCTGCGCGAATCGGTCAGTCTCGATCTGATGAAACGCAGCAATATCACTACCGCAAAAGTGGAACATGGCGTTGATACCGCGTGGCTGGTCGATCACCACACAGAAGACTTTACCGCCAGCTATGCCGTTCAACACTGGCTGGACGTTGCCGCACAACAGAAAACGGTGGCAATTACCCTGCGCGAACTGGCACCGTTCGACAAACGTCTCGGCACCACTCAACAAGCGTATGAAAAAGCTTTTGCCGGGGTGGTCAATCGCATTCTCGACGAAGGGTATCAGGTCATTGCGCTCTCCACCTGTACGGGTATCGACAGCTATAACAAAGACGACCGCATGGTGGCGCTCAATCTGCGCCAGCACATCAGCGATCCTGCCCGTTATCACGTAGTGATGGATGAACTCAACGACCTGGAAATGGGCAAAATTCTTGGTGCCTGTGAACTCACCGTCGGTACGCGCCTGCACTCTGCCATTATCTCAATGAACTTTGCCACTCCGGCGATTGCCATCAACTACGAACATAAATCCGCCGGGATTATGCAGCAGCTGGGGCTGCCAGAGATGGCAATTGATATCCGTCATTTATTAGACGACAGCCTGCAAGCGATGGTTGCGGATACCTTAGGCCAGCTTCCGGCGCTGAACGCGCGACTTAACGAAGCCGTCAGTCGCGAACGTCAGACGGGAATGCAGATGGTGCAATCTGTGCTTGAGCGCATCGGGGAGGCGAAATGAAGGTCGGCTTCTTTTTACTGAAATTTCCGCTGTCGTCGGAAACCTTCGTTCTCAACCAAATCACTGCATTTATTGATATGGGATTTGAGGTGGAGATTGTCGCGCTGCAAAAAGGCGACACCCAGAACACCCACTCGGCATGGACGAAATATAACCTTGCCGCCAGAACCCGCTGGTTACAGGACGAACCTACGGGCAAAGTGGCGAAACTGCGCCACCGCGCCAGTCAGACCTTGCGCGGCATTCATCGTAAAAATACCTGGCAGGCGCTCAACCTCAAACGCTATGGTGCCGAGTCGCGGAACCTGATTTTGTCTGCCATTTGCGGCCAGGTCGCAACACCGCTTCATGCCGATGTCTTTATCGCTCATTTTGGCCCAGCGGGGGTTACCGCAGCAAAACTACGCGAACTGGGTGTCATTCGCGGCAAAATTGCCACTATTTTCCACGGCATTGATATTTCCAGTCGGGAAGTGCTCAACCATTACACTCCCGAATATCAGCAACTGTTTCGCCGTGGCGACCTGATGTTACCGATAAGTAATCTGTGGGCCGGAAGGCTGCAAAAAATGGGCTGCCCGAGGGAAAAAAATTGCCGTATCGCGTATGGGCGTGGACATGACGCGTTTTAGCCCGCGTCCGGTGAAAGCGCCCGCAACGCCGCTGGAAATCATTTCCGTCGCACGCTTAACCGAGAAAAAAAGGCCTGCATGTGGCGATCGAAGCCTGCCGTCAGTTGAAAGAGCAGGGTGTGGCATTTCGCTATCGCATCCTCGGCATTGGCCCGTGGGAACGACGCCTGCGCACGCTCATCGAACAATATCAACTGGAAGATGTGGTAGAGATGCCGGGCTTTAAACCGAGCCATGAAGTGAAGGCGATGCTCGACGACGCGGATGTCTTCCTGTTGCCATCGGTAACGGGTGCGGATGGCGATATGGAAGGCATTCCGGTGGCGCTGATGGAGGCGATGGCGGTCGGCATTCCGGTGGTTTCTACTCTGCATAGCGGAATTCCGGAACTGGTAGAGGCCGATAAATCCGGCTGGCTGGTGCCTGAGAACGATGCCTGTGCACTGGCGCAACGTCTGGCGGCGTTTAGCCAACTGGACACCGACGAACTGGCTCCGGTCGTCAAACGCGCGCGCGAAAAAGTTGAACACGATTTTAACCAGCAGGTGATTAACCGAGAACTCGCCAGCTTGTTGCAAGCTTTATAGAGGAGAACGCATGTCATTTAAAAAACTCTCCCGACGCACCTTCCTGACGGCAAGCTCGGCGCTTGCCTTCCTCCATACCCCCTTCGCCCGCGCACTTCCTGCCCGACCAAGCGTTAATATCAACGATTACAATCCGCACGACTGGATCGCCTCATTTAAACAAGCTTTTAGTGAAGGGCAAACGGTCGTCGTCACTGCCGGATTGGTGTGTGAAAATATCAACACCGGCATCTTCATCCCTCCCGGCAAAACGTTACACCTCCTCGGTAGCCTGCGCGGCAACGGCAGAGGGCGATTTGTCTTACAGGACGGCAGCCAGGTGACAGGGGAGAAGGGCGGCAGTATGCATAACATCACCCTGGATGTGCGCGGTTCTGACTGCATCATCAAAGGGTTGGCGATGAGCGGCTATGGCCCGGTAACGCAGATTTATATCGGCGGCAAAAATAAACGTGTCATGCGCAACCTGACTATCGATAACCTGACTGTTAGCCACGCTAATTACGCCATCTTACGCCAGGGATTTCATAACCAGATTATCGGTGCCAACATCACCAATTGTAAGTTCAGCGACTTACAGGGCGACGCCATCGAATGGAACGTGGCGATTAACGACAGTGATATTTTGATATCCGACCATGTCATCGAGCGCATCAACTGTACTAATGGCAAAATCAACTGGGGTATTGGCATAGGACTGGCAGGAAGTACTTACGATAATAACTACCCGGAAGACCAGTCGGTTAAAAACTTTGTCGTGGCGAATATCACGGGATCGGATTGTCGGCAGTTGATTCATGTTGAGAACGGCAAACACTTCATCATTCGTAATATCAAGGCTCATAATATTACGCCCGCTTTCAGCAAGAAAGCGGGTATTGATAACGCCACGGTAGCGATATATGGATGTGATAACTTTGTTATTGACAATATAAAAATGACCAATAGTGCCGGAATGTTAATCGGTTACGGAGTCATTAAAGGTAAGTATCTCTCAATACCACAAAACTTCAGATTGAATAATATTCATCTTGATAACACTAACCTTGCCTGGAAATTGCGCGGAATCCAAATTTCCGCAGGGAATGCCGTCTCATTCGTGGCGTTGACCAACATTGAAATGAAGCGTGCTTCGCTGGAGCTTCACAACAAGCCGCAACACATTTTTATGCGTAATATCAACGTAATGCAAGAATCCACTGAGGGGCCGGCATTGACCATGAATTTCGACCTGCGAAAGGACGTTCGTGGTGTCTTTATGGCAAAGAACGAGACGCTACTGTCGCTGGTAAATGTTCATGCGGTGAATGAAAAAGGACAAAGTTCAGTCGATATCGACAGGATTAATCACCATGTCGTTAATGTGGAAAATATTAACTTTAAGCTGCCGGAACGGGGCAGGTAGATTTGCGACCATTCCTGGAAAAATAGAGCCATACTTAGGAATAACGCTACTGCAATCTTGAGCGAAGCGGCGTAACATCGGAAGTAAATCAGTAATCAATTCAGGGGAATTGATGCTGGCGAAAAAAATCGAACAAGCTATAATTCAGCAACCATTTTACAGGTGGATGAAATAATGACGAATTTAAAAGCAGTTATTCCTGTAGCGGGTCTTGGGATGCATATGTTGCCTGCAACTAAGGCGATTCCTAAAGAGATGCTACCGATCGTCGACAAGCCAATGATTCAGTACATTGTTGACGAGATTGTGGCTGCAGGGATCAAAGAAATCCTCCTGGTAACTCATGCGTCCAAGAACGCAGTCGAAAATCACTTCGATACATCTTATGAATTAGAATCTCTCCTTGAACTGCGCGTGAAGCGCCAGCTTCTGGCGGAAGTACAATCTATCTGCCCGCCAGGTGTGACCATTATGAACGTGCGTCAGGGGGAACCTTTAGGTCTGGGCCACTCCATTTTGTGCGCCAGACCAGCCATTGGCGATAACCCGTTTGTCGTGGTGCTGCCGGATGTTGTTATCGACGACGCCAGTGCCGATCCGCTGCGTTACAATCTGGCCGCAATGATTGCGCGCTTCAATGAAACTGGCCGCAGCCAGGTTCTGGCAAAACGCATGCCGGGCGATCTCTCTGAATACTCCGTCATCCAGACCAAAGATCCGCTTGATCGCGAAGGCAAAGTCAGCCGCATTGTTGAATTTATCGAAAAACCGGATCAGCCGCAGACCCTGGACTCAGACATCATGGCTGTAGGGCGTTATGTGCTTTCTGCCGATATTTGGCCTGAACTGGAGCGTACTCAACCTGGAGCATGGGGACGTATTCAGCTGACTGATGCCATTGCTGAGTTGGCAAAAAAACAAGCAGTTGACGCAATGCTGATGACTGGGGACAGTTACGACTGTGGTAAGAAAATGGGTTATATGCAAGCGTTTGTGAAGTATGGACTGCGTAACCTGAAGGAAGGCGCTAAGTTCCGCAAAGGCATTGAGAAGTTGTTAAGCGAGTAACAAATTCCTGACTGGAAGTGTCGGTCAGTAAGAAATTAAAAACGGCAGTGAAGATTCGTAGCATAAGTTTTGCTCATTGAATCTCACTGCCGTTGTCGTTTTTATAAATACAATAAAAACAGCATGTTAGCTTGCAATCATAGTTCAAATTTTTCCAGGATTTTCCTTGTTTCTACCGCTGTTTGGTAAGACAATTAGCGTTTGAATTTTTTCGGATTTGGCACGAGTGGGTTACGCTCGTCACATCGTGGAAATGTACGCAGTGCTCTGGTAGCTGTTAAGCCAGGGGCGGTAGCGTGCATTAATGCATCTATTAATCAAATCTGGAGCAGTCTATTTCACAGCATGCTCTCTGGCTATATGGAATAAAAAAAGTGAAGATACTTGTTACTGGTGGCGCAGGATTTATTGGTTCTGCTGTTGTTCGTCACATAATAAATAATACGCAAGATAGTGTTGTTAATGTCGATAAATTAACCTACGCCGGAAATCTGGAATCGCTCGCTGAAATTTCTGATTCTGAACGTTATTCATTTGAGCATGCAGATATCTGTGATGCCGCAGCGATGGCTCGTATTTTTTCACAACACCAGCCAGATGCGGTGATGCACCTGGCGGCTGAGAGCCACGTTGACCGCTCAATAACTGGCCCGGCGGCATTCATTGAAACTAATATTGTAGGTACTTACGTACTTTTAGAAGCAGCTCGCAATTATTGGTCTGGCCTGGATGATGAAAAAGAAAAAAAACTTCCGCTTTCATCATATTTCTACTGATGAAGTGTATGGTGACTTACCCCATCCGGATGAAGTAAATAGCAATGAAACGTTGCCGTTATTTACGGAAACGACAGCATATGCGCCAAGTAGCCCATATTCTGCTTCTAAAGCGTCAAGCGATCATTTGGTTCGTGCATGGAAACGTACTTATGGTTTACCGACAATTGTGACTAATTGCTCGAACAACTATGGTCCTTATCATTTCCCGGAAAAGCTTATTCCATTGGTTATTCTTAATGCACTGGAAGGTAAGGCATTACCTATTTATGGCAAAGGGGATCAAATTCGCGACTGGTTGTATGTAGAGGATCATGCTCGAGCGTTGTATACCGTAGTTACTGAAGGTCAAGCGGGTGAAACCTATAACATTGGCGGACACAACGAAAAGAAAAACATCGATGTTGTGCTGACTATTTGTGATTTGTTGGATGAGATAGTCCCGAAAGAGAAATCTTATCGTGAGCAAATTACTTATGTTGCTGATCGCCCAGGGCATGATCGCCGTTATGCAATCGATGCCGATAAAATTAGCCGTGAATTGGGCTGGAAACCGCAAGAAACGTTTGAGAGCGGAATTCGGAAGACAGTGGAATGGTACCTGTCCAATACAAAATGGGTTGATAATGTGAAAAGTGGCGCCTATCAATCGTGGATTGAACAGAACTATGAGGGCCGCCAGTAATGAATATCCTCCTATTCGGCAAAACAGGGCAGGTAGGTTGGGAACTACAGCGTGCTCTGGCACCGCTGGGTAATCTGATTGCTCTTGATGTTCACTCCACTGATTATTGTGGTGATTTTAGTAATCCCGAAGGTGTAGCTGAAACTGTCAAAAAAAATTCGCCCTGATGTTATTGTTAATGCGGCTGCTCACACTGCAGTAGACAAAGCGGAATCAGAACCGGAATTTGCACAATTACTTAACGCGACAAGTGTCGAAGCGATTGCAAAAGCAGCCAATGAAGTCGGCGCCTGGGTTATTCACTACTCTACTGATTACGTATTTCCGGGAACCGGTGAAATACCGTGGCAGGAGACGGATGCAACAGCACCTTTGAATGTTTATGGTGAAACTAAACTAGCCGGAGAAAAAGCGTTACAGAAACATTGCGCGAAGCATATTATTTTCCGTACCAGCTGGGTATATGCAGGTAAAGGAAATAACTTCGCCAAAACAATGTTGCGTCTGGCAAAAGAGCGCGAAGAACTGGCTGTGATAAACGATCAGTTTGGCGCACCAACAGGTGCCGAATTGCTGGCTGATTGCACCGCTCATGCCATTCGCGTGGCAGTAGACAAACCAGAAGTTGCTGGTTTGTACCATCTGGTTGCTGGCGGTACAACAACCTGGCACGATTATGCCGCTCTGGTATTTGAAGAAGCGCGCAAAGCAGGGATTAACCTTGCTCTTAACAAACTTAACGCCGTGCCAACAACGGCCTATCCCACACCAGCCCGTCGACCCCATAACTCTCGCCTCAATACAGAAAAGTTTCAGCAGAACTTTGCGCTTGTCTTGCCTGACTGGCAGGTGGGCGTGAAACGAATGCTCAACGAATTATTTACGACTACGGCAATTTAACAAATTTTTTGCATCTCGCTCATGATGCCAGAGCGGGATGAATTAAAAGGAATGGTGAAATGAAAACGCGTAAAGGTATTATTCTGGCTGGTGGTTCCGGCACTCGTCTTTATCCTGTGACGATGGCAGTAAGTAAACAACTGCTGCCGATTTATGATAAACCGATGATTTATTATCCGCTTTCAACGCTTATGTTAGCGGGTATTCGCGATATTCTTATTATCAGTACGCCACAGGATACACCGCGTTTCCAACAATTGTTGGGGGACGGGAGCCAGTGGGGGCTTAATCTACAGTATAAAGTACAACCGAGTCCGGATGGCCTGGCGCAAGCGTTTATCATTGGTGAAGACTTTATTGGTGGCGATGATTGTGCACTCGTGCTTGGAGATAATATCTTCTATGGACACGACTTGCCAAAATTAATGGACGCTGCGGTTAACAAAGAAAGCGGTGCAACGGTATTTGCTTATCACGTTAATGATCCTGAACGCTATGGTGTCGTGGAGTTTGATAATAACGGTACGGCAATTAGCCTGGAAGAAAAACCGCTGGAACCAAAAAGTAACTATGCGGTTACTGGGCTTTATTTCTATGACAATGACGTTGTGGAAATGGCGAAAAACCTTAAGCCTTCTGCCCGTGGCGAACTGGAAATTACCGATATTAACCGTATTTATATGGAACAAGGACGTTTGTCTGTCGCAATGATGGGGCGTGGCTATGCATGGCTGGATACAGGGACGCATCAAAGCCTTATTGAAGCAAGTAACTTCATTGCAACAATTGAAGAGCGTCAGGGATTAAAAGTATCTTGCCCGGAAGAAATTGCTTATCGTAAAGGATTTATTGATGCTGAGCAGGTGAAAGTATTAGCCGAACCGTTGAAGAAAAATGCTTATGGTCAGTATCTGCTCAAAATGATTAAAGGGTATTAATAAAATGAATGTAATTAAAACTGAAATTCCTGATGTGCTGATTTTTGAACCAAAAGTCTTTGGGGATGAACGTGGCTTCTTTATGGAAAGCTTTAATCAGAAAGTATTCGAAGAGGCAGTGGGGCGTAAGGTTGAGTTTGTTCAGGATAACCATTCGAAATCAGTTAAAGGTGTTTTAAGAGGATTGCATTTTCAAATTAAACCTTATTCTCAGGCAAAATTAGTTCGCTGTGTTAAAGGTGAAGTTTATGATGTCGCTGTTGATATACGTCCTGACTCAAGTACATTCCGTAAATGGGTTGGTGTATTCCTTTCAGCGCGAAATAAAAAACAATTATGGATACCCGAAGGCTTTGCTCATGGTTTTGTAGTAATTAGTGAAGAGGCCGAATTTCTATATAAAAACGACCAATTATTACATGCCAAGTGCCGAAGGTTGTATCAGATGGAATGATCCTATATTGAATATTGACTGGCCAATAAAAAGTAATGAACTTATCCTATCGGATAAAGATAAAAATGCTGATTTTTTTTTGGAGAATAAGGAATGCAGATGATACCTTTTAATAAACCGTATCTTCATGGAAATGAGTTGAAATATATTTCAGAAGCTGTGTCGAATGGTAAGATCTCAGGTGATGGAATTTTTACAAAAAAATGTCATGATTTTTTTCAGGAAAAATACGGATTTCAGAAAGCGCTTTTGACTACTTCCTGCACAGACGCGCTGGAAATGGCAGCAATTCTGTTAGATATCAAGCCTGGCGATGAAGTTATAGCACCTGCTTATACCTTTGTTTCAACTGTAAATGCTTTTGCTCTCAGAGGTGCAAAAATAATTTTTGCTGATAGTTATGATGATAATCCAAATATGGACCCAGAATCTGCGAGTAAACTTATCACAAATAGAACAAAAGCAATAATCGTTGTGCACTATGCAGGTGTAGCATGCGATATGGATAGATTTTTAGAAATTGCTAAAGAATACGGGATTCATATTGTTGAGGATGCTGCCCAGGCAATTGATTCATATTATAAAGATAGACCGCTAGGCAGTATTGGTACATTTGGGACATTTTCATTTCATGAGACCAAAAATATAATATCAGGAGAAGGAGGATTAATTGTTTTAAATGATGGTGAATATTCTCATCGAGCAGAAATTATCAGAGAGAAAGGAACTAATCGCGCCTCTTTCTTCAGGGGGGAAGTCAATAAATATGGATGGGTTGATATAGGTTCTTCTTTTCTTCCATCGGATATAATAGCCGCTTATCTTTATGCGCAATTGGAGAATATTGAAACCATTCAAAATAAACGAAAGGAATTGTGGAATGAATACTATAGTAACCTAAATGATTTGGCTAGTTCTGGATATATTCAACTTCCTAAAATACCAGAATACGCAACCAATAATGCACATATGTTTTATATACTGTGCCATGATCTTAAAAAACGCTCTGAACTTATCTCTTACCTTAAAGAAAACAAAATACATTCTGTTTTTCATTACCTATCATTAAATAAAAGTGAATACTATATTAAACAAAATGAAAAGGTTAATTTGAAAAATAGTGACAAATTTTCAGATTGTTTGCTCAGACTACCAATGTATTATGAGTTGGAGAGTAAGCAGGTTAACTATATTTCGGAAAAGATAACTGAATTCTTTAAAAAAAATGCTTGAAATAAAGTGGTGGTATTATAACCACCACTTTATGCTCTGGAGGAAGTCTATATTATGAAGTATGGTTTATGAATAAACAAGTTAAGATTTTAACCTACATATATAGCGTAAGGATATATTCCGCATTAATTACAATTATTCTTATTCCAATACTGATAGATATAGTTGGATTAGAGACATATGGTCTAATTGGATTTTTTACAGTTCTTCAGGCTTGCCTTAGTATCTTGGATGCTGGCTTGGGAAGCGTAATAACTAGAGAAGCAATTATTTCTAGGAAAAATCAAGAAACATATAAAAAAATTTAACATACTATATAAAAAAATAGTTATGTTTTTTTTTAGTTGTGTCATTTTTATTAGCTATCATTGGTTGGTGGATAAGTGAGCAGTATAGTGCTTCATGGCTCAATACACAACTGGATAGAGGGGTGGTTGTTTTTTGTACAACATTGATGTTTTGGATATTTGCATTACGTTATATGCAAGGGCCATCTCGTAGCATACTACTTTCTAACGAATCACAAGTTACATTGACAACTATTAATTTATTCAGCATTACACTATCTCAACCATTAACGATATTTTTAATGAAATACTTTAATGAAGGGATTGAGTTTTATTTTTCGATGCAATTGATTTCATCGGCTATTAGCTGTGCTTTAATGGTGTTGTGTAGTGAGAAAATAAGAAAAACAGGATTATTATTATGTCCTCCAAAAGAAAATAATATCGAACTTAGTGATACATCAGTTAAGAAAATAATAGGATTCGCGTTACAGTTGTCAACTTTATCAATTTTATGGGTTTTGGTTAATCAATCAGATAAATTAGCACTAACCAAATACAGTACATTGACCGAATATGGCATTTACAGTGTGGCGGTATCAATAATAAGTGTATTAGCTATATTGAGTGACCCACTAAATCAATATTTACAACCCAAGCTAACAAGATATTATCATCAAAAAAACTTAAAAGCATATTCTGAATTGTTTAGCAATTCGTTGATATTTATATTTATCGTTACAATACCGCTAAGTGCATTTTTGGTTTTTTATAGTAAGGATATTATATTTATATGGAGCGGTAATGAAACATTATCAGTAAAAGCTGCCAACTATTTACCATGGTTATTTATAGGTGGAGTATTTTCAATATATTCCAATTTTGTATTTTTACTGTTATATAGCTTTGGTGAACTAAAGAAACATACTATTGTCTATGCACTATTTAGTATTATCGTAATCCCGGTAAATATCTTTGTTGCAAAAAAATATTTTGGAGAGGGAACATCTATTTTCTTTGGTGTAAGTTCTGCTTTTTTATTTTTATTATGGGGCGGGTATAATTTTGCCAAGTTCTTTATCAAAGGATTACGGATTATATATTTATATATCATTCCTTTATTTTTTGATAGAGTTGATATTATTTTAAGTTTTCTACAAAAATTTCAATATGAGCATGGTGTTAAATGGATTTTATTTGTACAACTATTTTTAGTGGGCTTTGCAGGGCTTGTGTTTGCTATTGTTCACTGTATGTTGATAGCGAAAAGAGTTTCACAAATTTCATTAAAGATTACTGATAAATGAATATATATATATATACAAACTCATATGATGAAAATAGCGGCGGTTCTGTGGTTTTGCATCGGCTATGTCATATAATTAACAAATACAGTACTCATAATGCATATTTAGTTAAATTAGACCCATTTTATTATGGAAGCAGAACAATTAGGAAGTTTCTATCAAAATTAAAATGGGAGCTTTATGGTAAATTTAAGTTTAAAACTAATAATGAGTGGGATACTCCTGTTTGGCTAAAACTAAATAATTTTCCGTCAGATTCTGTGGTGATCTATCCTGAAATAATTAATGGTAATCCTTTAAAAATAAAAAATGTTGTAAGGTGGCTGTTACATCAGCCAGGATATCATACTAATATTGTGGACTATGGAAAAAATGAACTCTATTTTAAATTTAACTCAGCGATTAATGACTTTTATAATGAGGGATCTTGCTTAGCATCAAATGAGCTAAAGGTAATTTACTATCCGATTCAGATATACAACAATAAAGTAAGTCAAGAAAGGGATATAGAATGTTGTTATCTTATTCGGAAAGGTTCTGACAAAAAAATAGTTCATCCCCCAAATTCAATAAAAATTGATGGTTTAACACATCAACAAATAGCGAATATATTTAAACGAGCACAAAAATTTATTTCTTATGATGATTATACTGCATATTCTATATTTTCTGTTCTATGTGGTTGCCCATCATATGTTGTACCAACAGAAGAGCAAAGTGTGAACGACTGGTACCCTAATGAAAGCGACCGTTATGGGATAGCTTATGGTTTTACTGAAGAACAAATTAATTGGGCAGAAAGGACCAAAGATAGAGTCTATAGTCATATAGTAGCTGAACATAATAAATCAATAGATAGAGTTATTAATTGCTTGCAAGAAATTGAATTTTTTTGGTAATAGCAAATTATAAACTAGTTACATATAACATAATCTATGTTGGTTTGGTTAAGTTTTACTAATGGATTGACCGTTGTATGATTTAATACATTGCATCTAACTAGTGATAGGAAAAATATGATAGAACAAGGTAAGTATATTATTGCGATTGTGATTCTTTTCAGGCCGGAAACTAATCGGGTACATGAATTATTAAGAACAACAATTGTACAAGTTGACAAAATTGTACTTGTAGATAACACGGATGATCCGAGTTTTATTATACCTGATGCAGAGTTTGAATCATACGAAGATAAAATTGAGCTCTATCGTTTAAACAACAATTTGGGTATTGCAAAAGCTCAGAATATTGGAATTCAATATGCCAAGCAATCGAAGGCATCACATATTTTATTTTTGGATCAAGACAGTATCCTTCCAGAAGATATGGTTAATACGTTGCTGTTGAGTGAACGTTCTCTTATAAATGACGGAAAACAAGTAGCTGTACTTGGTCCAGCATTTAAGGATGAGAAAACTGGAAAGATAACAGGAGCAATCCATATAAAACCTTTTCAGAAAACAACATTGCTCCAAGGCGTACACCCGATAGAGACTGATTTTCTAATTTCCTCAGGGAGTTTGATTAGAATGGAAGTCCTGGAAAAAAATAGGTGTTATGGATGAGTCTTTGTTTATAGATTTTGTCGATATTGAATGGTGCGAACGTGCGAAGAAAATGGGGTTAATATCTTATGTAGTGCCAAACATTGTCATGATGCACAATATTGGAAATGAAGCGAAACGTGTATTTGGGAAAAATGTGATAATGCATAGTGATTTTAGACATTATTTCATAGTTAGAAATTCAATATATCTAGTTCGTAAAAATAAAATATCATTCAATCATCGTGTATATTTGTTTTTTAAGTTACCATTATTTATAATTGTACATACACTTAGTGCATCTTCAAAATTAAAGAAAATCAAGTTGTTAGCGATTGCAATAAGAGATGGTGTAACAGGTAAAATGGGGAAAGGTTACTTCTCTAATTCTTGATAATATATTGGCAATTAAAAACTAATGTTAAGCTATATTAACCATTTTATCGTGAAATGAGATTGTAATGTTTTTATACCTATCAATATTTATAAGCATCGCTGCACTATCATTTCTTCCTGCGCAGAAACTCTTGCTAAAAGCAATAATGATATTCTTGTTTTTAATGTGTGCATTTCGCGGCGAGTCTGTCGATAGGGATTATGCAAACTATATCATGTTGATTTTTGATTCGGCAAATAACTTATTATTTCCAATAGAGCCATCATTTAAATTGATGAGTTTTATTGCAATCAATGTATTTAATGCCTATTTAATTGTTTTTGTCGTTTTTTGCGCTGATATCAATTTCATTAAAATATAATGTAATTAAAAATTGTTCACCTTTTTTATTGCTATCAGTGCTCGTGTATTACTCTAATACTTTTTTATTGCAAGATATGACTCAGATAAGGGCTGGGGTTGCAGGCGCTATAGTCTTATATTCGGTGTTGCAGTATGCTAAAAAAGACAAAAGCCATAGAATTTGTCATATTGATCTCTCTTGCAGCAACATTCCATATAACTGCATTATTATTTCTTGTTGTTTTATTGTTTGATCCATATGCTGTTAGCCGAAAATACATCATTATTTATTTTTTTATGCTATTTGGTGCGTATTTGTCTTATTATTCGGGGGTGAACTTTTTTAACTGTAATAAATTTTATCCCTATTTCTTATGTACAATATAAGTTCAGTGATTATATTAACCAAAGTCAAGGTGCTGATTTTGTCCCTGTTAATATTTTTTCTGTAATGCAAATATTACATCTGCTTATAGTTACACTTTCTTTTGTTATTGCTCGGGAAAAATTATTGATAGGTAAGGGGGTGCTTTTTTTAAAAATCTATTCTTTATCCCCGCTTGCTTTCATTGTTTTATCTTCACTGCCAGTTTTTTCATTACGTGTTAGTGAACTTTTTTCTATCAGTGAGATAATATTACTTCCATCCTTAGTCCTCCTTTTCAAGCAAAAAAATTTTGCAAAACTAGTCGTCGTTGGTATATGCTTTATCATGTTTTATATAAATATTTATCATCTTGAGATTTTAAAAGAATACTCGGTTCTGTAGATTTGGATAATATCAGATATAAGTAAAACCTGAGTTTTATTCAGTATGTGAAATACAATTAATGTTGATGATATAGGAAAAAAATGAAATTAAAAAAAAATGGCTATTTTATTATCGAGTTATAATGGCGAAAAATATATTAGAGAACAACTGGAGTCGATAATAAAGTGCTATAGAGATTTCGATTTGCATATTCATATACGAGATGATGGTTCTGTTGATTCAACATGTGAAATTATTAAAACACTATATGTCGCAAAATCACTCCATATTTTTGTATGAAGGTGAAAATGTTGGGGTTATAGCTAGTTTTTTGTGGTTGGTTAAGAAAGTTGAGGATTATGATTACTACGCCTTTTGTGATCAGGATGATGTATGGGATCCCCTTAAATTGATTGCTGCAACAACTAAGATTGCACAATATGAGCAAAATACAGCAATAGGCTATTGCTCTTCGTATAATTATGTTGATGATAAATTGAATTATATAGGTTGTTATGATTCTCATAGTGATTTTTCGCTGAATAATATATTGATTGAAAATTGTGCGCCTGGTTGTACTTTTGTTTTTAACCAATATTTACGTAAATTATATTTAGATTTAGATTTAGAAGAGGAAAATATTGCCAATCGGATTGTTATGCATGATTGGTTTTTTTTAATACTGGCAAAAATATCCGGCATATTAATATATGACCACAACAGTTATCTCAGTTATAGACAGCATGATAATAATGTTGTAGGCATAAAATCGGGATTTAAAAATATTTTTCATAATAGAATAAGGCAATTTAAAAAAAATAAAAAAATGGAAGCCATCTTTTATTGTTTCAGATGGAGTTGATTTCTTTATACTGTTTAAGACATAACAAAAAAGAAGCGTATGCAATGAGTAGAGATTTTGTTGAATGCCAAGATAGTTTAGTAGGTAGATTGAAGTATGTTCTTGCGAGGCGTGTAAAGAGAGTAAAATTTATGGATGATGTATTTTTTTAAAATTTTATTTGTTACTGGATGGTTTAAGTAAATAAGGATTAAATATGTCTCGTAAAAATGGTAAACATATATTGCTTGTGGCAAATACACTTTGGTCAGTCTATAATTTTCGGAAAGGATTGATAAAAAGTTTAATTGCAAAAGGATATGAAGTTACTATCGTTGCTCCAGCAGACGATTATATAAGAAAAAATCAAGAGCTTAGGGTGCTATTTTGAATCGATTTCTGTTTCATCTCAAGGAAGAAATCCATTTAAAGATTTAATGCTGTTGTTGAAGTTGATTAAAATATATAGGAAAATAAAGCCTGACTTTATTTTTCATTATACCATCAAACTAAATATTTATGGCTCGATAGCGGCTGGTATTACTAATTGCAAATCTATAGCGATAACTACAGGACTTGGTTTTGTATTTAACAAAGAAACACTTCTAACTAAGTTCATTACTCATCTATATGCGTTTTCATTTCGTTTTGCAAAAGAGGTATGGTTTTTGAATGAGGATGATAGGGATGTCTTTTTAAGAAAAAGAATAATAAATAAAAATAAATCATTCATTTTGGCAAGTGAAGGTGTTGATACTGATTATTTTAGCCCCAAACAAGTTTTGGAACAGATAAATTCTGATGATAATATTATATTTCTTCTTGTAGCCCGAATGCTCTGGGAAAAAGGTGTTGGTGTATATGTTGAT
Organism: Escherichia sp. E2661; assembly: GCF_004745185.1. Lineage (NCBI taxonomy): Bacteria > Pseudomonadati > Pseudomonadota > Gammaproteobacteria > Enterobacterales > Enterobacteriaceae > Escherichia > Escherichia sp. E2661. Next base: position 49,825 of record NZ_PDIG01000037.1, read on the forward strand.
GCTGCCAAGCTTTTAAAAGCTGAGTGTCCCAATGTTAGATTTCAATTGTTAGGCGCTTGTGATAGTCATAACCCTGGTGCCATTACAAGACAAGAAATTGAAAATTGGCAACTTAAAGGCATAGTTGAGTATTTAGGTGTAGAAAATGATATTAGACCACATCTAATGAGCGCTGATTGTATAGTTTTACCTTCATTCTATAGAGAAGGAGTACCTCGAGCATTAATGGAAGCATCATCAATGCGCAAGCCAATAATCACCACTAACAACGTAGGCTGCAAGGATGTTGTAGTCGATGGTGAAACGGGATTTATTTGCAATGTACGTGATCACATTGGCTTAGCGAATGCAATGCGTAAATTTATTGCGCTTACGTCACAAGAAAGAATAAATATGGGCTACGCAGGGAGAGAGTATATTATTAGAAAATTTGACGAAAATAAAATAATTAAAATGTACCATAACACATTAGAAAAATATTTATCTTAAAGTATTTGGAGGTTAATTCCGTTGCTTGGTTAGTTATTGATAACTTGTTTGTCAAATATGCATTAAAATTTATGTTGTAAAATTGTTTTGGTTATGATTATATGTTGAATGCAATTTCGTGATGTTTTATTTGTGGTTAATGACTATTGTATTTTTAGATGCGTTTTTGGTTCAATATTCTATTAACATTACTAATTTTTCTTTATATATATTGAAGATCGTTATGCGCACGCTACATTTTATTCGTAATAAATCATTTGCTTTTCATATGATACTTCAGTGATATAATTTTATTGTAACTTAGATTTCTATGATTTCATACATTTTTTAATCTAGTAGTTTGTTTTTTTGAGTCTACTATTAGGATTTAATGCTTGAATTATTATTCAAAAGCATTAATTATATTTTTAATATATTGGGGTGAACTATGTCATTTTTGTCTGATTTAGAACTTAAAGAATTAGGTTTCAAAAAAATTGGTAAAAATGTAAAGATTAGCAGCAAGGCTTCAATTTACAATTCTGAAAATATTGAAATTGGGGATAACTCAAGAATTGATGATTTTTGTCTATTATCCGGAAAAGTTACGGTAGGAAAGAATGTACATATTGCGGCATTTTGCAATATTGCTGGAGGTATAGAAGGTGTAACACTTGGTGATTTCTCTGGACTAGCATATGGTTGCCACGTCTTTTCTCAATCAGATGATTATACTGGGCGTACTATGACTAACCCTACGATACCCAAAAAATTTAAAAAGGAAATAATTAAGCAAGTTGTAATTGGTAAGCATGTCATAATTGGTACAAATTCATTAGTATTTCCTGGTGTAACAATTGAAGAAGGATGTTCAGTCGGAGCTATGACGATGGTGACAAAATCTACCAAACCTTGGGGCTGTTACTTCGGTATTCCTGCAAAAAGGATTAAAGAAAGAAAAAAAGATTTACTGGAGCTTGAACTGCTTTTTAATAAAGAATTAAATAATTCTAAACAAAGTCAGTAAAATAATTTAATATTTGAATTCTGCTGAATGGTTATTATTGAGACGGTAGTCAGGTAAAGGCATTTTGTATGTAGTACAACAGGGAAAGATCATCAGAAGTACACTTTTTGTACCAGGGAAAGATCATCAGAAGTACACTTTTTGTACTAAATAATTCGCATTTTATGTTTAAAAATTGAGATATTCCTCATTACCTGAAGCTGTTTTTTATTACTTATACATGATCAAATACTCCTTACATAATTAAGGAGAGCAAAATGGAACTTAAAAAATTGATGGAACATATTTCTATTATTCCCGATTACAGACAAGCCTGGAAAGTGGAACATAAATTATCGGATATTCTACTGTTGACTATTTGTGCCGTTATTTCTGGTGCAGAAGGATGGGAAGATATAGAAGATTTTGGGGAAACACATCTCGATTTTTTGAAGCAGTATGGTGATTTTGAAAATGGTATTCCTGTTCACGATACCATTGCCAGAGTTGTATCCTGTATCAGTCCTGCAAAATTTCACGAGTGCTTTATTAACTGGATGCGTGACTGCCATTCGTCAAATGATAAAGACGTCATTGCAATTGATGGAAAAACGCTCCGGCATTCTTATGACAAGAGTCGCCGCAAGGGAGCGATTCATGTCATTAGTGCGTTCTCAACAATGCACAGTCTGGTCATCGGACAGATCAAGACGGATGAGAAATCTAATGAGATCACAGCTATCCCTGAACTTCTTAACATGCTGGATATTAAAGGGAAAATCATCACAACTGATGCGATGGGTTGCCAGAAAGATATTGCAGAGAAGATACAAAAACAGGGAGGTGATTATTTATTCGCTGTAAAAGGAAACCAGGGGCGGCTAAATAAAGCCTTCGAGGAAAAATTTCCGCTGAAAGAATTAAATAATCCAGAGCATGACAGTTACGCAATTAGTGAAAAGAGTCACGGCAGAGAAGAGATCCGTCTTCATATTGTTTGCGATGTCCCTGATGAACTTATTGATTTCACGTTTGAATGGAAAGGGCTGAAGAAATTATGCGTGGCAGTCTCCTTTCGGTCCATAATAGCAGAACAAAAGAAAGAGCCAGAAATGACGGTCAGATATTATATCAGTTCTGCTGATTTAACCGCTGAGAAGTTCGCCACAGCGATCCGAAATCACTGGCACGTGGAGAATAAGCTGCACTGGCGTCTGGACGTGGTAATGAATGAAGACGACTGCAAAATAAGAAGAGGAAATGCAGCAGAATTATTTTCAGGGATACGGCACATTGCTATTAATATTTTGACGAATGATAAGGTATTCAAGGCAGGGTTAAGACGTAAGATGCGAAAAGCAGCCATGGACAGAAACTATCTCGCGTCAGTCCTTGCGGGGAGCGGGCTTTCGTAATCTTGCCCTGATTGGGAAAGATATTACGCCTGAAGTTTTAGATGCAGGAGGTAAAAATTCTTTAAGTTTCGCGCCAACAATATTGCACATGTTAGGGATTCAGTATTCAATGAATTATTTTTTGGGGTGTTCTCTTCTTGATAAGATGTGCACATCACCATTCTCACATCTTTCTGCTATTGGCAGCGATTATTTCAATACAAGCAAAGAAAATCATGTTGAACTAATTCAAAATAATAGTAATAATGAATTAATAAAATTAGCCGAACTTTTTTATAACATTAGTGGTTAAATATAAAACTGTACAAGTTACAAGCAATTTCCTAATTAGGAAATATATGGCTGTAAAAGAAGATATAAATTAAGCTATTCTTTATCTTCAATAAGCCGCAATCCGCGGTGACCACCCCTGACAGGAGTAAACAATGTCAAAGCAACAGATCGGCGTCGTCGGTATGGCAGTGATGGGACGCAACCTTGCGCTCAACATCGAAAGCCGTGGTTATACCGTCTCTATTTTCAACCGTTCTCGTGAAAAGACGGAAGAAGTGATTGCCGAAAATCCAGGCAAGAAACTGGTTCCTTACTATACGGTGAAAGAGTTTGTTGAATCTCTGGAAACGCCTCGTCGCATCCTGTTAATGGTGAAAGCAGGTGCAGGCACGGATGCTGCTATTGATTCCCTGAAACCATATCTCGATAAAGGCGATATCATCATTGATGGTGGTAATACCTTCTTCCAGGACACCATTCGTCGTAACCGCGAGCTTTCTGCAGAAGGCTTTAACTTCATCGGTACGGGTGTTTCCGGTGGTGAAGAGGGCGCGCTGAAAGGACCTTCTATCATGCCTGGTGGGCAGAAAGAAGCCTATGAACTGGTTGCACCTATCCTGACCAAAATCGCCGCCGTTGCTGAAGATGGCGAACCGTGCGTTACCTATATTGGTGCTGATGGCGCAGGTCACTATGTGAAGATGGTTCACAACGGTATTGAATACGGTGATATGCAACTGATTGCTGAAGCCTATTCTCTGCTGAAAGGTGGGCTGAATCTATCTAACGAAGAACTGGCACAAACCTTTACCGAGTGGAATAACGGTGAACTGAGCAGCTACCTGATCGACATCACTAAAGACATCTTCACCAAAAAAGATGAAGACGGTAAATACCTGGTTGATGTGATCCTGGATGAAGCAGCGAACAAAGGTACGGGTAAATGGACCAGTCAGAGCGCGCTGGATCTCGGCGAACCGCTGTCGCTGATTACTGAGTCTGTGTTTGCTCGTTATATCTCTTCCCTGAAAGATCAGCGCGTAGCTGCGTCTAAAGTACTATCGGGTCCGCAAGCACAGCCAGCGGGCGACAAAGCAGAGTTCATCGAAAAAGTTCGCCGTGCGCTTTATCTGGGTAAGATTGTTTCTTACGCGCAGGGCTTCTCGCAGTTACGTGCGGCGTCTGAAGAGTACAACTGGGATCTGAATTATGGTGAAATTGCGAAGATCTTCCGTGCCGGTTGTATCATTCGCGCTCAGTTCCTGCAGAAAATCACGGATGCTTACGCCGAAAATCCGAAGATTGCTAACCTGCTGTTAGCCCCGTACTTTAAGAAAATTGCCGACGATTACCAGCAAGCTCTGCGTGATGTTGTTGCTTATGCGGTGCAGAACGGTATTCCAGTACCTACCTTCTCTGCAGCGGTTGCTTATTATGACAGCTATCGTGCCGCAGTACTGCCTGCAAACTTGATCCAGGCACAGCGTGACTATTTCGGTGCGCATACCTATAAGCGCATTGATAAAGAAGGTGTATTCCACACGGAATGGCTGGATTAATCTGATTTAATCAGTATTAAACTAAGGCCCGGCATTTATCGCCGGGCTTTTTTTTTGCTATCAATCTTATTGATTTAAATTCATTGCTTAATACTAACTTAATAAATAGCAGCTATTCTTATAAAGAAAATCTGAAATGTTTTTCGTTTCGTTGACCAGACATCATCGTGGCGTTAAAACTTTTAACTCTTATCAGGATGCTAAAACATCATGATTCATAGTTAAGTTAATTCTGAGAGCATGAAATGAAAATCACCATTTCCGGAACCGGTTATGTTGGCCTGTCTAATGGGCTATTAATCGCACAAAATCATAACGTTGTAGCATTAGATATTTTACCATCTCGCGTTGCAATGCTAAATGATCGGATATCTCCTATTGTTGATAAAGAAATTCAGCAATTTTTGCAATCAGACAAAATACGTTTTAATGCCACGTTAGATAAAAAAAGAAGCCTACCGGAATGCTGATTATGTAATCATCGCAACCCCGACCGACTATGATCCTAAAACCAATTATTTCAATACATCCAGCGTAGAATCAGTAATTAAAGATGTTACAGAAATAAACCCTCATGCAGTAATGATTATTAAGTCCACGGTTCCGGTAGGTTTTACGGCCGCGATGCAAAAAAAAATTCAAGACAGAGAACATCATCTTCTCCCCTGAATTCCTCCGAGAAGGCAAAGCCCTTTACGATAACCTTCATCCTTCCCGTATTGTGATAGGCGAACGTTCTGAACGTGCACAGCGGTTTGCCGCGTTATTACAGGAAGGGGCAGTTAAGCAAAATATCCCGACTCTGTTTACTGATTCAACAGAAGCAGAGGCCATTAAACTTTTTGCCAATACTTACCTTGCCATGCGCGTGGCGTACTTTAACGAGCTGGACAGTTATGCAGAAAGCCTGGGATTGAACACCCGTCAAATCATTGAAGGTGTTTGTTTTGATCCGCGTATCGGCAATCATTACAACAATCCATCATTTGGTTACGGTGGTTACTGTTTGCCGAAAGATACCAAGCAGCTTCTGGCAAATTACCAGTCTGTGCCAAACAATATCATTTCTGCCATCGTTGAAGCTAACCGTACCCGCAAAGACTTTATTGCCGATGCTATCTTGTCGCGCAAACCAAAAGTCGTAGGGATATATCGCCTAATTATGAAGAGCGGTTCAGATAACTTTCGTGCGTCTTCCATTCAGGGGATCATGAAGCGTATCAAAGCTAAGGGGGTAGAAGTGATTATCTATGAACCGGTAATGAAGGAAGAAATGTTTTTCAATTCACGTCTGGAACGTGATCTCGCGACTTTTAAGCAACAGGCGGATGTCATTATCTCTAATCGAATGTCAGAAGAGCTTAAAGATGCAGCAGACAAGGTCTACACCCGCGATCTTTTCGGTAGCGATTAACTATCTGTAATCAGATGATTTTTGGCGGTAGTTGGTATCTATGTTCATGTAACAATTCATTATATTTATTGTTTATCCTATGGCATTCATACGGATTATCGCTAAACTATGGCGACCTGAAATTTTCCGTCTGTTAGGGTAATGATGAAAGTTGAAAATAATAATATTTCTGGGCACAACAATGACCCGGAACAGATTGATTTAATTGATTTACTGATGCAACTGTGGCGTGGGAAGATGACCATTATCGCCACAATCATTGTGGCTATCGTGTTGGCTATTGGATACCTGGCAGTAGCGAAAGAGCAATGGACGTCAACAGCCATTGTCACTCAGCCCGATGTGGGGCAAATTGCCGGCTATAACAACGCCATGAATGTAATTTATGGCCAGGCTGCGCCAAAAGTAGCTGATTTACAGGAGGCGTTGATTGGGCGCTTCAGTTCTGCTTTTTCTGCATTAGCGGAAACGCTGGATAATCAGGAAGAACGCGAAAAACTGACTATCGAACCTGCTGTTAAAAACCAGCCGTTACCGTTAGCTGTTTCTTATGTCGGGCACACTGCAGCGGATGCACAGAAAAAGCTGGCTGAATACATTCAACAGGTTGATGACCGAGTGAATGAAGAGCTGGAAAAGGACCTGAAGGATAATATCGCTTTGGGTATGAAAACCTTGCAGGACTCCCTGAAAACTCAGGAAGTGGTGGCTCAGGAGCAAAAAACGCTGCGTATCCGCCAGATTCAGGAAGCGTTGCAGTATGCGAATCAGGCGCAGGTAATAAAGCCGCAGATTCAGCAGACTGGTGAAAATATTACTCAGGATACGTTGCTTTTGTTAGGTAGCGAAGCGCTGGAGTCGATGATAAAGCACGAAGCGACTCGTCCGCTTGTGTTCTCGCCAAACTATTATCAGACTCGTCAAAACCTGCTGGATATCGAAAGCTTAAAGGTAGATGATCTTGATATTCATGCTTACCGCTATGTGATGAAACCCACACTGCCAATTCGTCGCGATAGCCCGAAAAAGGCCATCACACTGATTCTGGCTGTACTGCTGGGCGGCATGGTTGGCGCGGGAATTGTGCTGGGGCGTAATGCGCTGCGTAATTACAACGCGAAATAGTCTTTTCAGCTTTAAATAAAAAGGGCAGGGTGGTGGCGCCTTGCCCTTTTTTGTTGCTGGATGCGATGCTGGCGCATCTTATTCAGCCTACGTGTGCAGAGCGAATAGTAGGTCCGATAAACTTGCGCATCGGGCAATGGCTCCGGATGCGATAGCTACATCACATCCGGTCAGCCTGCAACTCACTGATGCCGTTTACGCAGGTTCTCAATTACCGTCGTTAAGTCCAGCTCCTGATCCTGCAACAACACCAGCAGGTGATACATCAAGTCCGATGCCTCGTTGGTCAGTTCAAAGCGGTCATGTACCGTCGCTGCCAGTGCGGTTTCCACGCCTTCTTCGCCCACTTTCTGCGCAATGCGCTTAGTGCCGCTGGCATACAATTTGGCTGTATAGGAGGTTTCCGGGTCGGCAGATTTGCGTTCGGCGAGCAGTTGTTCCAGTTGATAAAGGAACAGCCACTGGTGAGCGGTGTCGCCGAAGCAGCTGCTGGTGCCTTTGTGGCAGGTTGGCCCGATGGGATTCGCCAGCACCAGTAACGTGTCGTTGTCGCAGTCCGGGGCAATACTCACCACATTGAGGAAATTGCCGGACGTTTCGCCTTTGGTCCACAGTCGCTGTTTAGTGCGCGAGAAGAAGGTGACTTTGCCGCTTTCGATGGTTTTGTCTAAGGCTTCCGGGTTCATGTAGCCCAGCATTAACACTTCGCCGGATACCGCGTGTTGCACAATCACCGGCATCAGTCCGTCGGTTTTTTCCCAGTCCAGTTCGCGGCGTTGTTGTTCTGTTAACATATCCTGATCTCCACGCCCTGTGTTGCCAGGTACGCTTTTAATTCACCAATATTGATTATTTGTTTGTGGAATACCGAAGCTGCCAGCGCGCCGTCAACGTCGGCATCGCGGAAGGCTTCAAGGAAGTGCTCCATAGTGCCCGCGCCGCCGGAGGCAATCAGCGGAACGTGGCAGACTTCACGCACTTTTCTCAGTTGTTCGAGGTCGTAACCGTTACGCACGCCGTCCTGATTCATCATGTTGAGGACGATTTCTCCGGCACCGCGTTTTTGCACTTCCTCTACCCAGTCGAGTGTTTCCCACTGAGTGACGCGGGTGCGGCTTTCATCGCCGGTATATTGATTCACATGATATTTACCGGTTTCGGCGTCGTACCAGGTATCAATGCCGACCACAATACACTGCACGCCAAAGCGATCCGCCAGGCGAGTAATTAATGTTGGGTCTGCCAGCGCAGGGGAGTTGATGGAAATTTTATCCGCGCCAAAGGAAAGAATTTTCGCGGCATCTTCCAGAGACTTAATCCCACCCGCCACACAAAACGGAATGTCGATTACTTCCGCCACGCGAGATACCCAGCTTTTATCTACTACACGGCCATCGCTGGAAGCGGTGATATCATAGAACACCAGTTCGTCTGCACCTTCTTCGGCGTAGCGTTTTGCCAGCGGCACGATATCGCCAATGATTTCATGGTTGCGAAACTGTACGCCTTTCACCACCTGACCATCACGAACGTCGAGACACGGAATTATGCGTTTTGCCAGCATGCGATGGCCTCCTTCACGGTGAATTTACCTTCCAGTAATGCACGACCAACTATTACGCCGCGAACGCCAGTACCACGCAGGGCCGCCACATCATCAATGTCGCCAATACCGCCGGAGGACTGAAACGCCACCTGCGGATATCTGGCGCACACTTCTTCATATAAAGAGACGTTAGAACCTGCCAGCGTGCCGTCGCGCGAGATATCGGTACACAGCACATGTTTCAGGCCGTCGGGCAGATAGGTTTCCACCAGTTGTTCCAGCGAAACGCCCGAGTTCTCTTGCCAGCCGCTGACTGCCACATGCTTGTTGCCTTGCTCGTCAATGCGTACATCCAGTGCCAGCACCAGCGCATCGGCACCGAAGCGTTCAAACCAGCCTTTCACCATTTCTGGTGATTTCACTGCGGTGGAGCCGACCACCACGCGCGCAACGCCTGCTTCCAGTAACGCTGCCACATCTTCTTCGCTACGCACGCCGCCGCCAACCTGCACAGGGACGTTAACGCCCGCGACCAGGGTTTTAATCAGCGGGATTTGACGTTTAGCCGGATCTTTTGCCCCGGTCAGATCCACAAGGTGCAACACTTCGGCACCTTGTGCGGCGTAATCCTGTAAGCGCGGCAGCGGGTCGTTACCGTAATCACGTTGTTTGCCGTAATCGCCCTGATGGAGACGCACCACGGTGCCGTCGATTAAATCTAATGCCGGAATAATCATCACATCTCCAGGAAGTTTTTCAGCAGCTTAGCGCCAGCGGCACCAGAACGCTCCGGGTGGAACTGCACGCCGTAGAAGTTATCTTTTTGTACCGCCGCGGTGAATGGTTCGCCGTAATTACACTGGGCAATGGTCCACGGATTGACCGGCATTGCGTAACTGTGAACAAAGTAAAAGTACGCGCCGTCTTCAATCCCCTGAAACAGACGGTTGCCTGCCTGCGGGTAAACGCGGTTCCAGCCCATATGCGGCAGGGGCAGACCAAAGTCGGTCATTTTCGGCACGTCTTCGTCGATGATGCCCAGCAAATCGACGCCGTTGCTCTCTTCGCTGCGCCGCCCCAGCAGCTGCATCCCTAAGCAGATGCCCAGCACCGGTTGGGTACAGGCTTTGATGAGTTCAAACAGCTCGCGTTCACGCACCTGATCCATCGCTGCTTGCGCAGTGCCAACGCCGGGCAAAAACAGTTTATCGGCCAGCAACACCACGTCCGGGTCACGGCTGACTTTTGGTTCATAACCGTGACGTGCAATGGCCGACTTCACCGAGTTCAGGTTGGCGCAGCCGGTATCAAGGATCACCACGTTCATTACAGCACTCCTTTCGACGAGGGCAGGGTGTCGCCTTCCACGCGGATGGCCTGGCGCAGGGTGCGACCAAAGGCTTTGAACAGGCCCTCTACACGGTGGTGATCGTTTTTACCTTTGGTTTTCAGGTGGAGCGTCACGCCCATGGTGTAAGAAAGCGAACGGAAGAAGTGCTCGATCATTTCGGTGCTGAGATCGCCCACGCGCTGGTAGGTAAATTCAGCTTTATATTCCAGGTGCGGGCGACCAGAGATATCCAGCACGCAGCGGGCAAGGCATTCGTCCATCGGCAGCACAAAACCAAAGCGGCAAATACCGCGTTTGTCGCCGAGGGCAATTTTTAACGCTTCGCCCAGCGCCAGGCCGGTATCTTCGACGGTGTGGTGATCGTCGATATAGAGATCGCCTTTGACGTTGATTTCCATGCGGAAACCGCCGTGGGTGGCAATCTGGTCCAGCATGTGATCAAAGAAGCCAACGCCAGTGTTAATTTTGCTGCCGCCTTCGCGATCCAGCCACACCTGAACGTCAATCTGCGTCTCTTTGGTGTTACGTACTACGTGAGCGTAACGATCTCGTTTAGTGAGCTGCTCGCCAATCATTGGCCAGTTCAGGGTTTCGCGGTCGTAGCGTAAACCATTAATGCCCATGTTTTCCGCCAGTTGAATGTCGGTCGCGCGATCGCCAATTACATAACTGTTGGCACGGTCCATCGCTTGCTCTGCCAGATAACGCTCCACCAGTTTTACTTTCGGCTTACGGCAGTCGCACTCATCTGCGGGCAGGTGCGGGCAAATCAGCACTTCATCAAACTGCACGCCTTGCGAGGTGAAGATCTGCATCATCAGGTTGTGCGGGCCATCGAAATCCGCCTGCGGGAAACTTTGTGTTCCAAGACCATCCTGATTGGTGATCATCACCAGCTTGTAGCCCGCTTTTTGCAGCTTCAGCAGCTCCGGGATCACACCCGGTTCAAAGGCGAGTTTGTCAAAACGATCCACCTGAAAATCACTCGGCGGTTCGCTAATCAGGGTTCCATCGCGATCGATAAAAAGATACTTCTGACTCATCAAACTTGCTCCGCACGTAAGGCGTCAATGACGCGCTGGCTTTCTTCACGGGTTCCGACGGTAATTCGCAGGCAACCGCTTAAAGAGGGTTGTTTATTCTGATCACGTAAGATAATGCCCTGATCCCACAAAGATTTAAACACTGCGCTGGAAGCTTTAAAGCGCGCCAGAATGTAGTTGGTTTCGGAGTCGAAAACCTGCTCCACGCAGGGGATCTCTTTCAGTGCGGCAATCAGGTATTCACGTTCAGCAATAATTTGTGCCACTCGTTCGCGCATGGCGACGATCCCCTGCGGGTGTAACGCCTGGGCCGCAATGTCGGCAACGGGCGTCGAGAGCGGGTAGGGGGCGATCACTTTCATCAGCAGGTTGATGACTTCTTCGTTTGCCAGCGTAAATCCGCAACGAAGCCCCGCCAGAGCAAAAGCTTTCGACAGTGTGCGCAAAATAGCCAGGTGCGGATATTCCGCCAGCCAGCCAGCCAGCGATGCCTGCGGGCAAAACTCAATATAGGCTTCATCGGCAACCACAATCGCTTTACCGCGGGTTAACTCCAGCAGGGTGCGAAAATCCTGCGGGTTGATCAGTTGCCCGGTCGGGTTATTGGGGCTGCAAACATAGACCACTTTTACGCCGTCCAGCTTGTCGGAAATGCCCTGTAAGTCCAGTTGCCAGTTGTCCAGCGTCGGCACTGTGCGGCACTCGACGCCAATAGTTTCGGCGCTGACGCTGTACATGCCGTACGTTGGCGGGCAGTAGAGGATGGCGTCTCTACCTGGTTCGCAAAAAGCGCGAATCAGTAGTTCAATACCTTCGTCCGCGCCACGGCTGACCAGCACCTGTTCCGGTTTTACGCCTGCATATTGTGCGTAATTTTCAATCACCGCTTTCGGCTGGCATTCCGGGTAGCGGTTGAGCGTTTGCTGAGTGAGCTGAAACTCCACGGCTGTGGGATATTCGTTGGCGTTCAGCCAGACGTCGCCATTACCGCCCAGACGACGCGCCGACTGATACGGCGTCAGGTTGCGGACGTTTTCACGCGCTAAATCGGTAATAGTCACGGTGCTCATGCTTGCTCCTTAAGGGCGTTAACACGCAAAGTAACGGCATTTTTATGGGCGGTCAGGCGCTCGGCGGCGGCCAGTGTTTCAATGGTTGCAGCCAGCGCGGAGAACCCTTCTTTCGACAGTTCCTGCACGGTCATGCGCTTCTGGAAATCCGCCAGGCCGAGGCTGGAACACGTCGCGGTATAACCGTAAGTCGGCAGCACGTGGTTGGTGCCGGAGGCGTAGTCGCCTGCCGATTCCGGTGACCAGTCACCAAGAAATACCGAACCGGCGCTGGTGATGCCATCGACCAGTTCGCGGGCGTTGCGGGTCTGAATGATCAGGTGCTCCGGACCGTACTGGTTGGAGATCTCTACGCACTGCGCTAAATCGTTGGTCACGATCAGACGGCTGGCGCTCAGTGCCTGACGGGCGGTTTCGGCACGCGGCAGCTGTGCCAGCTGGCGTTCGACGGCTTCGGCAACGCAACGCGCCATATCAGCGTCGGGCGTCAGTAAAATCACCTGTGAATCCGGGCCGTGTTCAGCCTGGGAGAGCAAATCAGATGCCACGAAATCCGGCGTAGCGCCGCTGTCGGCGATGACCAGCACTTCCGACGGGCCTGCGGGCATATCGATCGCCGCACCGTCAAGACGCTGGCTTACCTGGCGTTTTGCCTCGGTGACAAAGGCGTTACCCGGCCCGAAGATTTTGTCCACTTTCGGCACAGATTCCGTACCAAACGCCAGTGCGGCAATGGCCTGTGCGCCGCCGACGTTAAACACGTCCTGTACACCGCACAGCTGTGCCGCGTAAAGGATCTCATCGGCAATCGGCGGCGGTGAGCACAGCACCACTTTTTTACAGCCCGCAATACGCGCCGGAGTTGCCAGCATTAATACCGTTGAGAAGAGCGGGGCGGAGCCGCCAGGAATATACAAACCAACCGAAGCGACCGGGCGCGTGACCTGCTGGCAACGCACGCCTGGCTGCGTTTCTACATCTACCGGCGGCAGTTTTTGCGCAGTGTGGAAGGTTTCAATATTCTTTACTGCCACCGCCATCGCCTGTTTTAGCTCGTCGCTCAGGCGATCGCAGGCGGCGGCGATCTCCTCAGCAGACACCTTCAGCGCGGTAACCGTGGTTTTATCAAACTTCGCGCTGTAGTCACGCAGGGCGTCATCGCCGCGTGCTTTCACGTTATCGAGAATATCGTTAACAGTGCGGGTAATGCTTTCAGAAGCGGAGATCGCCGGGCGCATTAACAGCTGGCGTTGTTGCTCCGCAGTACAGCTATTCCAGTCAATGATTGTGTTAAAGCTCATGGCGATCACTCCATCATCTTCTCAATCGGCAGGACCAGGATTGAACTGGCACCCAGCGCTTTCAGTTTTTCCATCGTTTCCCAGAACAGGGTTTCGCTGCTGACCATGTGCATCGCTACGCGTTGTTGATCACCCGCCAGCGGCAGAATGGTTGGGCGTTCGGCACCTGGCAGCAGGGCGATGACGTCATCCAGACGTTCGGTCGGTGCGTGCATCATGATGTATTTCGATTCGCGTGCCTGGATCACCCCCTGAATACGGGTCAGCAGTTTGTCGATCAGTTGCTGTTTGGATTCTTCCATTTCGCCATCGCGCTGGATCAGGCAGGCTTTCGAGCGGTAGATAACTTCGACTTCGCGCAGGCCGTTAGCTTCCAGCGTGGCACCGGTGGAAACCAGATCGCAAATCGCATCCGCTAGTCCGGCGCGCGGGGCGACTTCAACAGAACCGTTCAGTAAGCAGGATTTAAAAGAGATGCCTTTCTGGTCGAGATAACGTTTGAGCAGGTGAGGATAAGAGGTGGCGATACGTTTACCGTTTAAGGAGAGCGGGCCATCCCAGGCTTCATCAACCGGCGTTGCCAGCGAAAGGCGGCAGCCGCCGAAATCCAGTCGACGCAGGGTAAAGTAGCGCGGATCTTCACCCTGGGCGCGGCGGTTAAGCAGTTCTTCTTCCAGCACGTTTTCGCCGATAATCCCAAGATCTACCACGCCGTCCATTACCAGACCGGGAATGTCGTCGTCACGCACGCGCAGAATATCAATCGGCATGTTTTCTGCCATCGCGATCAGGCGCTGGGTGTGAAGATTAATTTTAATGCCACAGCGCGCCAGTAATTCGCGTGAGTCATCGCTTAAACGGCCGGATTTCTGCATAGCTATGCGTAAACGAGTGTTGTCTGTCATTTTGTTATTCCTCTTTAAACCTGTCTGAACCGTTATCAACCGCGCAATAAAAAAGCCCCCGGAAGGTGATCTTCCGGGGGCTTTCTCATGCGTTCATGCACCACTGGAAGATCTGAATGTCTTCCAGCACACATCGCCTGAAAGACTAGTCAGGATGATGGTGATGATGGTGGTGTTTAAATTGAACGCGTGTCATAAAATTCTCTGTGAATGTTTATTCAACTGATGTCTTTTAACCTAAACCACTTTCACGTTAGAAAGCAAGGGCTTTTTTATATATTTTGTGGCGAGGGATTTGTTTAATGAATGAGCGGGGAAAGGAGGAGGCTAAGAGTGAGTACTTTAAAAAAGTAATCGTGAAAACATGTCTTTAAAACCCTCAAGAACATTGTGTTCTGTAACTAAAGCGGGCTTTGTTCATGCCGGATGCGGCGTGAACGCCTTATCCGGTCAACAAATGTTGCGTAAATTCAATATATTGATGTTTTTGTAGGCCTGATAAGCGGAGCGCATCAGACAATTGTATAATTCTATATTTGCTAACAGTTTCGATTCATTCATAGAATGAATTGTCAGTTTTGATACGCTGGCGTAGCCTTATAGATCTAAGGTGTATCAGGAGATAACGGATGAAAAAGGTCGCAATTGTCGGGTTAGGGTGGTTAGGCATGCCGCTGGCGATGTCACTTTCAGCGAAAGGCTGGCAAGTCACCGGGAGTAAAACTACACAAGATGGCGTAGAAGCGGCCCAAATGAGTGGCATTGATAGCTATCAGCTTCGCATGGAGCCCGATTTAGTTTGCGACTCTGACGATCTGGATGCCCTGATGGATGCTGATGCGCTGGTGATTACGCTTCCGGCACGCCGCAGCGGCCCCGGCGATGAGTTCTATTTACAAGCAGTGCAGGAGCTGGTGGATAGCGCGCTGGCTCATCGTATTCCCCGCATTATTTTTACCAGCTCAACGTCTGTCTATGGCGACGCACAAGGCACGGTGAAAGAAACCACCCCGCGTAATCCGCTGACCAACAGTGGACGAGTGTTAAAAGAGCTGGAAGACTGGCTGCACAATTTACCCGGTACTTCGGTTGATATTTTGCGTCTTGCTGGTCTGGTTGGGCCTGGGCGTCATCCCGGACGCTTCTTTGCCGGAAAAACCGCACCGGACGGTGAACATGGTGTGAATTTAGTCCATTTAGAAGATGTTATTGGCGCTATCACTCTGTTGTTACAGGCACCTAAAGGCGGACACATCTATAATATATGTGCGCCAGCTCACCCTGCGCGCAATGTTTTCTATCCGCAGATGGCCCGTTTACTGGGGCTGGAGCCTCCGCAGTTCAGAAATAGTCTGGACAGCGGCAAAGGTAAAATTATTGATGGTAGTCGGATCTGTAATGAACTGGGATTTGAATACCAGTATCCCGATCCGCTGGTAATGCCGCTGGAGTAAACCATCACGCCAGCAGGACGCCGCATACACTGCAAGGGGGCGTGTATGAAACCACTGCTGGATGTGTTGATGATCCTCGATGCCTTAGAAAAAGAGGGCAGTTTTGCGGCGGCGTCGGCCAAACTCTATAAGACGCCGTCCGCTCTGAGTTACACCGTTCACAAGCTGGAAAGCGACCTTAATATTCAATTACTCGACCGCAGCGGTCACCGCGCTAAATTTACCCGTACCGGAAAGATGTTATTAGAGAAGGGGCGGGAAGTTCTCCACACTGTCCATGAACTGGAAAAACAAGCGATCAAACTCCATGAAGGCTGGGAAAACGAACTGGTGATTGGTGTTGATGATACCTTTCCCTTTTCACTGCTTGCGCCACTTATTGAAGCCTTTTATCAACATCACAACGTCACGCGTTTGAAGTTTATCAATGGCGTTCTGGGCGGTTCCTGGGAGGCTCTGACCCAGGGCAGGGCAGATATTATTGTTGGCGCTATGCATGAACCGCCATCTTCCAGCGAATATGGTTTCTCTCGGTTGGGCGATCTGGAACAAGTTTTCGCGATTGCACCTCATCATCCATTAGCTCTGGAAGAGGAACCGTTAAATCGCCGTATCATTAAACGCTATCGGGCGATTATCGTGGGTGATACCGCGCAGGCAGGCGCATCTACGGCATCACAACTTCTCGACGAACAAGAGGCCATTACCGTATTTGATTTTAAAACCAAACTGGAATTGCAAATCAGTGGCCTTGGTTGCGGATATTTACCGCGCTATCTGGCGCAACGCTTTCTCGAAAGTGGCGCGTTAATTGAGAAGAAAGTGGTTGCGCAATCCCTCTTTGAACCCGTATGGATTGGCTGGAATGAACAAACCGCAGGGCTTGCCAGTGCATGGTGGCGTGATGAGATTTTAGCAAATAGTGCTATTGCTGGTGTTTATGCAAAATCTGATGACGGTAAATCAGCCATTTAAATAAAAAATTATATGACAAGCCTCTCATTCTCTTGTCATTTACCCCCCATTTAGGCACAATGCGCCGCTGTCAAAAAATGACTAAAAACCGACGTTTCATACGCGTCGGTTATTTTTTGCTTCAAACCAATCATTCATACCAAGAGGCCGGGCTTCGTACCGGATAGATATTTACTAAAAATCGACAGTTGTTGTCGCTGAGGAATCAAAAAAAAATGGGGCAATTTTTTGCTTACGCGACGGTTATCACCGTAAAGGAGAATGACCATGTCGCATAACGTTACTCCAAACACCTCTCGCGTGGAATTGCGTAAAACGCTTACGTTAGTTCCGGTTGTAATGATGGGTCTTGCCTATATGCAGCCGATGACGCTGTTTGATACTTTTGGTATCGTTTCAGGCCTCACGGATGGTCATGTGCCGACAGCCTATGCGTTCGCATTGATTGCGATCCTGTTTACGGCTCTGAGCTACGGGAAGCTGGTTCGCCGCTATCCTTCTGCTGGCTCTGCATACACTTACGCCCAGAAATCCATTAGCCCGACGGTTGGCTTTATGGTGGGTTGGTCTTCTCTGCTCGACTATCTGTTCGCGCCGATGATCAACATTCTGTTGGCGAAAATCTATTTTGAAGCTCTGGTGCCTTCCATCCCATCGTGGATGTTTGTGGTGGCGCTGGTGGCCTTTATGACCGCCTTTAACCTGCGTAGTCTGAAATCCGTAGCGAACTTCAACACCGTAATCGTGGTGTTGCAGGTAGTGCTGATCGCGGTGATTCTGGGCATGGTTGTTTATGGCGTATTTGAAGGTGAAGGCGCTGGTACGCTGGCGAGCACGCGTCCGTTCTGGTCTGGCGATGCGCATGTTATCCCGATGATTACCGGTGCGACGATTCTGTGCTTCTCCTTTACCGGCTTTGACGGCATCAGCAACTTGTCGGAAGAAACCAAAGATGCAGAGCGCGTGATCCCGCGTGCAATTTTCCTGACCGCGCTGATTGGCGGCATGATCTTCATCTTTGCAACTTACTTCCTGCAACTGTACTTCCCGGATATCTCTCGCTTTAAAGATCCGGATGCGTCACAGCCTGAAATCATGCTGTACGTTGCGGGCAAAGCGTTCCAGGTTGGCGCGCTGATCTTCTCCACCATTACCGTACTGGCGTCCGGTATGGCGGCGCACGCAGGCGTAGCGCGTCTGATGTACGTAATGGGTCGTGACGGCGTGTTCCCGAAAAGCTTCTTCGGTTATGTACACCCGAAATGGCGTACTCCGGCGATGAACATTATCCTGGTTGGCGCGATTGCTCTGCTGGCAATCAACTTTGACCTGGTAATGGCAACGGCGCTGATTAACTTTGGTGCGCTGGTGGCGTTCACCTTCGTTAACCTGTCGGTTATCTCGCAGTTCTGGATCCGTGAGAAGCGTAACAAGACGCTGAAAGATCACTTCCAGTATCTGTTCCTGCCGATGTGTGGTGCGCTGACTGTAGGTGCGCTGTGGGTTAACCTGGAAGAAAGCTCAATGGTTCTGGGGCTGATCTGGGCGGCTATCGGTCTGATTTACCTGGCTTGCGTGACTAAGAGTTTCCGCAACCCGGTTCCGCAGTACGAAGACGTTGCATAATCTTTAAAGCCGGATGACATAATCATCCGGTAAATCTAAAAAAGCCGGAGAGATATAAACTCCGGCTTTTTTGTTTCAGACGATCTCTTCCGCGTACTGCCAAAGCGCTTTTAACAGCGCTACTTTCTCTTTGTCATCGGCATATTGTTGTGCCAGCATCTGCAATTCATCAGCATAACCTTGCAAAAATTCTGCTGTGAAGACCTGACGGCGGTGCTCCAGCCAGCGTTGCTGCTCGGCGTAATCCAGCGTCCCCGGGAAGTTACGCGCCCGATAATTGAACAACAGTTTCTCAATACGTTTATCGACAAAGGTGATATCCAGTGCCGGTAAATTACGCGGCTCGGTTTCCAGGACAATTTTCATTGCTGCGCGATCGGCGTCACTGAAAAAGCCATTATAGAGCTGTGCATCGACGTTATCTGAAGGTGTAAATGGTTCGGCTTCAGCAAATATCGCCACCACTTTTTCGCGGACTTGCGGGTTTTCACGCAGAATTTTCAGGTTATCGAGACAATGCTGACGATTAATTCCCAGTCGGTCGGCATCTTCCGGGCGCAGCGTATTCGCCTGCGCCAGCACCGGGCATTTATTGATATGCACCAGCTTAACCGGGATTGCGGCGTTATCGCCCAGATCGGCCTTTGCGGTGTACAGACGCTCGCGCAGCGTGTTGCTGTCCAGCTCCAGGAGTGGCGAGATATCTCCCGCCAAATCCACCATAATCACGGCATTGCGATTTTCAGGATGCCACGCCAGTGGCGCCACCCAGCTGGTATTGCCGCGCCATGCGCCAAACATACCGGAAACATGTACCAGCGGTTTCATCTGCGGCACATCAATCAACGCCGTCAGTTTGTGCTTATTACGATGGGTAAAGAGATAATCAAACAGGCGTGGTTGACGTGTTTTCACCAACTTCGCCATCGCAATAGTGGCGTACACATCGGCCATCGCATCGTGGGCGTTGCTATGTTCAATACCATTAGCTTTGGTTAAATGTTCAAGTCGAAAGCTCGGTAAACCATCTTCATTTTCAGGCCAGTTAATCCCCTCCGGGCGCAGGGCATAACAGGCACGCATCACGTCAAGCAGATCCCAGCGAGAGTTATCATGCTGCCAACTCCAGGCATAGGGATCGTAAAAATTACGATAAAAGATATTGCGCGTAACTTCGTCGTCAAAACGCACATTGTTGTAACCAAGAATACAGGTCTTCGGTACGGTAAAAAGCGAGTGAATACGGGCGGCAAAGGCAGCTTCGTTTTCCCCTTTTGCACGCGCTTCCTGTGGCGTGATGCCGGTAATTAACACCGCCCCTGGCTGGGGTAAATAATCGTCCGCAGGCTTACAGTAAAAGACTTCAGGTTCGCCGATAATATTGAATTCGCTATCAGTGCGAATGGCGGCAAACTGCGCAGGGCGATCTAACGCGGGGTGCGTGCCAAAGGTTTCGTAATCATGAAACAAAAAGGTAGATTGTTGCTTACCGTCATTCATCGTTAGGTTAAATCCGTTATTTCTGTTGTATGCCAGAGTATCAAATATCACTGTGCTAATCAGCTTTAGAGCGATATTTTGGCTGCGTGTGGAAACAGATAATGTCAGATTAAAATGAGATAAATGTCACATTTTCTTGCACTTTATTCCAGCCAGTTCATCAGGATTTCCGTAAAAAGAACAGCTATTGGAAACACCTGAGGATTTGCTGTTGAAACGCCGTCTTATTGTTGCTGCTTCTTTGTTCGTTTTTAATTTATCGTCTGGTTTTGCGGCGGAAAATATTCCCTTTTCACCCCAACCTCCGGAGATTCATGCGGGATCATGGGTTTTGATGGATTACACAACCGGACAGATCCTCACGGCGGGTAATGAGCACCAACAACGTAACCCTGCCAGCCTGACTAAGCTAATGACGGGCTATGTCGTCGATCGCGCTATCGATAGCCATCGCATAACACCAGACGATATTGTCACTGTGGGACGCGATGCGTGGGCGAAAGATAATCCGGTCTTTGTCGGCTCTTCATTGATGTTTTTGAAAGAGGGCGATCGCGTATCGGTACGTGATTTAAGCCGTGGATTAATTGTGGATTCCGGCAATGACGCCTGTGTGGCGCTTGCAGATTATATTGCCGGGGGGCAACGGCAGTTCGTCACAATGATGAACAATTACGCTGAAAAGTTGCATTTACAGGATACCCATTTTGAAACGGTTCACGGTCTGGATGCGCCGGGCCAGCATAGCTCAGCCTATGATTTAGCCGTGCTTTCTCGCGCCATCATCCACGGCGAACCTGAGTTTTACCATATGTACAGCGAAAAAAGCCTTACCTGGAACGGCATCACCCAGCAAAACCGAAACGGGCTATTGTGGGATAAAACCATGAACGTTGACGGCCTGAAAACCGGGC
Source organism: Escherichia sp. E2661 (assembly GCF_004745185.1). Lineage (NCBI taxonomy): Bacteria > Pseudomonadati > Pseudomonadota > Gammaproteobacteria > Enterobacterales > Enterobacteriaceae > Escherichia > Escherichia sp. E2661. The sequence goes on from NZ_PDIG01000037.1 coordinate 70,770, forward strand.
ATACATCCGGGGCCGGGTTTAATCTCATTGCTTCGGCGGTGGATGGGCAACGCCGTCTCATTGCAGTGGTAATGGGGGCCGACAGCGCAAAGACTCGCGAAGAAGAGGCTAGAAAATTACTGCGTTGGGGGCAGCAAAACTTTACTACGGTGCAAATTTTGCACCGTGGGAAAAAGGTCGGTACGGAACGCATCTGGTATGGTGATAAAGAAAACATCGCACTGGGAACGGAACAAGAGTTCTGGATGGTGCTGCCGAAAGCGGAGATCCCTAATATCAAAGCAAAATATACCCTTGATGGTAAAGAACTAACTGCGCCAATTGCTGCTCACAAGCGGGTAGGGGAAATTGAGCTGTACGACCGCGATAAATTGGTTGCGCATTGGCCATTGGTTACCCTGGAGTCTGTCGGTGAAGGCGGTATGTTTTCCAGATTGAGCGATTATTTCCACCATAAATCCTGACCTTTATTTAGCGCCGACTGGCAGGAGTGCGAGTCTGCTCGCATAATCAACACTCATTCCTTGTGGTATTTACATTGCAAAATACACTGTACAAAAAAACAGTGTATGTGGAGGCGTCATGAACTACGAGATTAAGCAGGAAGATAAACGTACCGTTGCAGGTTTCCATCTCGTTGGCCCGTGGGAACAAACGGTGAAGAAAGGTTTTGAGCAGTTGATGATGTGGGTAGACAACAAAAAAGTTGTGCCTAAGGAATGGATCGCCGTCTATTACGATAACCCAGATGAAACACCCGCCGAAAAGTTACGTTGTGACACGGTGGTTTCCCTGGAGAACAACTTCACTCTACCGGAAAACAATGAAGGCGTGATCCTGACGGAAATCTCCGGTGGGCAATATGCGGTCGCCGTTGCTCGCGTAGAAGGCGATGATTTTTCTACGCCATGGTATCAGTTTTTTAATACTCTCTTGCAAGACAGTGCTTATCAGATGTCACCTAAGCCCTGTTTCGAAGTTTATCTTAATAACGGAGCGGAAGACGGCTATTGGGATATTGAAATGTATGTCGCAGTGCAGCCGAAAATGGGTTAATGCTGGTGCAACAACAGGGTGTTAACCTGGTTGCTTCGCTGTTTTTCGTCATGTAAAAGGGTAAAATTGACCTTCAGACTTCTGATAATCCCTTCGGGAATGTTCCTGATTACTTTTTGTAAGTCGGCTGGACACCTGGTTTAGTGTCTGGCCGCGGTAATCGTTCTGAGTTAACTTCATCCTTATTTTACGGAGTTCCAGCGTGCGAGCTGATAAGTGCCTTAGTCCGTTTGAAATTCGTGTGTACCGTCATTACCGTATCGTGCATGGTACTCGCGTCGCACTAGCATTCCTGCTGACTTTTCTCATTATTCGCCTGTTTACTATCCCGGAAAGCACCTGGCCACTGGTCACTATGGTGGTGATCATGGGGCCTATCTCGTTTTGGGGTAACGTCGTCCCTCGAGCATTCGAACGTATTGGCGGTACGGTGTTCGGCTCGATTTTAGGTCTTATAGCCCTGCAACTGGAGTTAATTTCGTTACCTCTGATGTTGGTCTGGTGCGCGGCGGCGATGTTCCTTTGCGGTTGGTTGGCGCTGGGCAAGAAACCTTATCAAGGCTTATTGATTGGTGTGACGCTGGCGATTGTTGTTGGTTCCCCGACAGGTGAAATTGATACGGCATTATGGCGAAGCGGCGATGTGATCCTCGGCTCTTTACTGGCAATGTTGTTTACCGGTATCTGGCCACAACGGGCGTTCATCCACTGGCGCATTCAACTGGCGAAAAGTCTGACCGAATATAATCGGGTCTATCAATCAGCATTCTCACCAAACTTACTCGAACGCCCACGTCTGGAAAGCCATCTACAAAAACTCCTGACCGATGCCGTGAAAATGCGTGGGCTGATTGCTCCCGCCAGCAAAGAAACCCGTATTCCAAAATCGATATATGAAGGTATCCAGACGATTAACCGTAATCTGGTTTGTATGCTGGAGCTGCAAATCAATGCTTACTGGGCCACGAGGCCCAGTCATTTCGTGCTACTGAATGCGCAAAAACTGCGCGACACACAGCAAATGATGCAGCAAATAGTGCTGGCTCTTGTTCATGCCCTGTACGAAGGTAATCCACAGCCGGTTTTTGCTAATACAGAAAAATTGAACGATGCTGTGGAAGAGTTGCGCCAGTTGCTCGCTAATCATCATGATCTGAAAGTCGTTGAGACGCCGATTTATGGCTATGTATGGCTAAACATGGAAACGGCGCATCAACTGGAGTTGCTGTCAAATCTGATTTGTCGGGCTTTGCGCAAATAAATTCCGACCTTCAGAATCAAATTGCTGCTGCTTCGATTCAGCAAGGATAAAGGGTATGATAGTGAATAGGGATAAAAGCATTGTCATCTGCGGCAGCTATGAGTAATGTTGGCCCTAACGAATAGCGGTTGCTTAAACGAATCCGACTCTCACATTATCAGGGGTATAAAAATGGAAACTACCAAGCCTTCATTCCAGGACGTGCTGGAATTTGTTCGTCTGTTCCGCCGTAAGAACAAACTGCAACGTGAAATCCAGGACGTTGAGAAAAAAGATCCGTGACAACCAGAAACGTGTCCTGCTGCTCGACAACCTGAGCGACTACATCAAACCTGGTATGAGCGTTGAAGCAATTCAGGGCATCATCGCCAGCATGAAAGGCGACTATGAAGATCGTGTTGATGATTACATCATCAAAAATGCTGAGCTCTCCAAAGAACGCCGCGATATCTCCAAAAAGCTGAAAGCTATGGGCGAAATGAAAAACGGCGAAGCGAAGTAATTTCTACTTTATTCAATGAGGATTGCCGGGCAATCCTCATTGTTCATTGATTCTTTTCTCACTGTTGTAAGTCATCATTCCCATCTCATTTCATATTGAAATTTCTGGCTTAACGACAGCCTTCTTCTGTATGCAATAAGGCAAGAAGTTCTGCAACCCCGATGTTATTTACCGCACTGGTCATTAACACCTTTCGTGCTCCGGCTTCCCGTAGCCAGCATTTCACCAAAGATATCTGTTCTTCACTGGCTAAATCCACTTTGGTGACTACCCCAATGACCGGGCGATTCATTGACGTGGTAAAGCCTGGCGAAAAAGGGGACCACGGCGCGTCCGCATTAAGCACCAGCGCGATAATGTCTGCTTCACAGGCGCTGACCAGCAGCGCACTGTAAAGACTGCGGTTTTCGAGGTATTCCCCGGGAGTGTCAATGGTGGCCGGTGACCAGACGATGGCCTGCGTTTTCTGATACTGAATATTCTCCCCGCGCAGGCATTGCGTGAGTGACGTTTTTCCGCACTGGCTGGGTCCGATGAGCATCATACGTTGCATCGAGTCAGGTCCGGGTAATGGGGCAGGCGGTAAAGCGCATCATTTCGCCCAGCGTGCGGGTAACCTGGCTAAGTGCATATTCGATAGCAGAAACATCGCCAGTCAGAACTACCGCGCCGGTAAAACGATCAAGAAAACCAATCTCTACAGCGCCTGACTTTGTGGCGATATCGCACGCGATGATAGATGCTTCGCTGGGGGTAATCGTCAGAATGCCAATAGCGGAAACGGTGTCCGGTAAGCCTAATTTTTTAAACAGATCCTTTCCAGGATTTGCAATAACATGTGCTAGCGTGACCTGTTTACCGGGGACATATTCCTGAATCATTCGTTCAGTCGTGTGCTGAGGTGACATTATCCCTCCACCATCTGACGCCACATGGCTTCATGCGGACGGGCAATTACTGAGCGATAGACCAACAAACCTTTTTCCCCCGCTCGCTCGCTGGCGACAGATACCGCGTTATTAACATCAGAAATATCGCCTGCCACTACCATGTAGCATTTACCGCCAATACCAAAGGCCATATGTACCCGTACGAGCGTGACGTTTGCCGCTTTCACTGCACAATCGGCAGCGTCAATGCAGGCCGCTACACTCCAGGTTTCGACTACACCGACAGCCCGTCGCTGGTCAACATGGTTCAGACCGCTGATTGCGGGCAGGATAGTGGGATGAATATTAGGAAGGACCAGACTGTCGACCAGCATTTCACCTGCAAGGGAAGCGCCGCTGTTGATGGCTTGCTGTACTGCACCGACATCGCCGCCGAGCATCAGCAGAAATTTACCGGGGCAAAGCGTTTTGCTGACCAGTAATTCAACGTTGGCACTTTTCAGCATGGCATCGCCGGTTTCCATCCCTTTCGCGATACTACTAAGTTCTAAAATACCTACCGCTTTTGACATGGTTAACCTCTCACAAGCGTAATCGCGTTTTCTGTCACATCGCTGACCATGCCATCAATACTGGCATGAATAGGGGCACCTAATGTGCCGTGTGGAATTTGCCCCACGCATTGCCCACGAACGACGCAATTCGCCTTTTTGTACACACGCAATTGCGCTGGCACCGATGTGCTGGCGTAACAATAACGTCACTTTTTCGGGTTGTGGTACGTGTTCAGACAATGGCGCGTCCTGATACCACGGGGTTAAGCCCAGTCTGGTTACCAGACGTTTTACGGGAATCAGTCGATAATTTGCCATGACATCCGCAGGGTTTAAGGTGCCTTCGTAGCGGAGGTTTTTTGCGCGTAGTTCCTGCTTAAGCAGGCGGTTTATGCGCATGGGTGAAATACCTACCGGGCAGGCAACGCTGGCGCAGACGTTGCACTCCGAACAGGTGAGCGCTGTCAGTAACAGTTGCGGCGTAGCGAGCTGTTGGTAGTTAACCGCACGAACTAACAAATGCGGTGACAGTTCGTGACCGATTAAATGACGTGGGCAGAGATCGGTGCATAAGCGGCATTGTTCACAAACGGTTTTCGCGACGGCAAGTACGCTGCGGTCATCCTGCATTCGACGTTGGATCAGTGAATGAGAGTTGGGTAAAACCAGCAAGCCGCCAGTGGTTTTGCTGACTGGCGTATCGAGCGATGTGATCAAACTCCCCATCATCGGACCGCCATTGATAAAACCAGGATTATCTACCGTTGCGCCTCCCGCCAGCGCCAGTACTTCGCGTAAAGACATCCCTATGGGAACGGTCACCGTTACGGGTTTAGCAACTGCACCATTAACGGTTAGCGTGCGGCGCGTTACCGGATACTGCTGCTCAACGGCTCTGGCAATATTCAGCACAGTCTGGACGTTATTGACGACTACGCCGACGCTAACGGGTAACGCAGCGGGTGGAACGCGGCGACCAGTTGCCATCCAGATGGTCAGCACTTCGTCTCCTGCGGGGTAAACGTCGGGCAAAATATGCAGGCGGATATCAGGTGGTAACAGTGGCGTGAGTGCGTTTATTGCCAGTTGATACTTTTCTTTCAGCGCGATGATTCCGCTACTGGCCCCGGTGGCTTTCATCGCGTAGTGAACGCCGCGAAGCAGGCGACTGGCTTGCTGCGCCATTAACTGCTGGTCCACTTTCAGCATCGGTTCGCATTCCGCCGCATTCACCAGGAACGTATCAACACGTGCTTGTAGCTTGATATGTGTCGGAAAGCCAGCTCCACCAGCACCAACAACGCCTGCTGCTTGTACTCGCTCGTGGATCGTCTGACCGTCGCAGGATGTAAACTCGACGTTCATAACAACTCCTCAAGCAGTTCGGCAATAGCATTGGCATCAGCCACACGTGGGTTGGTACGCAATGTAGCATCCGCCAGCGCCGCCTGAACCATATCGGGAATACGTGATGACCATTCTGCTCTTTTTTCTTTCAGAGCATTGGCGAGAGTCGGTATTGAACACGCTTTTTTGAGCTGTTCAATATGTTGAATGAGTGCATTCAGGCTTGCGGTGTCATTGGCATTGTCCGGGCATAAATGACACGTTTTAGCCAGCCGGGCGTAGCGTTTGACGGCGCGAGGATCGCCAGCATTAAAACGAATAACTGACGTCAGCAGGAGCGCATTCGCCAGACCGTGGGGCAAATGAAACTGCCCACCGAGTTGATGGGCAATCGCATGATTTAATCCCAGTCCGGCCTGACTAAAGGCAATTCCTGCAAGTGTAGAGGCATTATGCATTTTACCGCGGGTGGCAAGACAATCGCCTTTCTTCACTGCAGTGGGCAGGTAACGAAAAACAATTTGCATGGATTTTTCGACCATTGCATCTGTGAAGTCACTGGCGCGGGGAGAAACATAGGCTTCAAGCGCATGGGTTAAAACATCCATTCCGGTATTGGCCGTTATCGCGGGTGGCACACTGACGACCAGCGAGGGGTCGAGGACTGCGATATCCGGATAAAGTGCATCATCGAAAAGGGGATATTTAATTCCCTTCTCAGGATCGCTGATGACACAGGCGCTGGTCACTTCTGAACCAGTGCCGCTGGTGGTGGGGATGGCTACGCAGGTTTCAATTTCGATAGCACACTGGCGACTAAACCAGACAATCGCTTTTGCGGCATCCAGTGCAGAGCCGCCGCCAAAACCGATAACCACATCCGGGCGTAAAGTTTGCATCTGAGTGATGCCTTTTACCACTGTCTGGATAGTTGGATCGGGCGTTATTTCGCTAAAAATACTGAGGCGATTGCTGTCGGGTAGCGCCAGGCGCAAGGTATCAATCAACGGCGATCGCGCCAGAAAAGCGTCGCAAATAATCCAGATGTGCTTATTCGTAAAACGACTAAGCACTTTGAGACTTCCCGGTCCGATGTATAAACGCGTTTGCAGTGAAAAAGTATTCATTTCCGTTTCTCTAGCGAATGGAAAAGCCACTGGTCAATACACAGCGTCGTGAGCGGGCAAAAGTCCGGGCTGACGTTGTCCCTTCTCCGGTCGGTGTAGCAATGGTGAAGGTCGTAAAACCTTCGCCGCCGACGCCAATACCAGCCCAGGAAGGACCGTTTTTGACAAAGATTGAAGTTTGCATAACGCGCGCGGCAAGGTTGAGCCGTGAGACGTTCTGTGAATGCATTATTGCCGTGTGGTGCAAACTGTCTTCCACTTTCAGCGCCAGTGTGAGGGCGCTGTCAAAATCGTTGACCTTCACAATGGGCAGCATTGGCATTAGCTGTTCGCTGGTAACCCAACCATCATCGGCGTCAACAACGGCAATCAGCAAGCGGGGCGCTTTTGCTGGTAAAGGGAGGCCTGCTGCTTCCAGTAAGGCTGAGGGACTTTTGCCGACCAGTTTTTTGTTGGCGACGCCGTCTGGCAGGCAAACAGCACGCAATTTTTTCAGTTTGTTCATGGCTAAGAAGAAGGGCGCCAAAACTTTGCATCTGTTGAATCAAATAATCTGCCACTGAGGTCACGACAATCAGGCTTTTTTCAGCGATACATGGCAGGTTGTAATCAAATGACGCGCCGTTAATGATGTCTTCGGCGGCTTTCACAATATCCGCTGTTTCATCGACGATGCAGGGAGGGTTACCCGCACCGGCACCAATCACTTTCTTACCACTTTTCATTCCCATGGCGACGATGCCCGGACCGCCGGTAATCGCCAGAACGCTGATTTTAGGGTGCACCATCATCTGTTCGGTTGCGGCAAAGGTCGGTTCAGATACAGTAACGATCAGGTTATGAATGCCACTACAGCGAAACGCGATGTCTTCGATTATGGCGATCAATTTCAGCGAGACGTTTTGGGCTCCCGGGTGTGGACTGAAGTAGACGCTATTACCAGCTGCCAGCATGCTGATGCTGTTGTTAATGATGGTTTCCGTGGGATTGGTACTTGGCGTGACCGAGCCAATAACTCCAAACGGGGAGTATTCAAACAAAACCATGCCACCATCACCGGTCAGTGCGGTGGTGGTTAAATCTTCAATACCAGGTGTGTTATCGAGTGCCGCTTTGTTTTTTAAGTACTTATCTTCTTTATTTCCCATTCCCGTTTCGTTAGCGCTCTCTTCCGCCAGTTCTGTAAGACGGGGCGTTAATTCTTCGCGAATGGCGCTGATAATGGAGCTGCGAGTCTTAAGCGGACATTGTTGAAAACGCAAAAAGGCCTGGTGTGCAGCGCCGATAGCTTCATCGACAGTCTGGAAAATACCGTTTTTTTGCGTTTGTGATGTCGTGGGGACTAGCTGCTCGCGCAGAATATTGCGGATCAGTGTTTCTAATTCAGAGTTATTCATTGGTTTTCTCCCACGTTAATTGCCGTCATTGCGCTTTGGGCAATATCCATGTCTTGTTCAACGCTACCACCACTAATCCCAAGCCCTCCAAGCAATATTCCGTCACGCCAGAGGGGGAAGCCGCCACCAAATGTGACGACTTTGCCTTGCATATGGCTTTCTAGCCCGTAAAGTGGCGCCCCCGGTTGCACGGTATCCGTAAGCTTGTGTGTTGCCGTTTTCATCGCCACGGCGGTCCAGGCTTTTTTTCGGTGCCAGTTCACTGCTAACCAGCAGTGCATCAGGCATCCGCCAGGTAACACTTTCTGTTCCGTAGGCATCGACAATGCTGATAACAACGGGAATATGCAGTTCATCCGCACGCATTGCCGCGCTACGAATGAGCTGATGAAGATCCTGAAAAGTGAGCGACATCGTGCGTTCCTTCAATGCTGAAGTGTGGTTGGCTGCGTGATAACGTTTTGTGATTTCCTGAATCATCAGGTTCTGATGAGCAACGTTGTCTTCCACGCGGGCGAGGGCATACAGGCAATCGGAAAGCCGGTTAATATAGTGCAGCAAAACATGGCGGACGGAGGCTTCCGTTGTCAGTTCAACCAGACGCCTTTCAGCTCTCCGGGCCACGGTGCGGGCGAAATGCATGCGGCTCGCGGCTTCACAACGTCCTGGCAGAATGAAACTGTGAACTGGAGGAACAGCGCTCATTGCGCTATCGATCGCTTTTTCAAGTGCGGCAATTTCCTCCGTGCTGATGTAACGCTGCTCTGTTGATGGTTGTTCGCTCTCGCTGGCGAGTTCGGCGCTAAACCAAAATATCTGTTGCTGAATGGCTTCCAGCAATATGCGATGGCTTTCGATGGCGGTAGCGCAATAACACAGACTGAGTGTCGCGTTCAGTTCATCCAGTGTGCCGTAGGCTTCGACGCGTAGATGAGTTTTACTCACGCGTTGTCCGGTAAATAGAGACGTACTTCCTGAATCACCTGTGCGGGTATAAATCGCCATCTTTCAACTCCTTAGCGCGAAATCGTATCTACAATGCCGACCACTGCCAGGTCGATGGCTTCGTTGGGGCCGCTAAAAACATGTCTGGCGCTAGAGCCACTGCTGAGGAGTACCAACTCACCGACGCCAGCGCCAACTGAATCAACAGCAACTTCGTCGCCAGTTAATGGCGTAAGAGGCAATTCGCCGTCAGCACTGACCCGGCGAACTAGCAGCAGTTTTTTCCCGACCAGGGAAGGTGATTTTTGCGTGGATACCACCGCGCCAGTGACTCGAGCCAGATGCATGGGTTACTCCTGCCTGATTAACTGAATGTTTCGGGTCATTGCCGCTTCACGCGCAAGTGCGGTCACACAGCATTTCCGTTGCAACACCACTATCCCTGCGCATAACTGCACTACGTCGGCATAACTTAAAAGTTGACCACGATGAAGGTAGATCGGTTGTCCTTGTTCGTCGCACCAGGTTAGCGGTAGATGGGCGAGAGACTTCAATTTGATGGCGTTCAGGAAATGACTCTGCAACGACAATTGAATGTGTATTCCCCAGGCTAACGCCTCGTGAATGTGGATTACCGCTCGATCGGACGTTTCGTTCTCCGCAAGTTGTCGCAGCAACGGTAAATCGACGTATCGAATTTGTAACGAAGCATACTGATGAACTATCTCGTTAACGCTGGCTTCTCGCAGTTGCGAAACCGTCAGCGCGAGTGTTTTCCCCGCACGTTGTTTCAGGCGAAAAATCACTTCTTCAACAATGTGTTGCATCAGTTTGTTATTCATGGCACCGACACCAGCGTGGCAAAAACATCAGGATTATCAGCGCCTGCGGCGTTGGCCTCGTCGGTATCAATATGCATTTCAAGGCGCATATCTGGTGAGACGCGAACAGCAACGTTATCGAATATCAGTCGTCGTTCATTACCTTCAATGGCGACCGCCACTTTATCGCCATGTGTAACGCCATAAATCAGGGCATCAAGCGAAGACATATGGATGTGCCGTTGTGCGACAATAACGCCAGAAGCGATTTCCAGCTCTGCAAACGGGCTTATCAGACGAATCCCCGGTGTGCCGCTGAGATCGCCAGACATACGTAGCGGGGCGGTGATCCCTAATGTTCTGGCGTCAGTCCGGGAAATCTCCACCTGGCTTGAGTTACGTAGTGGCCCTAACAAGCGAACGTTGTGTAATTTGCCTTTTGGTCCCACCAGCGTAACAACCTGTTCAGCAGCGAATTGACCAGGTTGCAGTAATGACTTTTTCTCGCTGATCGGTTGTTCAGGAAAAAGGCGCACATAATCCGCCGTTGAAAGATGAATATGGCGACTGGAAACGCCCAGAGGGATAGGGCGCTCGCGCATTTCATCCAGAACCTGGCTAACAGTCTCCTGCAAGGTTTGTTTATCCATTGCTACTCCCCTCGCTTATCAGAGTGCAGACAAAGTGAACGTGGCTCACCTTTTTGCCGTTGACACGCGGGATCAAGACACAAATTACAGCTGATAATCTCTGAGGGGGCGACTGTTGCTGGCGTTTCGCTTACTGCCACCGTCGTATTCATTGCTTCTGTTGGGCGGGGCAGTATTCCCTCACCCGGGCGGGCAATCACTTTGTGTGCGACGAGGCCATTTCGCTGTTCGGCGAAACTGGCACCCGTCGCGATCGCCGCATTAACCGAGGCGACGTCACCGGTGATTTTAATGAGCGTCCAGCCTGAGCCATTGGTCTTCTCAAGGCCAACCAGCGTGATGGACGCGGCTTTTGCCATAGCATCTGCGCAACTGATGGCGAGTGCCAGACCACTGACTTCAAGTAATCCCAGTGATTGCTTCACGCTGTGCTCCTTAGCGAATGGGGTTATGCAGATTTAGGTAAAATGGCCTCAACATCGCTGTGTGGCCGCGGGATGACATGACAGGATTTCACTTCGCCAACGGCGCTTGCGGCGGCGCTTCCTGCATCAACGGCGGCTTTTACTGCGCCAACATCGCCACGGACCATCACCGTAATCAGACCCGAACCAATCTTTTCATAGCCAACCAGTTGCACGTTGGCGGATTTAACCATGGCATCTGCGGCTTCAATTGCGCCAACTAACCCTTTTGTTTCAACCAGTCCTAGTGCGTTGTTCATACAGCGTTTCTCCTGTGGATTATGAGTGGCATTCCCTGAAGGGAATGCCTTTTACCAGGCGGGCAGCGTTATTGCCGATGCTGCGCCGGGCATGGTTATCTTGTTGATACATCAGCGTAAACAGTGGCGCTGATGCCGGTAAGTTTTTGTAATGCACAATCAGCTTTTCCCGGTCGCAGGCTATGCCAACCAACAGGGGGGACTGACGAGCAGCCTGCCAGGCGCTATCGATGACTTCACCTGACGGGATATGTTGAATGCGAAAGGGGATACCTTCCTCTTCAATGCCAAGAAGCACCTCATTCCATGTACTGATACAGTCACCTATTTCCGTAACGACAATAGCGGGCGTATGTTCTTTACTTTCCATGAGCCAACTCCCTGTGCCAGGAAATCAGTAGCCCGGTAGCTACCGCATTGCGCGGGCCTTCACTACCACGGATATTCCCCCGTCCGGCGACCAATCGATAATGCGCCAATGCATCGGTGACTAACTGCGGTACTTCGAAATCCAGGGAAGAACCGCCCACCAGAACAACGAACGGAATATCGCGAATATTTCCGCCTGGACTTACCTGACGTAGCGCGCGCAGGGCATTGGTTACGAAGACGCGCTCTTTCGCACTGCGGCGAACAGCACGTACTTTTTCCAGTGTTAAATCGCCGGGAATAGGCACCAGTTCGTCAGGTTTCACCACACAAACGCGGGCAAATACATGAGGGGACAGCGGAGTAGGGAAGAACTGAACGCTGCCGTCTTCATGGCGTAAATGGAACAGGCTTTCTACTTTTGCCAACGGGTATTTTTTGATCTCTTCTGCCAGATAACGATCATTTAAGCCCAGTTCCCTGGCAATAATCATCGTCACCATGTCGCCCGCTCCCGCAAGGTGAGTAGCTATCATTTCCCCTTTCTGATTGATGATGGAGGCATCGGTAGAACCTGCGCCTAAGTCCAGAATTGCCAGAGGGCGTGTGGTTCCAGGGGTAGTCAAGGCTCCCTGAATTGCAGCTTCTGCTTCAGCGCCTCCGACCTGAACATCAACATGCAGTTTTTGCTTAATTTCACTGGCGATCATCGCCATTTGCAGTCGGTCGGATTTCACCATTGAAGCGATACCCACAGCCTGTTCCAGTGAAAATTCACCAGCCAGCCCACCGGTTACGCTGACGGGAACAGAGGTATCTATCGCCAGTAAATCCTGAATAAAAATTTCGTGGCTGGGTTTATTGGTCAGTTCCGCCATAGTCTGGCGAACATGTTCCAGCATACCGCCGATGTTGGTGCCCGGTTCTCCCGTTACGTTTTCCAGTTTTGAGCACTCGCCGACCGCTTTCATAATGGCATCGGCACCAGCAGCAACATCAACTCGTATTGTACGTCCGGCAGAAAGCAGCTCGATGTTTCCGGCGGGTATCGAACGGGCTTTAACATCGCCAGAAGGTGTTTTCACCACTACTGCAGAACGGTTGCCTATGAGTGCTCGTGCAACAGGAACGATATTTTTAGTCTCTTCAGCATTGAGGGCGAAGACAGTGGCAATCCCATACGGATTAGACAGGGTTTCGATAACCTTCCCGGGAACGGCGACTTCAATCGCGGCCAGCATGCCGAGCGGAATACGATCGATGTAGAGGACTTCATCAACAATGGGTAAAGGGATTTCCAGGCGGTTACTGACCAGCACGCCATCATCACGTTGCAGAATAACGCCAGTCAGTTGATATCCGGCACGCACGGAGGCGTTTATCATGGTCGCGATATCGGCAAAATCAAATGCCGATGACACGACCAGAATGTACGGTGTATCCGCCGGACGTGTTAACAACTCTTGTGGAGTGATGGTGAGCCCCACGCCCAGTCCCACTCCGCCCGGAGTTTTTGGGTTGTGACCAATCATGGTTGACTCGGTGATGATGGTTTCCGTAATGGTTTCCATCGCCACATCGCCAATGACAGGAGTTGCTTCGTTGATACGAATAAGCGAAATATCGCTGACATTGATGCCGACTTTTTTCGTTGCCTGTGCGAGCGCCTCCTGAATGCCATGGACGTTACGCAACGTACCTTTGATTCCGGTGGTTTCCGCAAGGGCGCTGCTCACGAACGACAATTCTCCAGACGTACTGAGCGTCGCCAGTGCAACTTCTGTGGATGAATTGCCGATATCAATGCCTGCTATATATCGCATAGTTCGTCCTTAATCGTCGCCTTTCAGTTTTTTACGCTCGACATAGAGTTCGGCGGCTTCGCGGACAAATGCAGCGCAAATCCTGGCCTGATAACGCTGTTCAAGATCGTCGGCAATGGCAATGAGCTCTTGCTTTGTCGAACGATAAGGGCGTAACGCATTGTAGATTTCGAGGATGCGATCGTCCGGCACTGAGGTAAGCTCGGCAGCGCGTTCAAAATTCATCGCCAGACGATCGCGACCCGCATCTCTGGCAATCGCGGCCTGAATACGCAATGTTTCAGGGGTTATACGCATATCCTGGGCGGTGACTTTATCGCTGAGGACATTCTCCAGAGTGAAATCGTCGAGCGTTTTATTGGTCGCCGTTTTAACCCATTCTGGATGTTTATTTGCCAGTGGATAATCCGTCACTTTGGCGCTCTGTATTGACGCGTTGGGTGCCGCAGAAACAGGAGCTGCATCCTGGAGGCTGTTCATGCGGTTCAACACGTCCCTGACCATCGACTCAATTGCATCGGTATTCATGAAGGTTTCCTTTGTTAAAACGTCACGCGCAGTTCTTGCGGTTTTTTGCCAGTGACCACGTACTTCGTCTCTTTGATATGTAAAATGGCTGATTTGGCCTGGTATTTAGGCCGCGCCATTTGATCGTTGAGGGTCGGAACTGGTTGTGGAGACTCACGCTTCGCATAACGCGCGGCGTTTTTTGCCAATCTGGCGATAAGTTTCCAGCGTCAACAAAGGCGCTTGCGGGAAAAGTTCCAGGTTAGACAAAGGGGGAAGCCCCTGTTGGTGGATAACCGTTGTGCCTTTCGACTGAATACCAATAGCAATGCCGGAACCACTAAGGCGATCGCCTTCGACCGCCACGAATGCGACATCAGACGATTTAAAACAACGAATCACACGCGCTTTAATGCCTTCTTCTTCGATACCGGCAATCACTTCACGCAAGATGTTTTTATGCGGAATACCGATGATATTGACGGTTTGCGCCAAGCCAAATGCCGGGCCTACAGCAATAATGACTTCATCCTGCTGAGTGCCTTGTTGGGCTTCGCCAATTTCGGTCAAAAAACTCCCTGCATCCGGTGCGGAAGGGGCAGTGGAGGCGACAGGCGCGCGAAATGAAACGGACTTGTCGCTGGTTTGCATTTCTGCCAGCACGTCTTCGATAATCTGACGCAGTAATTTTTCGTTAATTTCCATTTCTCACCCTTAGTCAATTTCGTTGGGATCAAGTGCACCGGGAATATTTTTGATCTCTTCCCAGCGTTCCCCTTGCAGGCGGTAACCTGTAGCCGGTCCGGCGTAATCATTGACATCATTGACCGCAGACAGCACTTGTCCGTCATCGACGATAATGGCTGAGGTATGGAGATAATCGCCGGTCAGTTTCGCTTTTTGCATGTTGAGCATGTCCTGAGCGACATCGGTAAAACCGCCTTGCGCCAGGGCTTTCACCACTTCCAGGCTGTTACGGTTTTTATTGATAATTTCCTGGGCGAACTTAATGTCTTCTACGATGTTGCGCTCTGGCATATCTTTCGAACCGTGGGCATAGGTCGCCGCTTCGACCTCTTCGTCGGTAATAAGGGGTAATCCCATACCGGCAAAGACAGCCTGTAAAGCGCGTGCGGCTTTATTGCGGATGGCGACAACATCTTCTTCGCGCACCGGTCGCAGACCGCCATCAACCTTCAGGTCACGCTGAATGACGTTGTAATCATCGAAGTCTTCGGCGTCTTCGTTTGAACCGGCAAACATGTTGTCGTAGTTAGGCACAGCGGAAAAACCGGAAGAGATAAAGTCAGTACCCGGCAGAAACTGCATCAGGAAACGCGCGGTACGGCGCATATCTGAGTGGGTAAAGGTCTGGTCATTACTGGAGGCACATTCCAGATCCAGCGATGAGCAAATTAAGTTTTCCGCCAGCACTGCGCGGATGCCTGACGGCACAGCTGATGGAACACCGATGCAACTTACGGAACCATTTTGCAGTCCCTGTACGCCTGCGGCTTTGGTGATGTAAATGCAACGAGCCTCGAGATAAAGCATTGATTTGCCTTCCGCGTAACCCATCTGTACTTCAGAGCCGGAGCCGGAAGTAAAGCGCATTTTTAAGCCGCGAGAAGCATAAGATGATGCGAGAAATCCTTTTGACCACGGGGTGTCATCGCCATCGGTGAAAACAGGTTCTGTGCCGTAAACAGAAATCGTTTCGGCGTAACAGGTGTGACCTAACATACCGAGTTTCAGTTCGGTGGCTTCTTCCAGTGAACACTGGGTCAACACGCCCGGGCGCCCTACCTGTGAACCTACCAGCAGAGCGATGGCGTTGAACGGCGCATAGCGAGCAACGGCAACGGTGGTTTCCTGTTCATCAAACCCGCGCCATGCGCCTTCAGCTGCGTCGGCGGCAATTTGTACCGGGTTATCTTTGACGTTGGTGACGTGAGCCTGTTGTGATGGTGTTCGACGGGCGCGCATTTTCTGCATCGCCATCATCATCTCTACCACGTTCATCTGCGAAACCACTTCGACGATTTTGGCGGGCGTCATTGCTGTGGTAAGGGGAACGATATCGCTACGTTTGACATTTGGATCGCACAGCATATTGGCAAGTTTTACCGAATCCATCGCGATGACTTCTTCGGCGCGCGCGAGATTGATGCCGTAACGGGCGATAAAGTGGTCGATCAGGTCAAACTGGCTGGCGGGTTTTCCATCCAGCTCGGTGACGACGCCGTTAACAATTTTGATTGACGGTTTGGGATCGTTCGGGCTTTCCATCGCAATGAAGCCTTCTTCAATCCACTCTTTAACGAAACCGTCCTGGTTGACCGGGCGTTTGGCGAGTGCTTCAAATCTTTTCGATCTCATGAATCTGCCTCAGGGAATTCAGATGTAGGAAGGGCGATCGTTTTTCGGTGTATCGCCGAGAGTCGAAAGTACGGTTTTACCGATTTCGCGTGCGGAGATGACCGCCTGACGGACTGCGCCGGAGTCACCTGAGATAATCAGAATGACTTCATTGCTGTAGCTGGTGCCATGAGAAGGCGAGCTGTATGCCACCACGTCCACATTGGCGGACTTCAGCGCGGTATCGGCCATCAGAACACCCACAGCGGCCGGAGCGCCGACAATAACGCCGCAAGCGCGACCCAGAGGTGCGCCAAACGCTTTTTCCAGTGCATAGCTGGCGCGGGCGGTATATTGCAGCTCAAGATGTCCGGCTTCGTTGGCATAGACATCGCCAAAGGTCCGATCGAGTTCTTTCAGGGCAACTTCAATACCGCGTTTCACGTCGGAAACATCGTTGCCACCTAAGAGGATCAATGAGCCGTGTCCGGCACCGCCTTTGGTATCGCGAGGAAGTTCAATGCTAATAACTTCAGTGTTCGTAGCTTTTACCGCTTCATCAGCGGCCATAATGTGTGGACCTGCGCCAATACGTGCACCCAGAATGCCAATGGAGCGATAGCGTTTTTCAAGTTTCATCGCGTCCAACAGGGCGCTATCAACGTTCGCAATGACCAGACCTACAGTGTCGCCAATAGCGGTGCCAACAAATTCCGTTAACGTGCAGCTTTTTTCTGCCATAGCCGTCTCTCGTGTTTGATGAGTGGTTTCCGGGAGAACCTCATGCTCTGGCGTCGCTACGCGAGCGATGACCTGCGCCATGATCTGTTCGACCAGTTCATTGCTGCTCATGGGTTAATTCCCTTTGGTAAGATTTTTTCGACATCGGTATGTGGGCGGGGAATAACGTGTACGGCTTTTACTTCACCGACGTTACGCGCGGCGGCGGCACCTGCGTCTGTTGCCGCTTTTACAGCCCCGACATCACCACGAACGATGACGGTCACCAGCCCGGAACCTATTTTTTCGTAGCCAACCAGCAATACATTTGCCGACTTCACCATGGCGTCTGCGGCCTCTATGGCGGCAGTTAAGCCTTTGGTTTCTACCATTCCTAACGCTTCTTGTTGCATAAAGACCTCGCCTGGATTTTTTGACGATATGACTATAAAAAAAAGCGAGGAAAAAGAATGGCTGACTTAGTCGACCAATGAGAAAAATAAATAGAGGACAAATATTATAAAATTGCTTTTATATACTATATGTTATTAATTTATTGGTTGTTTTGTGGGGGTTTTAATGTGAATTAATTGCGTTGGCTGAAGGAGTTAATCGCGAATAATATTTCGTTGGGTTTGGTTCGCGGAAGGGAACTGTGATATTTGTTTAAATTTTATTATGTCATGATGACAATTTTTTATTGTGAAAATTTGGCAGTAATTATTACTTTCAACACTGATTAACGCTGTGTTGGATGCTTCTGCAATGACAATAATTTGCTATGTCAGCACGATTTTTCCACGAGTCTGTCATGAATGTTGGCAATATTTTCCGCAGCGCAATTTTTTATAGTTGCGCTCGATATACACAACAATCAGCAATTCTGTTGGCTGATGAAGAAACAAACTCCGCAAAGAAGGTGTCACTATGAATGATTCACTCAAGGCGCAATGCGTTGCCGAGTTTTTGGGCACCGGACTGTTCCTCTTTTTTGGCATTGGTTGTTTGTGTGCCCTCAAACTTGCTGGGGCAAGTCTGGGGCTGTGGGAAATTTGTATTATTTGGGGGTTAGGTATTTCACTTGCTGTTTATCTTACGGCAGGAATTTCCGGCGCTCATCTCAACCCAGCGGTTACGATTGCTCTATGGTTATTCGCCGCTTTTCCTGGCCGTAAAGTGCTGCCATTTTGTATGGCCCAATTAGCGGGCGCCTTTGGTGGTGCGGTTCTGGCGTATTTTTTATACAGCAATTTGTTTACCGATTTTGAATCTGCCCACAATATGGTTCGTGGTAGTGCAGAAAGTTTACAACTCGCCAGTATCTTCAGTACTTACCCGGCAGCGGCAATAAATGTATGGCAGGCGGCGCTGGTTGAAATAGTCATCACGTCTATGTTGATGGGATTGATTATGGCGTTGACCGATGACGGCAACGGTGTACCGAAGGGGCCTCTTGCACCTTTACTGATTGGTATTCTGGTTGCTGTTATTGGTGCTTCTACTGGACCATTAACTGGTTTTGCCATGAATCCAGCGCGTGATTTTGGGCCAAAAATGTTCACCTGGCTTGCGGGTTGGGGAGAAATAGCGATGACTGGCGGACGCAATATTCCTTATTTCATTGTACCCATTATTGCCCCGGTCATTGGTGCCTGCGTTGGCGCGGCGATTTATTCGCTTTCTCATTGCACAAAATTTACCTGTCAATAGTGTTACGCCTAAAGATATCCGCGAATAGCAAAATAACCTGGCGGTTATAAACGTTTATTTTTTTACTGTTTGTGATCTGCTTTCCGAACTTATTAAAAAGTCTCCCGCTTCATGGAGGCTTTTGTTATTGTCCTTTGTGCTTCTCGTCAGTAAATCATCAGGGATGATGTGAAGATTAAATGTAAAACAATTGTTTTTACAATAACAATAAATTAACTGGGAGGTTTTATCATGATTTCTGCGGCGACACTTAATTCAGAACTCATTAATAAAATCGCGCAGGATTTTGCGCAGGCGACCAGCCTTGCGGTTGTCGTGGTCAATATCCACGGTGATGAAATTTCCGAACTTTTTAACTTCACCCCGTTTTGTCAGATGATGCGGCAACATCCACAGCTTAGCACTCGCTGCCGCATGAGCGATCGTTGTGGAGGCCTGGAAGCTTCTAAATCCGATCAACCTTGTATTTACCGTTGCCATGCAGGATTAACTGATTTCTCTATTCCTTTGGTGATTGCCGGGCATTTAGTCGGCTTTGTGTTGTGTGGACAAGTCCGCCTGCGTAATGGTGATGTCGATTTGATCGATATTCTGAATGTCGATGATCGTTGGCAAGCAGATCCCGAATTACTTAATGAATTTCGCAAAGTCCCGGAGATGGATTACTCGCGAGTTATGGCCTCTGCTGATTTGTTGAAGTTGATTGTGGAAAATTGCCTCAAAAAGCAACTCAATTTTGTCGTGATTAAAGAGAATAAACCTCATTCGGATTCAGTTCGTCAGACCCGTGCGTCTAATCCCCACGATAATAAAATGAAAAAAGCATTGCGCTATATTGATGCGCATTTATCAGACGATTTACGCCTGGAGGATGTCGCCTCGCATGTTTATCTAAGCCCTTATTATTTCAGTAAATTGTTTAAGAAATATCATGGAATTGGTTTTAATGCATGGGTAAACCAACAACGCATGGCCAGCGCCCGTGAGTTGCTGTGCCATAGTGACTGGAGCATCGCCAGCATTGCGCGTAATTTAGGCTTCTCTCAAACCAGTTATTTTTGCAAAGTTTTTCGACAGACCTATCAGGTAACGCCGCAGGTATACCGTCACCAAATTAGCGAAAATACGGCTGCGGAAACGGCATAAATTCAATGTAAAAAATGAGGGATGATTAAATATACTCTGGCAGTAATAATTCATTTACGTGTTATGGGAAAATTGAAATCGGCTCATAGCATACGCTGACATGTTTGGCACATTTGTGCCTGGGAAGAGGGTGGAAATCCCTCGCAGCCCCCGCTGCTGTAATGCTGACAACCCCGAAAATGCCACTGATCGTGAGATCGGGAAGGTCGGGGGAGGATGACGCTAAGCCAGAAGACCAGCCTGTCAGTTAATACCAACAACTTCGGTGGGAAGTGGGTTGTCTGGAAGCGCCCGGTTGAGCACTGGCGCGTCTTTATACCCCTACCACCCTGAAAGGATCAGGGGATGGCGGCAGCATTTATTTCATTCATCGTCGTGTCGACAGGCGCCAGGGCTGCACTTATGGTGTGGCAATCTTTTTTTGTGGCATATCAACCTGACCGTTATTACAGGAAACTAAGCGGAGGGTGGTGGTCATGAAAACGATAAAACCTGAATCGATAGCTCTTTTTTGCCTCTCATCTGGCGATATTGAACTCGCTAAACATCTGGCTGAAATGTTGCCTATTACCTGTTTTGTCGGTGAGGATTGGCAGCAAGGTTTCCTGCCTTTTAACGGTGGGCCAGAACAATCATTATCAGATGCGTATAGTGATTATTCAGTGCTGTTATTGATTGCTGAAAGCGGGACACTCATACCAGAAAGGCTCCCTCTGCCTGATGGCGTGACGGTAATCTTAATAGCAGAGCACAATGCTCGTTTGCTGAATGGCACGGCTGGTGGGGCTGTAGCGTTAATCCATTATCTGAATGAAATGTGTCAATTCAGAGAAACCGTTGCTAATGACACATTTCGTCGGTCGTTAACGCAGGGAAATCGGGCTATTTCACAATGCCTCCCTCATTCGTAATGGATTGAGAATGCTGGATTTTTATTTTTAATACGCGCAGTATTAATCGAAGAAATGTTATTACGGTCAGTAACAGTGGAACATCCATTGCTCTGGTCAATGAATACCATCATACAATTGAACCGGGAGTCCGTATGATGATTTTGGTGACGGGGGGGCGCACGGAGCGGGAAGAGCCGGCACGCCGAGGCGCTTATTGGGGACACTCCACAGGTCCTGTATATCGCTACTTCGCAAATTTTTGATGATGAGATGGCCGCACGGATTGAACACCATCGGCAAGGCCGCCCGGCGCACTGGCACACGGTGGAACGCTGGCAAAATCTTGATGAGTTAATTAACACAGACATTAATCCGCAGGCTGCCGTGTTGCTGGAATGCATTACAACAATGGTGACTAATCTTTTGTTTGAATATGGCGGCAATAAAGATCCTGAAAAATGGGATTATGACGCGATGGAGCAGGCGATTAATGGTGAGATTCAGTCGTTGATTGCCGCCTGTCAACGTTGTACTGCAAAGGTCGTATTAGTGACCAATGAAGTGGGCATGGGGATTGTGCCGGAGAATCGTCTGGCGCGACATTTTCGTGATATTGCCGGGCGGGTAAATCAGCAGTTGGCCGCTGCGGCAGATGAAGTATGGCTGGTGGTTTCGGGTATTGGAGTAAAAATCAAATGAGTAAATTATTTTGGGCGATGCTCTCTTTTATTACGCGTCTGCCTGTACCGCGTCGTTGGTCCCAGGGGCTGGATTTCGAGCATTATTCTCGCGGTATCATTACTTTTCCCTTAATTGGTTTATTGCTTGGCGCCATTAGTGGACTGGTCTTCATGGCGTTGCAGACATGGTGTGGCATACCGCTGGCGGCACTGTTTAGCGTGCTGGTGCTGGCGCTGATGACAGGGGGATTCCACCTGGACGGCCTCGCAGATACCTGTGATGGCGTTTTTTCTGCACGTAGCCGCGATCGCATGTTGGAAATCATGCGTGATAGCCGTTTGGGTACTCACGGTGGTCTGGCGCTGATTTTTGTGGTTCTGGCAAAGATTCTGGTGCTAAGCGAGTTGGCACTGCGTGGCGAACCGATCCTTGCATCGCTGGCGGCAGCATGTGCGGTTAGCCGTGGAACTGCCGCATTGTTGATGTATCGTCATTGTTATGCCCGGGAAGAAGGGCTTGGTAATGTGTTCATTGGCAAAATTGACGGGCGACAAACCTGTGTCACCCTCGGTTTAGCCGCTATTTTTGCTGCCGTATTATTGCCAGGTATGCATGGTGTGGCTGCTATGGTGGTGACGATGGTGGCGATTTTCGTCCTCGGTCAGCTTCTCAAACGGACTCTGGGCGGGCAAACCGGCGATACGCTGGGAGCAGCCATAGAGCTTGGTGAACTGGTCTTCCTGCTGGCACTGCTATAAGACTGATTACCGAGGAGACGTTACATGCAAACACTCGCCGAATTATTGAATACGATCCCTGCCATCGATCCTGCCGCTATGTCGTGTGCACAACGGCATATTGACGGGTTACTCAAACCTGTCGGTAGTCTGGGAAGACTGGAGGCGCTTGCCGTACAACTGGCAGGAATGCCGGGACTGAATGGTGTGCCTCATGTGGGCCAAAAAGCAGTGCTGGTTATGTGTGCCGATCATGGTGTCTGGGATGAAGGTGTCGCTATTTCTCCGAAAGCAGTGACAGCCATCCAGGCTGAAAATATGACACGTGGAACAACTGGTGTGTGTGTGCTGGCAGCACAAGCGGGCGCTAAAGTTCACGTGATTGATGTTGGGATTGATACCGTTGAGCCTATCCCTGGGCTTATTAACATGCGTGTCGCACGAGGTAGCGGTAATATTGCCTCGGGTCCGGCAATGAGCCCCTGTCAGGCTGAAGCGTTACTTCTGGACGTCATACAATATACGCGCGAGTTAGCGAGAAATGGCGCCACGCTGTTTGGTGTGGGTGAACTGGGTATGGCAAATACCACACCGGCAGCGGCGATAGTCAGTGCGATTACTGGACGCGATCCTGAAGAAGTGGTCGGTATTGGCGCAAACCTGCCGACAGATAAACTGGCGCATAAAGTTGATGTTGTTCGTCGGGCAATAACATTGAATCAACCGAATCCACAGGATGGTATTGATGTGCTGGCCAAAGTCGGTGGGTTTGATTTGGTCGGAATGGCTGGCGTAATGTTAGGTGCCGCTTCCTGCGGTTTACCCGTGTTGCTGGATGGATTTCTTTCTTACGCCGCTGCACTTGCCGCCTGCCGGATATGTCCTGCAATCAAACCGTATCTCATTCCTTCTCACCTGTCGGCAGAAAAAGGGGCGCGTATAGCGCTGTCACATTTGGGGCTGGAGCCTTATCTCAATATGGAAATGCGTTTAGGTGAGGGGAGTGGCGCAGCGCTGGCGATGCCCATCATCGAAGCCGCCTGCGCGATATACAGCAACATGGGTGAGCTTGCCGCCAGTAATATTGTTCTACCGGGAAAGACGACTTCTGAATTGAACAGTTAAAAACGAAAAGTCAGAGAAAAGCTATACTTATCGGATAGCTTTCGCGACTTAGGAAAGGGACATGATGCGTCGTGTAAATATTCTTTGTTCATTTGTTCTGCTTTTTGCCAGCCATAATAGTCTGGCGGTAACTTATCCACTCCCTCCAGAGGGTAGCCGTTTAGTAGGGCAACCACTGACAATAACGGTTCCTGATCACAATACCCAGCCGCTGGAAACCTTTGCTGCACAGTACGGGCAAGGTCTGAGTAATATGCTGGAAGCGAATCCGGGTGCTGATGTTTTCTTGCCGAAGTCTGGCTCGCAACTCACCATTCCGCAGCAACTGATTTTGCCCGCCACTGTTCGTAAAGGGATTGTGGTTAACGTCGCTGAGATGCGTCTTTATTACTATCCGCCGGACACAAATACTGTGGAAGTGTTTCCTATCGGCATTGGTCAGGCCGGGCGTGAAACGCCGCGCAATTGGGTGACTGCCGTTGAACGTAAACAAGAAGCACCAACCTGGACACCAACGCCGAACACTCGGCGCGAATATGCGAAACGAGGGGAGAGCCTGCCAGCATTTGTCCCTGCGGGTCCCGATAATCCTATGGGGCTTTATGCCATCTATATTGGTCGGCTTTATGCCATCCACGGAACTAATGCCAATTTTGGCATTGGCTTACGGGTGAGTCAGGGCTGTATTCGTCTGCGCAATGATGACATAAAGTATTTGTTCGATAATGTTCCAGTCGGGACGCGCGTGCAAATTATCGATCAGCCGGTGAAATACACAACGGAACTGGATGGCTCAAAGTGGCTGGAAGTTCATGAACCGTTATCGCGCAATCGGGCGGAATATGAGTCCGACAGAAAAGTGCCATTGCCGGTAACGCCTTCATTGCAGGCATTTATCAACGGGCAAGAAGTTGATGTGAATCGCGCAAATGCTGCGTTGCAACGTCGATCGGGAATGCCTGTGCAAGTTAATTCTGGTTCCAGGCAGATGTTTTAAAATAGTTGTTACGTAGAAAGCAAAAAACCTGCTCGAAAGCAGGCTTTTTTGAATTTGGCTCCTCTGACTGGACTCGAACCAGTGACATACGGATTAACAGTCCGCCGTTCTACCGACTGAACTACAGAGGAATCGTGTGAACGGGGCGCATATTAATGGCAGCGTTCCGCGATGTCAAAGGGGGAAATGCATTTTTTGTTCGTTTGCTGGCAATTTCAACAAAGCGATGAACATTCAAGCTTTTTTGTAATGTTCCATTGTAGTGCATGCCATCCTTTTATGGGGCAATTAACGCTCGTTCTGTAACCCGGATGAAAGGACAAAAAAATCATAATCTCTTATTTGACAGGCGATTAGCTTTCGCGTTAGCGCCAAACTTAAACTGGCAAGCATCTTGCAATCTGGTTGTGAGTAATACCGGCACTTGGGCCGATTCTTAAAAACCGGAGGCAACATGAACTTCAGACGCCTGAAATACTTCGTAAAAATTGTGGACATTGGTAGCCTGACCCAGGCTGCTGAAGTGTTGCATATCGCGCAGCCTGCGCTCAGTCAGCAGGTCGCCACACTGGAAGGCGAGCTGGATCAACAACTTTTGATTCGCACTAAACGTGGCGTTACTCCAACAGACGCCGGAAAAATTCTCTATACCCATGCGCGGGCAATTTTACGTCAGTGTGAACAGGCCCAACTGGCAGTTCATAACGTAGGTCAGACATTATCGGGTCAAGTCTCAATTGGCTTTGCGCCAGGAACCGCCGCGTCGTCTATCACCATGCCCTTATTACAGGCGGTACGTGCCGAATTTCCGGAAGTGATTATCTATCTACATGAAAACAGCGGCGCTGTTCTTAACGATAAACTTATAAATAGCCAGCTTGATATGGCGGTAATTTACGAGCATTCCCCTGTGGCAGGCGTATCCAGCCAGGCTTTGTTTAAAGAAGATCTTTTTCTTGTCGGAACTCAGGATTTTCCAGGGCAAAGCGTTGATGTTAATGCTATAGCACAAATGAATCTCTTTCTTCCCGGCGATTACAGTGCCGTAAGACTCCGCGTTGATGAGGCTTTTTCTTTACGGCGACTCACGGCAAAAGTCATCGGTGAAATTGAGTCTATCGCCACGCTTACCGCAGCGATTGCCAGTGGCATGGGGGTTGCAGTGTTACCCGAATCAGCCGCGCGCTCGTTATGTGACGCAGTTAACGGATGGATGTCACGTATTACCACACCGTCAATGAGTCTCTCCTTGTCATTAAATTTACCAGCCAGAGCAAAACTGTCGCCACAGGCACAAGCAGTGAAAGAGCTTTTATTGTCAGTGATCAGTCCTCCAGTCATGGAAAAAAGACAATGGCAATTGGTTAGCTAAACGTTATATCTGGATGGAATAAGATGCGGGTTTTTATTATTTGTTATGCCGGGCGTTAGACTTTAACAATAGCGGAATGTCTGATCTGCCCGGAGTTTACCGTGAATTTCCAACAACTAAAGATAATCCGCGAGGCTGCACGTCAGGATTACAACCTGACAGAGGTTGCGAATATGCTTTTTACCTCACAGTCAGGTGTAAGCCGTCATATTCGAGAGCTGGAGGATGAGCTTGGTATAGAAATATTCGTTCGTCGGGGCAAACGACTGCTTGGTATGACTGAACCGGGCAAAGCATTGCTGGTAATTGCAGAACGCATTCTGAATGAAGCCAGTAATGTTCGTCGACTTGCCGATCTCTTTACCAACGATACATCTGGCGTTCTCACTATCGCAACGACGCATACTCAGGCACGCTACAGCTTGCCAAAGGTCATTAAAGCCTTTCGCGAACTTTTCCCGGAAGTGCGGCTTGAGCTTATCCAGGGAACACCACAGGAAATTGCGACGTTGCTGCAAAATGGCGGGGCCGATATTGGCATCGCCAGTGAGCGTCTGAGCAATGATCCGCAACTCGTCGCCTTCCCATGGTTTCGTTGGCATCATAGTTTGCTCGTTCCAGATAATCATCCCTTAACAAAAATTACGCCATTGACGCTGGAATCAATAGCGAAGTGGCCGTTGATCACTTACCGACAGGGGATTACTGGTCGCTCGCGGATTGATGACGCATTTGCCCGCAAAGGCTTGCTGGCAGATATTGTATTAAGTGCGCAGGATTCTGATGTTATCAAAACCTACGTAGCCCTTGGCCTGGGGATTGGATTAGTCGCCGAACAATCCAGTGGCGAACAAGAGGAAGAGAATTTAATCCGTCTGGAAACGCGCCATCTTTTCGATGCTAATACCGTCTGGTTGGGACTAAAACGAGGACAATTACAGCGTAACTATGTCTGGCGTTTTCTGGAACTGTGCAATGCAGGACTGTCGGTTGAGGATATTAAGCGACAGGTGATGGAAAATAGTGAAGAGGAAATTGATTATCAGATATAGCAAAAAGCCCGCTATAAAGCGGGCTTTTCAGAAATTTGGCTCCTCTGACTGGACTCGAACCAGTGACATACGGATTAACAGTCCGCCGTTCTACCGACTGAACTACAGAGGAATCGCTGTTGAGGCACATCTTAACGGCGAAAAATCTTTTGTCAAACCTGATTTTTAAATTTCTCAACCGTTTGCCGTTTCTATCAACAGTTTGTTGCATTTGCAGACAATTTGCTGGCGAAAATCTTTGCAGCTTTGCTCATTCTCCCTCATTATTTGAAATGTGGTTTCACTTTCTGCAATTAAGGTCAGTTTTGAATATCTCCTCAGCTTTACGCCAGATTGTTCATGGCACTCGCTGGCACGCAAAACGTAAGAGCTACAAGGTGTTGTTCTGGCGTGAGATAACCCCGCTTGCTGTTCCTATCTTTATGGAGAATGCCTGTGTCCTGTTGATGGGCGTACTGAGCACGTTTCTGGTCAGTTGGCTGGGAAAAGATGCAATGGCAGGCGTTGGGCTGGCGGACAGTTTCAATATGGTCATTATGGCTTTTTTTGCAGCTATCGACCTTGGTACTACAGTCGTTGTGGCATTTAGTCTCGGTAAGCGTGATCGACGGCGAGCGAGGGTAGCGACACGGCAGTCATTAGTGATCATGACATTGTTTGCCGTACTGTTGGCAGCGCTTATTCATCATTTTGGTGAACAAATTATCGATTTTGTTGCAGGTGAGGCCACGCCGGAGGTAAAAGCACTGGCGCTGACTTATCTGGAACTGACCGTCATCAGTTATCCTGCGGCGGCAATCACCTTGATTGGCAGTGGAGCACTTCGCGGCGCAGGGAATACGAAAATACCGCTTCTTATAAATGGTAGCCTGAATATCCTTAATATCATCATTAGCGGCATATTGATTTACGGTCTTTTCTCCTGGCAGGGGTTAGGGTTTGTCGGGGCAGGGCTGGGATTAACTATTTCCCGTTATATTGGCGCAGTCGCCATTTTGTGGGTTCTGGCGATTGGTTTTAATCCTGCGTTACGGATCTCGTTAAAGAGCTATTTTAAACCATTGAATTTCAGCATTATCTGGGAAGTAATGGGGATTGGTATTCCGGCAAGTGTGGAATCCGTATTATTTACCAGTGGCCGGTTATTAACACAAATGTTCGTTGCCGGGATGGGGACGAGTGTTATCGCCGGGAATTTTATCGCTTTTTCGATTGCGGCTCTTATCAATTTACCAGGAAGTGCACTTGGTTCAGCTTCTACAATCATTACGGGTCGAAGGTTGGGGGTAGGGCAAAGAGCGCAAGCAGAAATTCAATTGAGGCATGTGTTCTGGTTGTCCACTATTGGGTTAACGGCAATAGCCTGGTTAACAGCCCCCTTTGCCGGGATTATGGCGTCGTTTTATACCCAGGATCCGCAGGTTAAACATGTCGTTGTGATTCTGATTTGGTTGAATGCTTTATTTATGCCGATTTGGTCTGCCTCCTGGGTACTACCTGCTGGTTTTAAAGGTGCCCGAGATGCACGCTACGCCATGTGGGTTTCTATGCTGAGCATGTGGGGATGCCGGGTAGTAGTCGGTTATATGTTGGGAATCATGCTTGGCTGGGGTGTGGTTGGCGTCTGGATGGGGATGTTTGCCGACTGGGCCGTGCGGGCTGTGCTGTTTTACTGGCGAATGGTGACAGGGCGATGGCTATGGAAATACCCTCGTCCTGAGCATAAATAGTATGAAAAAAAGCCAGGTGTGTCGGAATAAACGACAAAGCGCAGATTATTTCAGCAAACGAATTCAAAATTAAAAAACAGGCTTTGACATTGTGGATGGGCATCGTTAATATTCGCCCCGTTCTCGCGATTCCTCTGTAGTTCAGTCGGTAGAACGGCGGACTGTTAATCCGTATGTCACTGGTTCGAGTCCAGTCAGAGGAGCCAAATTTCTGAAAAGCCCGCTTTTATAGCGGGCTTTTTGCTTTGTTACTTAATCAAATCCTTCACATCTTTTCCTGACGCAAAGGATCTGAACTCATTATCGGAACGGTGGTTCATTAAAGGTCCGCAGTTTACGCGAATGCAGTCGGTCGCCTTCTGCGCGCAGCAAGTCTATCGCCCGAATGCCAATTTGCAGGTGCTCGGAAATTGCGCCTTCATAAAAACGGTTAGCCTGACCGGGAAGTTTAATCTCACCATGCAACGGTTTATCTGAAACACACAGTAGCGTCCCGTATGGTACGCGGAAACGATATCCTTGTGCTGCAATGGTGGCACTTTCCATATCAATCGCCACGGCCCGACTTAAATTAAAACGAAGTGCAGAAGCTGAGTAGCGTAGCTCCCAGTTCCTGTCATCAGTGGTTACTACAGTTCCAGTGCGTAGCCGCTGTTTAACTTCCTCACCCGGCCTGCCGCTGACCAGTTTGGTGGCGTCATAAAGTGCACGTTGTACTTCAGCAATGCTCGGAATAGGAATATCGGGAGGCAGGACCGCATCAAGAACGTGGTCATCGCGTAAATAAGCATGCGCAAGTACGTAATCTCCAATAGCCTGGCTTTCACGTAATCCTCCGCAGTGACCAATCATCAACCAGACATCCGGGCGCAGCACCGCCAGATGATCGCAGATAGTTTTGGCATTTGACGGCCCCACGCCAATATTAACCAGAGTAATACCCTGACCATCGGTAGTGATTAAATGCCATGCGGGCATCTGGTGTTTTTCCATGCGAGGTCGGAAATTGCTTCTTCCGGTGCTTCGGTTTCAGCGGTGATCCAGTTCCCGCCAGCACAAGAAAGGGCAATGTAGGGGCTATGAGGATCAAGGATCTGGCTGCATCCCCAACGTACGAATTCATCCACATAACGTGTGTAGTTGGTAAACAAGACGAACGGCTGAAAATGTTCGACTGGCGTACCCGTATAATGGCGTAACCGTGCTAGGGAAAAATCTACCCGACGTGCATCAAAATGCGATAGCGGGGAGAATTCCGTTGGATGATAAATGCCGTCTGCCGTTTCATCGCCAATTTGTGCCAGTTCGGTTGTCGGGAAATAACGAGTTAATCCGGCGCTCATTGAGCGATCAAGCGTCAGCTCTGAGCCGTCGATGACATAGGGATAAGGAATTTCATGCTCTGACGGTTGCACGGAAATATGTGCACCATAATCCTGGTACAGCAGAGTTAATTGTTCATTAAGATATGAACGAAAGAGAGCAGGGCGGGTGATGGTGGTCGTGTAGCTACCAGCGTGAGTAAAACGACCAAACGCGCGTGTTTTGGGAGGGTTTGTTGCGCTACCGTCCCAGGTCACGGTCAGCGATGGATAGACAAAAAGACCGTGTTTTCGGGCGTTTTCATCAGGCAGTTCGCCACTTTTAATATATTTGCCAATGGCGTTGCGTAAAGCGACTACAGATTTTTCATATAGCGCGTCAAGTTTATCCAGTGCCTGAGCAGGGGTCAGACCGGAGCCCTTATTATTCATACGTCTCTCCTGTTCCATACAATTACCGCATTTCCGATAGTATGTCACAGGAATGTGAAACAAAAGTGTAAGGCGAA
The DNA here is from genome assembly GCF_004745185.1 of Escherichia sp. E2661. NCBI lineage: Bacteria > Pseudomonadati > Pseudomonadota > Gammaproteobacteria > Enterobacterales > Enterobacteriaceae > Escherichia > Escherichia sp. E2661. The sequence goes on from NZ_PDIG01000037.1 coordinate 101,095, forward strand.
GATCGGACGATCTTCGCCAGGCTATCAAGCGTGTTGATTGTCTTTCATTAACAACGCAGTTATTGCGGAAATCAGGCAGCCTGCCAGCAAATAAATGGCGACGCTATGCCAGTCTCCAGCAAAATAAGTAATCAGAGCAGCAGCAATAAAAGGTGTAAATCCACCGCCTACCACGCTGGCAACCTGATATCCGACGCCAGCGCCGCTGTAGCGATAACTGGCACCAAACATCTCGGTGAACATCGGCTGTTGCACGCAAACCACCATGTCATGCGCAATGTTCGCCAGCATAATGGAGAAGAAAACGATCCAGAAAATGGACTGTGCCTCAAGCGCTATAAAAAAAGGAAATGCGCTTAACGTTCCGATTATTGCGCCGGTGATATAAACCCTACGGCGACCAAAACGATCGGCAAGCCAGGCAAAACAGGGAATTGTCAGGCAGCTTAATCCACCCACCAGCAAACCAATATTGAGGAACAATTCGCGCGGCAGCCCCATATTCTGGGTCGAATAGTTAAGTGCAAAGGCGGTAACGATATACATTGTTAGCAACTCGCACAGTCGCAGCGCAATAATCTTAAGGAAAGCACCGGGATGTCGTAACAGAGCTTCGATAACCGGGATGCGTTTTTGCACTACCGCTTGATTATGCTGCTGTTGTTCAAATTCAGCGGACTCCTCCATGCCATTGCGTACCCACAATGCACCCAGCACCAATACGATGCTAAACAGGAAAGGAATGCGCCAACCCCAGCTCAAAAATTGCTCGTCAGTTGTCATCATACTGATCAGTGACACCAGTCCGGTTGAAAGGAGTAACCCTACACCGTAACCAACTTGTACGCCGCTACTGTAAAAGGCTTTTTTGTTTTTGGGCGCGCTCTCAACGGACAGCAACGCAGCGCCTCCCCATTCGCCGCCAACAGCAAATCCCTGAATAGCTCGCAGCATCACCAGTAAAATTGGTGCCCACCAGCCAATAGTTGAGAACGAAGGGAGAATGCCGATCAATGCTGTGGCGATGCCCATCATCCAGACGGTAAGCATCAACATGCGCTTACGCCCCAGTCGGTCGCCGAAATGGCCGAAAATGACGCCACCGAGCGGACGAAAAAGGAAACCGACACCAAAGGTAGCAAATGCAGCGAGCGTTCCCATTGCCGGGCTTACCTGCGGGAAAAACTCGCGATTAAACACCAATGCGGCAGTAATGCCATAGAGTAAAAAATCATACCAGTCGACGACGGCACCCGCGAAACTGCCTAACGCAGCGCGTCGGGCGCGACTTAACGAAAGCGTTCCTTCATCGGGACGCGTGGAGATGAGCGTGGAGTCCATAGTGATCCTGTTTGTACTGTCTTTTTATAATTAGTATGGAAAGGTAACTCACATTGCCGTCGATCTATAAACGAACCTTATGAGACTACCGCGACAGAAAGCATCTGCAAATGTTTTTATGCCAGGAACTGAGGATGAAGGGCCGGGAGGGGCAGTTACATGTCACAACCGCGTTGAACAGAAAAATGTGAATGCTAAAGCCGCAACGCATGCTCGGCTGATGCTATTTTTCTCTGATGGGGTTTTTTGAATTTTCCTAATGGGATTTGTGTCACTGACACCAGGCAAGCTAATTGCTTGAATGATTGGCGGAGAGAGGGGGATTTGAACCCCCGGTAGAGTTGCCCCTACTCCGGTTTTCGAGACCGGTCCGTTCAGCCGCTCCGGCATCTCTCCGTTCAGATGGTTGCCATGATGCCAGGAAATTTGGCATTTTAACAGTCCCTGTCCGTGCAATTTTGTTCAAGTGACGAGTTTGCGAGCAAAACGATGATTAAGTGGCCCTGGAAAGTACAAGAAACAGATCATGAAGATACGCTGCCATGGAAGGAAGCTCTGGCGATACCTCTTTTGACATGTCTGACAGAGCAGGAGCAAAGCAAACTAGTCACTCTTGCCGAACGTTTTTTACAGCAAAAAAGACTGGTCCCGCTACAAGGATTTGAACTTGATGCATTGAAAAGTAGTCGCATCGCCTTACTTTTCTGCTTGCCTGTTCTGGAGCTTGGACTGGAATGGCTGGATGGTTTTCATGAAGTGCTAATTTACCCTGCGCCATTTGTGGTGGACGATGAATGGGAAGACGATATAGGACTGGTACATAATCAACGTATCGTTCAATCAGGACAAAGCTGGCAGCAAGGCCCAATCGTGCTGAACTGGCTCGATATACAAGATTCTTTCGATGCCTCGGGCTTTAATCTGATTATCCACGAAGTTGCACATAAACTGGATACGCGAAATGGCGATCGCGCCAGTGGAGTTCCCTTTATTTCTTTACGTGAGGTCGCAGGATGGGAACACGATCTTCATGCGGCGATGGATAATATTCAGGAAGAAATTGAGTTAGTGGGCGAAAATGCCTCCAGCATCGATGCTTATGCTGCCAGTGACCCTGCAGAATGTTTTGCCGTGCTTTCCGAATACTTTTTTAGTGCGCCGGAGCTTTTTGCGCCACGCTTCCCCTCGCTGTGGCAACGTTTCTGCCAATTTTATAAGCAGGATCCATTACAACGGCTACGAAATGCCAATGGGCGAGACACCTATCCAGTACCAAATGTTCATTAAATATAAATTTTGTTGCTTAATTAACCGATTGAAATGGCTTGCGAATTTTAGTGTTGACACTCGCTGCGCTGCTAAGTAATATTCGCCTCGTTCTCACGATTCCTCTGTAGTTCAGTCGGTAGAACGGCGGACTGTTAATCCGTATGTCACTGGTTCGAGTCCAGTCAGAGGAGCCAAATTCAAAAAAGCCTGCCTTCGAGCAGGCTTTTTGCTTTTCTGCAAACGTGCTTTAGTGTTTGAATTTTTGTTAGAGCTTTCATTACGCTGTGACTGAAATTTTCGCGATAATCCTTTTCAGCGTATTGCTGAATTCATCCAAATTTAGATGATCAATAGCCTTTCCTACCACAATCGTCTCTGAAATATCGGCCATGGCGGGCCAGCGAGTCTTATAATCAGCATACACGGCGATGACAGGAACATTATAAGCACTTGCCATGTGTAAAATAGATGTGTCTGGCGTTATTGCAAGGAAGGCATCTCTTATGATTGCTGCAGACCGCATTATTGAAGGTGATAACGACAAATGATAAACGTTATCAAAATTCCGGGTTAGTTCCAGGGCTGTTTCCGAACCTTTCGGACCATGAACAATGACAATTGGCATGTCTGATTGTATTTTAATCATCTCGATGATTTTTTGTGCCATTGTTAGTGAAAATGTTCTCGCTTGCACGCTACCTTCTAAATTAAGAGCAATATATGAACCTAATGAATGCATCTCACAACGTACTTCTTTTAGCACTATTTCGCTGAGGGGCAATTCAAATATGGGCGGGGGCGCCGGAAATCCTACTTCTCGCATCATGAAGGCCCATGTCAGCGGTACTGGGGCGCGTAGTGACTGATCCATTTTCGACGCTGACTTACATATCGGTGAATAACATTTCATCGTTAAACCCACAACCTGTAAATTTGCATTGGCTCGTAAGTGACTAATAAATAGCATCGTCTTCAGGTTTTTCTTGCGCATTGCTTCAATACAAAGATCAGGAGTTCCATATTGTTCATTGATGTTTTTTGCTAATTTTTTTATTTCTTTAATACTGGCATTATCCTGCATTGTCATACTGACCAATGTTAATTTTGTTTGTTCCAGATGAAGTGCATCAAAAACAGATTTATTAATTGTTGATGTGACAATCAATAAGTGTTTTATTTTATGCATTTCAAGCGATCGGATTATTGGATAAATAGCCATTGCATCCCCAATTTGATCGGGAATGTGAATAACTACAAATTCACTTTTTGCAATATCAGTATCTTTGCAGCGATAATCATAATACGCAAATGCAATACGTCTGAAAAATGATACGAATGACATTTCCAACCTCGCTTCCATTCTGGTTAAAACGTGGTGAAGTTTATCAGAAATGATTGATTTCTAAAATCGATAAATAATAACGTGAAATATATTATATATTTATGGTTTATGTATTAATCATTTTCGAGAATTATCATTTTGTTTAAAAACAGCTTGTGTCGCATTCTTCAGTCTGGGGGGCGTAAAGTGAAGGGAAGCGTTAAAAGGTCAGCAATTGGAGGTGGTCGTTTTTCATGTTTGTTAAGTGGGGGAGAGCTACCCCCACTTTTACTCCACAGTAAGTGTCAGCCGATTAACCTACGTATGCGGCCAGCATCTCCTGTGCTGCCAGTTTGCCTAACGCATTTGCTGCGAAAGGACTGTCACCGGTTAAAAGTTTACGATCTTTGTGTACCCGGCCGGTAATATCATCATTGACGATGTTCATGCCCATTTTCTTCAGTTCTTCACCAAAGTACCAGGTCAGATGACCCGGCATGTAGCCAATCTCTGGCGTTTGTTTGTCTGCAGCGTCAGGGAATGCGCAAATTGAATAACCATTTAATGGGTTATCGCCGTGTCGAAGCGCCAGAAAGGCTGCTGGACCGTGGCAAAGGGAGATAACAAAACGGTCATTTTCGATTGCCCACTGCAGAGCGGCAGCCACGTCTTTGCTTTCTGGTAAACCAATGAGAGCACCGTGACCGCCAGGAACAAAGATTGCTGCATATTCGCTGTCTGCGTTGAGGCTGGCGACAACATCTGCCAATTTTTTTCGGATTGCGGAACAGAGATTTGTGCTGCTCAAAGAATGGCATAATTTTTTCATCTTTCCGCGGCATAGCCCAATATTCAAATTTTGTCATCAGGCCAGAAAGCGTCGCAACCTCGAACTCGAAACCAGCAGCATGCAGATGATATAACGGCAGCAACGTTTCAATCGGATGGTTTCCTGTTGAGAAGAGCTTACCATTATCGGTTGGCAAATAGCGTTCATCGGCGGCGATTACCAGGATTTTTTGCTTTCCGCTATACGGTTTTGGATAGTCTACCCCATCAAGATCAGAAATCGGGCTGGTGTATTGGCCTAACGAATATTCTGACGGGAAGAAAGCATTATCTTCAGCCATATCGATTTGCGGATTCTTACTTTGTTGAACAGTCATAGTGTATTCCTTGTTGTTACTTATGTAGGTTAGTCACTATATTCGCGACTGAGCTGGTTGCTATTTTTAACCAGATAGGAAATTGGAGTCAATATATCGAAAGCGGTATGCAAGGGGGAGTGTGCGATGACTATGCTGCACTTGTGTAGGATATTAGTCATGCCAATTTTCTCCTTATTGCGTAAAGTGGTTAGAATTGGTGTTAATTTATTTTAGTCTATTTTTCAGAAATCAGGATATTGACACCCTGGTAGCACAATTTTTAATTGTGGAGATTTTTTGTGCTCACGTGATGCTTAGAGCGGCGCCGGGGGAACTGACAACCGAATGATTTGCCTGAGGCCTGCTTAAGATAGGTAAATGCTGGAGCAAAGAGTCTCCCCGGAACATGCGATGAGAGTGTAAGTTAAGAAAATGAGATTATTAGCAAAAAATAATCGTAAAACTGTCTGGCACGAAAGATTATCGCGAAAGAATGATGATCCAGATTAAGGTTTAACTGATGACAGATATGATTAATTACTTGTCATCAGATGTACTCTTTGCGCAATTTGCCGGAGGGAATGGGCTGGAGACTAAAGTGGGGCAGCAACGATAACTTTTCTAAAGATAATGACATAAATATAGCATTAAAAATATGCACTAATCATTCAAGCGCAGTTGATTAATATTGAATTTTTTCAGGGAATACCTATGTACCGAAATATTGTTATTCCGGTGAATGTTTTTTCTCGGGATGATAGAGAGCAAGCGTTTTTTTCATGCGCAATTTTTCGCCAATGTTTCTTCTGGGCATGTTCACTTACTTGGCTTTATACCGGAATATTTAAGAGTTCTCGAGCGTGGGTATATTTCTGATATGCATCGTTTTAAAGAAGCTCTACGTGGGCAGGCTGTGTGCCGTTTAGCTCATATAGCAGAACAACTGGTTTTGCCTGAAGGATTTATTCATACATATGTTCATTTCGGCACTCTTCCGGAAGGGATAAAGGAACTTGCTGAACAACAACTGGCTGATGTTATTGTGCTGGGAGCTACGCAGGAATTAGGGTTTATCGACATGCTACGGCAGTTTAGCGTGCCGCTGTTGGTGATTTGATGTGGGATATAAAAAAGCCTGAATTCGATGAGGGACGAACTCAGGCCGATATTATGTTTTACAGTTACGTGCCGCGGCGCGTTGGCTGATTAGAACTGGTAGACAATACCAACTGCAAACTGGTCATCAGATGCGGCATTGGTAATTGCTGCATCATCTTTATCCAGCAGGTTAAATTTGTATGCAGTATAAACGTTCATGTTCTTATTGAAGTAGTACCAGGTACCAACTTCAATGTAGTTCACGCGGTCAGCGTCAACATATTTATGGCCAGGTACCCCTTTGATATCTTTACCTTTGGAGTAAACATAACCTAAGGATGGACGCAGACCAAAGTCGAATTGATACTGAACAACTGCTTCAAAGTTCTGAGTTTCGTTGATCAGTTGATCGCGCATTATCGAGTTGCCGTCTTTGTCGAAGCCGCCTGTATTAACTGATGTCGGTGTCATATTACGAGTTTCACCATACATCACAGCAGCGTAGACATTGTTCGCATCATATTTTGCTGCCAATGACCATACTTCTGCATTTGAACCGTTTCCATCAGCAACTTGCTCATTGGTACGATCAGATTTGCCATAAACACCGACAAAACCAAAACCTTCGATGTTGTAGTCTACAGACAACGCATAGCCATCACCGTTTTGTTTAGTAACGCCACGATTGCTGTTCTTACCTTGATATTGAACAGCAAAATTCAGACCGTCAACCAGACCAAAGAAATCAGAGTTACGGTAGGTTGCAACACCGTTGGTACGACCGTTCATGAAGTTGTCAGCGGAAGCCCAGGAATCGCCACCCCATTCAACTAACATATCGGTATAAGCTGCGGCATCATAGGCAACACCGTAGTTACGACCGTAATCGAAAGATCCAAGTCCGTTATATTTCAAACCAGCGAAGGTTAAACGAGTTTTTTCTTGGTTAGAACCTTCAGGCTTGCTGGCGTCAAGGTTGTATTCAAACTGACCAAAACCAGTCAGTTCACTGTTGATTTGAGTTTCACCTTTTACGCCAAAACGAGCATAGGAGGTATCTTCGTTTTCGCTGTTATTATCATCAGTGTTCGACCAGATGCGCTCACCAACCATCTTGCCGTAGAAATCAACTTTATTGCCATTTTTATTATAAATTTCAGCCGCATTTGCTGCGCCAGCAACTAATAACGCCGGGACCAGCATTGCCAGAACTTTTCTTTTCATTATGTATTCCCTTGTGATTATAATCTTCATGAATATATCAATAAGTGCCGTTATCCAAAAAAAAGCACATTTGGATACTATTCTATGAAGTTCATTTTATTTTAAAGATTACATGTAACAAATGTATTTAAAAGATTTCAAAATGTTTCCATTCTATTTAATATAATTCATGATTATGAATTTCAGACATAAGCATTCATCATATTTATATATGTATATCAATTGGTTATTGTTCTTTTGGAAGGATAGCTTGCGTCAATGGTTGTTGAGCTAAAGACTGAGTGTGATCTACTGCACATAAATAAACGCATAAAAAAAAGCCGGCATCATGCCGGCCCAAAAAATATAAACAAGACGATAAAAGGCTAATAACGCAGTCATCATGACACAGAAAACAAAAAAGGTATAATTGTATTCAATGCCTATATATTCAAAATATGAATTAATCAATTATGCCCAAACAAAAAACAAATGCCTTCTGACTTGTTTTTTCTGCACATAATGTCACTGGTTCAGATTCATATATTTGTTCAAAAAATGAGTGAGACTTGACTGGCTCGACCGATGTGGAAAAATGTGACTTTTATCACATAACAGTATAAGTCTGAATTTTCCGGGTTATCTCAAAATGGAGTATGGTTCGACAGCAATGGAAGAAAGACTCTCTCGCAGCCCTGGCGGCAAACTGGCTTTATGGGCTTTTTATACCTGGTGTGGTTATTTTGTCTGGGTAATGGCGCGTTACATCTGGGTAATGAGCCGCATCCCCGATGCCCCCGTGTCTGGATTTGAAAGTGATTTAGGTTCAACTGCGGGTAAGTGGTTAGGTGCGTTAGTGGGATTTTTGTTTATGGCCATGGTCGGTGCGTTGTTAGGCGGCATTGCCTGGTACACGCGACCTCGACCCGTACGTAACAGACGCTATGAGTAAAAACTGCTAAGGTTGCGACTCTTTGGCAGCGGAGCGCATATGGACTTACAACACTGGCAGGCACAATTCGAGAACTGGTTGAAGAGCCATCATCAGTATCAGGACGCGGCCCATGACCTGTGTCATTTTCGCCGCGTCTGGGCGACGGCACAAAAACTGGCGGTAGATGAAGACGTGGACATGCTGGTGATTTTAACCGCCTGTTATTTTCACGATATCGTGAGTCTGGCGAAAAATCATCCGCAACGGCAGCAATCTTCAATGCTGGCAGCAGAAGAGACGCGTCGCCTGCTATGCGAAGAGTTCGCGCAATTTCCAGCGGAGAAAATAGAGCCCGTTTGTCATGCTATTGCCGCACACAGTTTCAGTGCGCAAATTACGCCCTTAACGGCGGAAGCTAGAATCGTGCAGGATGCGGACCGGATGGAAGCATTAGGCGCGATTGGCCTGGCGCGCGTGTTTGCGGTTTCAGGCGCGTTGGGTGTGGCGCTGTTTGATGGAGAAGATCCGTTCGCGCAGCATCGCCCGCTCGATGATAAACGTTACGCGCTGGACCATTTTCAGACCAAGCTGCTAAAACTACCGCAAACGATGCAGACCACAAAAGGTAAACAACTGGCGCAACACAACGCCCGTTTTCTGGTGGAGTTTATGACCAAACTTAGTGCTGAACTGGCGGGGGAGAATGAAGGTATCGATCACAACGTGATTGATGCGTTTTCGTCAGCTGACTGCGCGCGTGGCCCTAAACCGATGTAATTATGTTAACCTGTCGGCCATCTCATATGGCCGGTTAAATCTATGCAGGAAAATATTTCAGTAACCGATTCATACAGCACCGGGAATGCCGCACAGGCAATGCTGGAGAAACTGCTGCAAATTTATGATGTTAAAACGCTGGTGGCGCAACTTAATGGCGTCGGTGAGAACCACTGGAGCGCGGCGATTTTAAAACGTGCGCTGGCGAATGATTCGGTATGGCACCGTTTAAGTGAAAATGAGTTCGCCCACCTGCAAACGTTGCTACCCAAACCGCCAACACATCATCCGCATTATGCGTTTCGCTTTATCGATCTCTTTGCCGGGATTGGTGGTATCCGTCGCGGTTTTGAGTCAATTGGCGGTCAGTGCGTATTTACCAGTGAATGGAATAAACATGCGGTGCGCACCTATAAAGCCAACCATTATTGCGATCCGGCAACTCATCATTTTAATGAAGATATCCGTGACATCACCCTGAGTCATAAAGAGGGCACGAGTGATGACGCGGCGGCGGAACATATCCGTCAGCACATTCCTGAACACGATGTTTTACTGGCCGGTTTTCCTTGCCAGCCGTTTTCACTGGCTGGCGTATCGAAAAAGAACTCGCTTGGGCGGGCGCACGGTTTTGCCTGCGATACCCAGGGTACGCTGTTCTTTGATGTGGTGCGCATTATCGACGCTCGTCGTCCGGCGATTTTTGTGCTCGAAAACGTTAAGAACCTGAAAAGCCACGACCAGGGTAAAACGTTTCGCATCATCATGCAGACGCTGGACGAACTGGGCTATGACGTTGCCGACGCAGAAGATAACGGCCCGGACGATCCGAAAATCATCGATGGCAAACATTTTCTACCGCAGCACCGTGAGCGCATCGTGCTGGTGGGCTTCCGTCGCGATCTTAATCTGAAAGAAGATTTTACTCTGCGTGACATTAGCGATTGTTTCCCGGTGCAGCGAGTGACGCTGGCGCAGTTGCTGGACCCGATGGTCGAAGCGAAATATATCCTGACGCCGGTGCTATGGAAGTATCTCTATCGCTATGCGAAAAAGCATCAGGCGCGCGGTAACGGCTTCGGTTATGGGATGGTTTATCCGAACAATCCGCAAAGTGTCACGCGCACGCTTTCTGCCCGTTATTATAAAGACGGCGCGGAAATCTTAATCGATCGCGGCTGGGATATGGCGACAGGTGAGAAAGACTTTGACGATCCGCAGAATCAGCAACATCGCCCACGAAGATTAACGCCTCGCGAATGCGCGCGTCTGATGGGCTTTGAAGCGCCGGGAGAAGCGAAATTCCGTATACCGGTTTCTGATACGCAAGCCTATCGTCAGTTCGGTAATTCGGTGGTAGTACCGGTCTTTGCCGCGGTGGCAAAACTGCTCGAGCCAAAAATCAGACAAGCGGTGGCGTTGCGTCAGCGAGAAACACAACATGGCCGATGTTCACGATAAGGCCACGCGTAGCAAAAATATGCGCGCGATTGCCACGCACGATACGGCAATCGAGAAACGTCTCGCCAGCCTGTTAACTGAGCAGGGGCTGGCGTTTCGTGTTCAGGAGGCCAATCTTCCCGGACGTCCGGATTTTGTCCTTGATGAATTTCGCTGTGTGATATTTGCCCACGGTTGCTTCTGGCACCATCACCATTGCTACCTGTTTAAAGTCCCCGCCACGCGAACAGATTTTTGGCTGGAGAAGATTGGTAAAAATGTCGAGCGCGATCGGCGCGATATCAGTCGTTTGCAGGAACTCGGCTGGCGCGTGTTGATTGTCTGGGAATGTGCGTTACGCGGGCGGGAGAAATTAACGGACGCGGCACTTACCGAGCGTCTGGAAGAGTGGATCTGCGGCGAGGGCGCCAGCGCGCAGATCGACACTCTGGGGATTCATTTACTCGCTTGATGCATCCTGAATGACGGGAGCGACAACGGGTTTTGCCGGGAAGAGATATTTCCCCAACGTGACCAGCACCACGGCGAAAACAATCACTCCTAGCGCCAGCCATTCAATCTTCGACAGCGTTTCGCCGCCCAGACCCGTACCCAGCAATACCGCGACCACGGGATTAACATAGGCGTAGCTGGTGGCCAGAGCCGGACTGACATTGCGGATTAAATACATATAAGCGTTGATGGCGATAATCGAGCCAAACAGCGTCAGATAGCCGACTGCAAGGAAACCAGAAAGCGAAGGGACTGCTGTCAGTTTTTCACCCGCAATCATCGACGCAATCATTAACACTACGCCAGCCGCCAGCATCTCAATGGCACCTGCCATCATCCCTACTGGTAAGGTAATGCGTGAGCCATAAACCGACCCAAACGCCCAGCTAATTGAGCCGATTAAAATCAGCATTGCACCCCACGGGTTACCGCTTAAATTACCGCCACTATTGAGCATGATGATCCCGGCAAGCCCAATGGCGATACCCACCCATTCCAGTTTGCGCGTTTTAATGCCAAACAGGCGGCTGAAGCAAAGAGTAAAGAGTGGCACCGTTGCCACCACCACGGCGGCAATGCCGGAAGGGACGTTTTGATGTTCGGCAACCGTCACCATACCGTTACCGACAGCCAGCAGTAACAGGCCAATAAGCGCGGCGTTGAGCAGGGGACGTAGCGGCGGCAATTTGTGCCCACGCAGCAGTAAAAATGCCATCAATAAAAGACCTGCTGCCAAAAATCGCACCCCCGCCATCATTAACGGTGGCCAGCTTTCAACGCCAATCCGAATGACAAAATAGGTCGAGCCCCAAATGATATACAACGCAAACAGCGCGCCAAAAAGCGGTAACAACTGGCGGAAACGCATAATCCCTCACGGTGGAAATAAAAAGGTGGTTCATAGTAAACGTGAAAATCATTCTGCTGGCGAGAGATATAATTGAGCTTAATTGTTAAAAAAAATGTTGACCTGTGAAGCAAGTATCAGGCAAGCCGATTTTGCTTCATACTTAGCGCGTCAACGATAAAAATGAGAGGGAATGCTTTTGGCCGGGAGTAGTTTATTGACGTTGCTCGATGATATCGCCACTTTGCTGGACGATATCTCCGTGATGGGCAAGCTGGCGGCGAAGAAAACCGCCGGTGTATTAGGGGATGACTTGTCGCTTAATGCGCAACAAGTTTCAGGTGTGCGTGCCAACCGGGAACTTCCTGTGGTCTGGGGCGTGGCGAAGGGATCGCTAATCAACAAAGTGATTCTGGTGCCGCTGGCGCTGATCATCAGTGCATTTATCCCGTGGGCAATTACGCCACTGTTGATGATTGGTGGTGCGTTTCTTTGCTTTGAAGGGGTAGAGAAAGTGCTACATATGCTGGAGGCGCGTAAACACAAAGAGGATCCGGCGCAGAGTCAGCAGCGTCTGGAAAAACTGGCGGAGCAAGACCCGCTCAAGTTTGAAAAGGACAAAATAAAAGGGGCCATTCGCACCGATTTTATTTTGTCTGCGGAAATTGTCGCCATAACGCTGGGCATTGTGGCGGAAGCGCCGCTGATTAATCAGGTGCTGGTGCTCTCAGGGATAGCTCTGGTGGTAACGATTGGCGTGTATGGCCTGGTGGGGATTATCGTTAAGATTGATGACCTGGGCTACTGGCTGGCAGAAAAGTCCAGTACGTTGATGCAGGCGTTGGGTAAGGGGCTGTTGATTATCGCGCCCTGGCTGATGAAAGCATTATCGGTTGTCGGCACGCTGGCGATGTTCCTGGTTGGTGGCGGTATTGTGGTGCATGGCATCGCGCCGCTGCATCATGCCATTGAACATTTTGCCGGACAGCAGAACGCGCTGGTGGCGATGATATTACCGACTGTTTTAAATCTGATTCTTGGATTTATCATCGGTGGCATCGTGGTGCTGGGAGTGAAAGTGGTAGCGAAAATGCGCGGCCAGGCACATTAAAATTCACATTGGCTGTTATGCAAAATTCGCCATCCTCGACTAAGGTGAACAAGTTTCACTCGAAAAAAGGAGGCGAGTATGAGCTTTATGGTTAGTGAGGAAGTCACGGTAAAAGAGGGCGGCCCGCGGATGATTGTCACCGGGTATTCCAGCGGTATGGTTGAGTGCCGGTGGTATGACGGTTATGGGGTCAAGCGGGAAGCTTTTCATGAAACCGAGCTTGTTCCGGGGGAGGGGAGTTGTTCGTCGGAAGAAGTTTGAAAATGTGCAATTAACACCAGGCCGGATGTGGCGTTCACGCCGCATCCGGCAGTCCTGCCAGCGTCAATATCGAAGGCCTGATGCCTCGTATCATGCCAACATTATAAAATTATCGTTGTTTGGCGGTACGCTATCGCCAGGTTATGCCAGAATCATTAAAAAGCAGGTTGGGAGTCGTCAGGGTGCAGCACGAGACAAAAATGGAAAACCAGAGCTGGCTAAAAAAAACTCGCGCGCCGCCTGGGGCCAGGTCATGTCGTTAATCTGTGTTTTATCGTGGTGTTGATCTTCTCCACTTTGCTCACCTGGCGTGAAGTCGTGGTGCTGGAAGACGCCTATATCTCCAGTCAGCGTAATCATCTGGAAAACGTTGCCAACGCGCTCGATAAGCAATTGCAATATAACGTCGATAAACTGATTTTTTTGCGTAATGGAATGCGTGAAGCCCTTGTTGCGCCGCTGGATTTCACCTCTATGCGTAACGCTGTTGTCGAGTTTGAACAACATCGCGACGAGCACGCCTGGCAAATCGAACTCAACAGACGACGCACTCTGTCAGTAAACGGTGTCTCGGATGCGTTAGTGAGCGAGGGAAATCAGCTTTCTCGCGAAAATGAATTACTCGACAATGAAATTACTGCCGCACTGGAAGTCGGCTACTTACTACGACTGGCGCACAACTCTACTTCGATGGTTGAACAGGCGATGTATGTCTCCCGCGCCGGATTCTACGTTTCGACGCAGCCGACGTTGTTTACCCGAAATATCCCTACGCGTTACTACGAATTTGTCACACAACCCTGGTTTATCGGCCAATCAGAACGAGAAAATCGTCAACGTGGCGTACGTTGGTTTACCTCTCAGCATGACCATAACAATGTTACTGAACCGCAGGTCACCGTAAGCGTGCCGGTCGACAGTAATAATTACTGGTATGGCGTGTTGGGGATGAGTATCCCTGTGCGCTCAATGCAGCAATTTCTAAAAAACGCTATTGATAAAAACCTGGATGGCGAGTATCAGCTCTACGACAGTAAACTGAAATTATTAACTTCCTCTAACCCGGAACACTTGGCGGAGGATCTCTTTGATCCTCGAGAGCTGGCATCTCTGGCGCAGGCTATGGAACACGATACGCGCGGTGGCATTAGGATGAACAGTCGCTATGTTAGCTGGGAGCGACTGGACCATTTTGACGGCGCATTGGTGCGCATTCATTCGCTCAGTGAAGGTGTGCGTGGTGATTTCGGCAGCATCAGCATTGCGTTAACCCTTCTGTGGGCGCTTTTTACGACGATGTTACTTATCTCCTGGTATGTGATTCGCCAGATGGTCAGCAATATGTTTGTCCTGCAAAGCTCGTTGCAGTGGCAGGCGTGGCATGACACCTTAACGCGCTTGTATAACCGTGGCGCATTGTTCGAAAAAGCGCGTCCGCTTGCCGAATTGTGTCAGATACACAAACATCCGTTTTCTGTCATCCAGGTCGACCTTGACCATTTTAAAGCGATTAATGACCGCTTTGGTCATCAGGCAGGCGATCGTGTGCTGTCGCATGCTGCCGGATTAATCAGTCATTCATTGCGTTCACAGGACGTTGCCGGCCGCGTGGGCGGCGAGGAGTTTTGTGTGATTCTGCCTGGCGCTAACCTGGCGCAGGCAACGGAAGTGGCCGAACGTATTCGCCTGAAGCTGAATGAAAAAGAGATGTTGATCGCCAAGAGCACGACCCTACGCATCAGTGCCTCGCTGGGGGTGAGTAGCAGTGAGGAAACCGGCGATTATGATTTTGAACAATTACAGTCTCTGGCCGACCGACGGTTGTATCTTGCAAAACAAGCGGGGCGCAATCAGGTTTGCGCCAGCGATAGCCCTTAACTGGCCGTGAAAAAGTGATCCAGCCCTTCGCGCCAGCCTTCCGGTCCTTCTCGCTGTGTCCGCAAGACACGGGCCGGATCCTCATTTTGCAAATGCACGCCTTCCCGGTTTAGCCCTTTTACAATCACCGCATAATCCATCACTTCCAGTAATGGTGCGTCATTTGGGCCATCGCCTAAGCCAAGCGTGGTCGGACGTTTTCCACGCGATTGCTGATATGCCGCAATGATCCAGTTGGCTGCCTGATCTTTCCCGGCTGAGACATCCAGCACATGCCAGAAACGCGCACCTTGCACAAACTGCAAGCCCAGTTCATTCAGGCGAGCGGTAAATTGCGCCATCCGCTCGTCACTGTCGCGCCAGATAAGCGTGACCGAAGCCTCATGCAATTGCGTCAGTGCGGCCTGGCTGCGGCTTAAGCCAGTCCATTCAGCGATGGTTGTATCATCGACGTCATCAAAGGTGGTGAATTTGAAGTGTTCTTTCTCACGCAGCGTATTTAATACCAGGCTGATTTCACTATGAGCAATCCCCGAGATGATGCGCGGAAAGCCGGCCAAATCCTGCCATTGTTGATCCAGTTGGATCACCGCGCCGTTCTCCGCAATGAGTGACAACCCTTGCAGACCTAACATCTTTTGCAGGTACAGCATTTCAGCCGAGGTTTTACTACTACACAGGATCACGGGGATCTCCGCTTCCCGCAGGCGGATTAACCAGGAGGCGGCAGGTTGCCAGTCATAGCTATGGCTGTCCAACAGGGTGCCATCAAGATCGGTAAAAATCAGCAGCGGTTGATGAATTGAAAGCATGATCGCGCAGTACTCCCCTTGCCTGGATGTTTCTTAAAACAGCACGAATAATAAAAAATCGTTTTTCGGGAGCGATCCCGTGAACGCCAGAGCCTTCAAGGGGTGACGTGGATCACACTTCCATTCATAAGTGACGTTAATCATTCATATCAAGAATATTTTCTTGTCAGCATAAAAAATTGCGGATAAGGTGATGAACGCATCAGATTTCCTGGTGTAACGAATTTTTTAAGTGCTTCTTGCTTAAGCAAGTTTGATCCCGACCCCAACAAGGGTCGGGATTTTTTTATGACGCATTTAGCGATTCACTTCAGAGACGCTAAAGTCATGAATATCAAGTTCAAAGGCATCGGCTAATTCACGCCATGTATGATATTCACGGCCATCGACGCTGACGTGTTCCGAATCGTTCTGGCTGCGATGAACTTCGCTTTCGCTAATTTCATTGATCGCCGCCAGCAGGGCATCGACATTGACGCTGACCTCACGTTTTGCGGTATCGCTGTACTCTTTTGCGGTTTTCATCATCTATCCTCACAACCGTTGCTTATATGTTGCTGCCGACACGTCATGTCAGCCAGGCATTTCTTAAGTATAGACCGTTGAGAAAATCAGCACTCGCACGCGCCTGGCGCTGTCAGAAAAACGAAATTGTTCTAAACTGGCACAAAGCCACAGGAGGAAAACGATGAAGGTGAATGATCGGGTAACAGTCAAAACGGATGGCGGTCCGCGTCGTCCTGGCGTGGTACTGGCAGTTGAGGAGTTTAGTGAAGGCACAATGTACCTGGTTTCGCTGGAAGACTACCCGCTCGGCATCTGGTTCTTTAATGAAGCAGGGCATCAGGATGGTATCTTTGTGGAGAAAGCAGAGTAATTTCTGTCAGCCTGACTGGTGGAATACCACCAGTCAGTATGCCCTAGCGCATGTTGACAAAAATACCATTTGTCACATTGTCCGTCAGTCGGACGACATGGTAGATAACCTGTTTATTATGCGTTTTGATCTTACGTTTAATATTGCCTTTATGCGATGAAACGGTCTTGGCTTTAATATTCATTTGGTCGGATATTTGAATCGTTCCCTGGCCAGCCATCCACATTCGCAACATACTCGATTCGGTCCGGCTTAATGATAGCGTTGGCATATTTAAAATGCTGGCCATCGTTGTCTCTTTTTTCAGAATATCGCCAAGGATATCATCAAGAGATTCCGGTTTAATCGATTTGGAACTGATCAATAAATTTTTTTCTGACCAATAGATATTCATCAAAATGAACATTGGCAATTGCCATAAAAACGATAAATAACGTATTGGGATGTTGATTAATGATGTACTTGATACGTTGACTGTTAGAAGCATCGTGGATAAAACAGTCCTCATTAATAAACACCACTGAAGGGTGCTGTGAATCACAAGCGATGGCAAGGTCATCAACGGTTTCAATGTCGTTGATTTCTCTTTTTTTCACCCCTCTACTCAACAGATACCCGGTCAAACCCAGCCGGGTGTAACTACATAAATCCATAATAATCGTTGACATGGCATACCCTCACTCAATGCGTAACGATAATTCCCCTTACCTGAATATTTCATCATGACTAAACGGAACGACATGGGTCACCTAATGCGCCACTATCGCGATTTTTCAGGCGGACTTACTATCCCGTAAAGCGTTGTATAATTTGCCTGGAATTGTCTTAAAGTAAAGTAAATGTTGCGATATGTGAGTGAGGTTAAAACAAATATTTCGCCACAGGAGTATCCTGGAAGATGTTCGTTGGTATTATTTTTCAGATAATCCTTAGGATAACAAGAGAAACATTAGGGAATCATATTACAGGCAATTCGCTGATAATATCCGCCAGCAAATTAAAAATTTCACTAAATAAATGTTCGCAAAAAGGAGCAATTAACGGCATTAATGCCGCCATTAATGAGATGCCGACAGTCAACGTTAATGGAAAACCAATAACAAAAAATTGATAATTGCGGGGCCATGCGATTCAGTAAACCTAATGCCAGATTCAGGGTCAGCAACAGGGTAATCAGCGGTAACGCCAGCATCAACCCGTTAAGGAAAATCAGACTCCCTGCTTTGGTGAGTGCCAGAAATGCATTGCTGTTCAGCGGCTCGCCACCAATGGGTAGAGTGTGAAACGTATCGACCAGCAGTGAAATCAACCATAAATGACCGTTAAATGTCAGGAATAGCAGTAACGCCAGCATATCCATAATGCGCGCTAAGACGGGCATATTGAGATGGCTGCCAGGATCGACGAACGTCGCAAATGACAGCCCCATTTGCAGACCGATAATTTCGCCAGCGGTTCGCACAGCGGCAAAGGCAAATTGCATGGTAAAGCCAAGTGCAA
The DNA here is from genome assembly GCF_004745185.1 of Escherichia sp. E2661. NCBI lineage: Bacteria > Pseudomonadati > Pseudomonadota > Gammaproteobacteria > Enterobacterales > Enterobacteriaceae > Escherichia > Escherichia sp. E2661. The sequence goes on from NZ_PDIG01000037.1 coordinate 119,425, forward strand.
TGCCGATCAGGATTTGCTGCACCGCCAGCCATAGGGCATAGAACGAAAAAACGGCAACATCGTTGGCGGGGATTGCCGGAGCAATGGCGAACGTGATCATCATTGCGAGGCCTAGTTTTACCCGTTTTGGCACGCTGCGTTCGCTCAAAATGGGCGCGGTGGAGATCAGCGCCAGCACACGCAGTAATGGCCAGAAATACAGGCTTAACCAGGAAAGCCATTGATCGCTTGTTACCTGCAACATTACATCGATTACCCGATGATATACGGCAGGTTAGTGAATAAGGTACGAACGTAATCCAGCAACAGGTTGAGCATCCACGGTCCGGCAATAATAATGGCGATAAATACGGCGATGATTTTCGGAATAAACGACAGCGTCATTTCGTTAATCTGCGTGGCGGCCTGCAAAATGCTGATGATAAGACCGGTGACCAGCGCCACCAGCAACAGCGGGGCAGCCAGTGCCAGCGCGACTTTCATCGCTTCTGTCCCCATCATCATGACCGATTCGGGTGTCATTTGGCCTCTCTAGCTGTAAAAGCTCTGCGCCAGTGAACCAACCAGCAATTGCCAGCCATCCACCAGTACAAACAGCATCAGTTTAAACGGCAGAGCAATGGTCGCGGGGGGAACCATCATCATCCCCAATGCCATCAACACGCTTGCAATAACCAGGTCGATAATCAAAAACGGAATGAAAATCGTGAAGCCTATCTGGAAGGCGGTTTTCAACTCGCTGGTCACGTAGGCCGGGAGCAAAATGCGCATCGGTACTGCTTCAGGTCCCTGCAACGGGCCGGTATTCGCCAGCCTGGCAAACAACCCTAAATCCGCCTCGCGGGTCTGGCGCAGCATAAACTCACGCAGTGGCTGCGCCCCTTTTTCCAGTGCCTCCTGCATTGAAATTGTCTCTTCGCTGAACGGCTGATACGCATCGACATAAATTTTGTCGATTACCGGAGACATAATAAAAAAGGTCAAAAACAGCGCCAGCCCCAGCAATACCTGGTTGGGCGGCGCGGAGGGCGTTCCCAGAGCGTTACGCAATAAACCAAAAACAATGATGATGCGGGTGAAGCTGGTCATCATCAGTAAAATTGCCGGAATAAAAGTCAGCGAGGTGATGAACACCAGCGTCTGCACCGGGAGTGACCAGCTTTGTCCACCGCCAGGCAGCGGCTGGCTGGTGATGCCAGGCAGTTGAGCAAAGGCGAGGGGAGTAAACAGCCAGAGAAGGGCCGGTGCGACAGACAAGAGATGACGCATCAGGCTCTCCCGCCACGCTTAAGTAAATTTTTCATGACCGACTGAAAATCGGCTTGAGGTAACTCTTCCGTTGGCGCAGAAGGGGGAAGTTTATGCAGCAGATTGATTTGCCCGGCAGTAACGCCGAGCACCAGTCGCGTATCTTCCACATCGACCACCACGACCCGTTCACGCGCCCCCAACGAGGCACTAGCGCTGACTTTCAGCCCGTTCGTGCCATTACGTTTGGGAGCAAATCCCAGCCTTTTTACCAGCCAGGCCGCAGCGAGGATCAGGACAATAATGGCAATTAGCGCGCCGCTCACCTGAAGGAGCGGAGCAGCAGAAACCGGCGCGGAAGGTTGTACAGTAGCGTGGTTATTCATCACTAACGGCTCAGGCGGCGCATCCGCTCGGATGGGGTAATGATATCGGTGATCCGCACGCCATATTTATCAGCGACTACGACAACTTCACCCTGAGCAATTAAATAACCGTTGATCAGAATATCCAGTGGTTCGCCCGCCAGACCGTCCAACGCCACGACTGACCCTTGCGTCAGACGCAACAACTCTTTGATGGTCATTCGTGTGCGGCCCAGTTCGACGGTCAGCTTAACCGGAATATCCATAATCAGGTCGATATCCTGCAATGTTCCACTGACGTCGCCGCCGCCAAGTTGCTGGAACACCGCTTCAGCTGCGCTTTTGCCGCTTGTTGATTTTTGTTCGCCTAACGCTTCAGCCCACAGATCGTCCATTGCGCCGTTGTTGTCATCTGCCGGATTATTCAAGTCACTCATTTGGGCTGTTCCTCGTTCAGAGAATTCAAAATCGGGTTAATCAAATGTTCTATCCGTAACGCATACTGACCGTTGATGGTGCCGTACTGGCTGGTCAGTACCGGAACGCCGTCAACATGGGCGATGATGCGATCGGGTTTTTCTATCGGCAGGACATCGCCGGGCTTCAGCTTTAAAATCTGCGACAGGCGCAGCGAAATATCGGCAAAGTTGGCAACCAGCTCCAGCTGTGAATGCTGAACCTGGCGCACCAGGTTATCGCGCCAGTTCTGATCTTCATTACGCGAGTTTTCCAGCGGCGGGTTAACCAACAATTCCCTCAGCGGCTCGATCATGCTGAATGGCAGGCAGATATTAAATTCGCCGGTCAGGTTGCCAATCTCCACATGGAACGGCGTGTTAACCACAATGTCGTTCGGTGAGGTGGTGATATTGGTAAATTTCACCTGCATTTCGGAACGAACGTACTCGACTTCCAGCGGATTAATCGCCTTCCACGCGTCGCTATAGCCTTCAAGTGCCAGCTTCAACATGCGATTGATGACGCGCTGTTCGGTATGAGTAAACTCACGACCTTCTACTTTGGTAGGGAAGCGTCCATCGCCGCCAAACAGGTTATCCACGGCGATAAACACCAGACTCGGCGAAAACACCACCAGCCCTGTTCCGCGCAGCGGTTTCAGATGGATAAGGTTCAGGTTGGTCGGCACCGGCAGGTTGCGGGCAAATTCATGGTACGGCTGTATGCGGATGGCCCCGACGGTAATGTCCGGGCTACGGCGCAGCAGGTTGAACAGCCCCATACGAAAATGGCGGGCAAAACGTTCATTGATGATTTCCAGCGCCTGTAACCGTTCGCGAACAACCCGGCGTTGCGTGTTGGGATCGTACGGACGAATGTCACTTTCGCCGCTAACACTGGTTGTCGGTTCGTCTTTGACCTCGCTGTCACCATTCAACAGCACATCAATTTCAGCTTGAGAAAGAATACTATCGCCCATGTCGTTATCGCAGAATAAAAGCGGTATACAGCACGTCGGTGACATCCTGTTTCGGTTGCCCGGCAACAAGCGGGGGGGAAAGTGTGGCTTTAATTGCGGCAATCAGTTGTTGCTTGCCTTCTTCCGTTGCCAGCACGGCGGCATCCTGGCGCGAAAACAGTAACAGCAAACGACTGCGGACTTCCGGCAAATACTCGCTCAACCGCGAACGGGTGGCTTCATCTTTCAGTCGCAGCGTTATACCGATATAAAGCACGCGATCTGCATCGCCAAGATTGACCGTAAAAGTGTCCAGCGCATAGAAGACAGGTGAGAGTACGACGCGTTGCTGTGCTTTGTCGCCAGCGGTCACTTGTTGCGAATGCCAGTAGCTGTAACCCGCGCTGGCACAGGCCGCGAGAGTGATGAATACCAGGATCGGGAGCCAAAGCGATCGCCTGCTTTTCTTGCTTATCGCGTAATCAGTCATGTGTTGCGGTCTTCCTGTGTCGCTACTGCTTATCGGCTAATTATCCTGCGTCTTAAGTGTGGCAAAGCGGGGAAAAGACGCGGATTAAGGTGCTACCTCTGACGTTAGGCGAAAATATCGACGCCACTATTGCCCGATGAAACTCTCTGGAGAGTTGTGGGAACTGGCAATGCATCGTCATCCTCGGTTGTCAGGCGTTCATGGCCTGATGTGCGTGGACGTTGTTGTTGCTCGGAAGCTGCCTGCTGCTGACCGCTAAAACTCTCTCCGCTGATATTGCTCTGCCCCAACTGAATTCCGCTTTCTGCCAGTTGTGTGCGCAGTACCGGCAAAGCCGCTTCCAGAGCGGCGCGCACGTGCTGATGCGGTGAAACCATCTGAATTTGCGCCTGGTTGTCATCCACCTTAAGGGAGATTTGCACTTCGCCTAAATCTTGCGGATGCAAACGCAGTTCGGCACTTTGTTGCCCCTGGCGGGTAAACAGCGAAATATGCTGGCTTAAGGATTGTTGCCATTCGTGGGAACCCAGCGGTGCGCTCAAAACAGGCGCTGCGACGGTGGGCAGTGGCTGCGTCTGGTGCGGAGTAATTAGCGGACTGGCGACAGTAGTAACAGGTGAAGGCGTGCTGATGACCTCCGCTTTACTCTGGGCTTCAGCGACCAGCGGTGTTAATGGCTGATCTGGCGCGCCAGGGGCGTCGTCAGGTTGTGCTGTTGCGAGTTGCGCGGTAGTCAGTTTGGTTGAGAGTGCTTGCTTCTGCGTCGGTAACGTTGTTACAGGCGCATCAGTCACTTTGGGGGTATTGTCAAAACCGGGCAGCATAGCAAAAAGGGCGCTCAGGCTGGCGACAGCATCTTCATTAAGGTCATCCGTTTTATCGTCGGCGACCGTCTCCTTTTCTGGCATGGCTGCCAGCGTATTAACCAGAGCCGTCGTCAGCGGCGTTGTATCGGGTCGTGCTGCGGTTATTTCAGCCAGCGTTTCGTCAGTAGCGATGTGTAAATCAGACGGCAGTACCCCGGCCAGAATTTCGTTGGCGCGTTCTTTACTTTGCGCGTGTGGGGTATCCACTGCAACCTGAAGCAATGGCGAAGCTTTGCCTGGTGCTGCATCTCCTGCTAATGCCCCGCTCAACAACGCAAGAAAATCCAGTGCCGTGTCAGTGGCGCTAGCACCGGGCAATGTGGATGTGTCAACGTCAGCGGTAATCAAGGGCGCTAAACGAATCATTCAGTTTTCCTCATGGCGGCGCGCTGGGCGAACTCGTCCATCTTTTTCTGATCGAGGCGGTTTTCTGCTAACAGGGCCGCCGTGGATTGCCGTTCCTGGAGGGTCTGCCAGGCCTGCAAGCGTTGTTTCTTTTCTCGCCAGCTGTTCAGAGCAATGTCAACTTTCTGCGTCCACTGATTAAGCTGCTGGCGGTGCTGGGTAATGGCCTTTTCCAGCGTCTGAATGAACTGCTGGTAGTTGATCCAGCGATTACTGGTCATTCCTGCACTCATGTCGTTGTTCAGGTTGCTGCGATATTCGTTTTGATAATCGATCAGCATTTTGAGTTGTTCTTCCGCCTGCTGACATCCGCGACGCATTTCACCCAGCAGGCGGGCCGCATTATCCACCTCTTTTTCTGCCAGATCTTTCAGGGTCGCCAGGGCGCCATGTTCTGCCATCTGTTGCTATCTCCTGCGTAATCACACCGTCGGAAAAATACGTTCCAGCCCCTGGAGAGAGTCTTCCCAGTCCGCGCGTCAAAAATGCCTTGTTGCAAATAGCCCTCCAGCTGCGGCCACAAGGCGATAGCTTTATCGAGCATTGGATCGCTGCCTTTGGCATACGCGCCGACGCTAACCAGATCGCGGTTACGCTGAAAACTCGACAACAGCTGTTTGAAGGTGCGTACCCGCGCGTAATGCTGCTCACTGATCAACGCCGTCATTGCACGGCTGATTGAGGCTTCAATATCAATCGCCGGATAGTGCCCGGCTTCTGCCAGACGGCGAGACAGCACGATGTGACCGTCGAGGATCGCCCGCGCGGAGTCGGCAATCGGATCCTGCTGGTCATCGCCTTCGGTGAGCACGGTATAAAACGCGGTAATCGAGCCGCCGCCGCTGATTCCGTTTCCGGCACGTTCGACCAGCGCCGGTAATTTGGCGAATACCGACGGCGGATAACCTTTGGTGGCGGGTGGTTCGCCAATCGCCAGCGCAATCTCACGCTGGGCCATCGCGTAGCGGGTGAGGGAGTCCATAATCAGCAACACATGCTGACCACGATCGCGAAAATCTTCGGCAATGCGCGTGGCATAGGCGGCACCTTGCATTCGCAGGAGCGGAGAAACATCCGCCGGAGCGGCAATCACCACGGAGCGCGCACGCCCTTCGGCACCGAGAATATTTTCAATAAAATCTTTTACTTCGCGCCCACGTTCACCAATCAAACCAACGACGATCACATCGGCACGCGTGTAGCGTGCCATCATTCCCAGCAGCACACTTTTACCAACGCCAGATCCGGCAAACAGCCCCATACGCTGCCCGCGCCCGACGGTAAGCAGGGCATTAATTGGGCGCACGCCCGTATCCAGCACATGCTCAATCGGTGTACGTTGCAACGGGTTAAACGGCGGGGTAATCAGGGCGCCAGTTTCCGTCGTATCGGGGGAGGGCAGACCATCGAGCGGTTTACCGCTGCCGTCCAGAACGCGACCTAATAACGCCGGACCAAGTGGAAGCTGCTTGCCGCTTTGCAGCCCATCGCCGGAGATATTTCTGGCGTAAACGCGTGCGCCGGGCAGCACGCCTTCCACTTCCTCCAGCGGCATTAAAAACAGCCGTTGACCGTTAAAGCCAACCACTTCGCTTTCCACTTCGTGCGTTTCAGTGCCGTTCTGACGTTCAATGACACAGGTTGCGCCGAGCGGCAGTTGCAATCCGGTGGCTTCCAGCACCAGCCCGGTGGCGCGGGTTAATCGCCCGTAGCGACGCACCGCAGGCAACTGAGCCATTTTGGCTTCAAAATTATCCAGCGTGGTTAGCCAACGTGTCAGGCGCGTGGTCATTACACCACTCCTGGCGCTGCCAGACGGCAGAGTTCTTGCCAGCGGGTGGCGACACTGGCGTCGAGATCGCCTTCATCAGCGGAGACTTTACAACCGCCAGGATGCAGAGTCGGATCGCCGCGCAAGCGCCAGCCATGCAAACTTAAGGTTGCGCCGAGCATCTCATCAACACGTTTCAGATCATCCGGATGCACGCGTAGCTGCGGTTTGCCACTGAATAACGGTTCTTGCTGCAACAACTGTTGGATCTGTTTGATCAGTGCCGAGTTATCCACCGTTGGCGTCTGGCCGATCACCTGACGCGCTGCCTCCAGCGCCATCTGCATCAGGCGTGAAGCAATCACGCTATCCAGCGCGTCAAGGGTGGTCTGAAACTCGCTGACCAGTTGCTGCATCCGGGCATGAACCGGCGCTTGCTGGGATTTTGCCTGTGCCAGTCCTTGTTCCAGCCCCTGAGCCAGACCTTCCTGATAGCCTTGTTCATGGCCTTGCTGGCGACCTTCGGCAATCCCTGCCTGATAACCTTGCTCGTGGGCCTGCATTTGCAGTTGCGCCAGTTGTTGCTCAAGGCTGGGTTCGGCCTCTTCAGTGACGGTTTCTTCTGGCTCCATCAGTGGCACAAACTCCGCCTGGGGTGGCGCGAGATCGTCCGGCGTCCAGGTTTTCCACGGCAGATTATCAGACATAGGTATCCTCGCCGCTGCCAATCACCATCTCGCCGGTTTCGGCAAGGCGGCGCACAATCAGCAGAATCGCTTTCTGTTCGTTTTCCACCTGTGACAGACGCACCGGACCACGGTTGGCGAGATCGTCGCGCAGAATATCGGCGGCACGTTGCGACATATTGCGCAGGAATTTTTCGCGTAGCGGCTGCTCGGCCCCTTTCAGCGCGATCAGCAGCGATTCGGAATCCACTTCCTGCAACAGACGCTGGATGCTGCGATCGTCGACATCCACCAGATTTTCGAACAGGAACATCTCGTCGATGATTTTCTGCGCCAGTTCGCCGTCAAATTCACGCACGGCGGTAATAACCGCTTCTTCCTGCTGAGTTTTCATCAGGTTGATAATTTCCGCTGCCGTTCTCACGCCGCCCATTTTGCTGCGCTTGAGATTCTGACCGTCGAGCAGGCCATTCAGCACTTCTGTCAGCTCAGCCAGCGCGGCAGGTTGTACGCCGCCAAAGGTAGCGATACGTAGCATCACGTCGTGGCGCAGGCGTTCATCGAACAACGCCAGAATATCGGCGGCTTGAGCGCGTTTCAGATGCACCAGAATGGTGGCGATAATCTGTGGATGTTCATCGCGAATCAGATCGGCGGCGCTCTGTGGCTCCATAAAGTTGAGCGTTTCAATACCGCTGGCAGTGTCGCGGGTTTCGAGAATATCTTCCAGCAGGCTGGCGGCACGCTCTTCGCCCAGCGCTTTGACCAGCACTGAACGCAGATAATCATTGGCGTTAATATTCAGTGCGGCAAACTGTTCGGCTTCTTGTTCAAACTCTGCCAGTACTTCAGTTAATTGTTTGTTGGAGATCTGCGAGACGTTCGCCATTGCCGCGCTCAGGGTTTGCACTTCTCGTTGGGACAGGTGCTTGAATACCTCTGCCGCCCGGTCTTCGCCGATGGTCATCAGCAGAATGACGCTTTTATCGGTGCCTGTCAGGTTACTCATGATCGTTATTTATCCACTGGCGAATGACCAGCGCCACTACGCGCGGATCGTTATCAGACATGTCGCGGATGCGCTGGCTCATTACCTCAGCCCCCAGACGTTGGTTAGCGCGGCGTTGTTGCAGTTGTTCGTCTTTGCTCAGGCGTACTTCCACTGCATCTTCCGTCTCCTGGCGAGTTTGTGTCTGTTGCTGAACGGCTTTCACCACCTCAGCGCGGCGGATTAATTGCGGACGTACCGCTTTACGCCACAGCAGCCACGCCACCAGCAGTACCAGCAACCAGCGACCGGCAGCCAGCAACTGATCGATAAACGCTTGTTGTTGCCAGAACGGCAACTCACCACCACTTTCATCACTACTGGTAAACGGCGAGTTGACGACATTGAGCGAATCACCGCGTTTTTCCGAAAAGCCCATTGCCTCGCGGGTCAGATCATCAATTTGTTTCATCTGTTCGGCGCTCAGTGGCAACGGTTTGCCATCCGGCAGCGTTTTGTAATTCACCACTACCGCGACAGACAGACGTTGCACGTCGCCGACGTTCATTTTGGTATGACGAATGGTGCGATCGACTTCGTAGTTGCTGGTTTCATTACGCTGTGTGCTGCGCGGTCCACTATTGCTGGTGGTGCTCGTCTGTTGCTGGCGATTGTTTTGATTTGCCGGAGGCGTACTGATCGGCGCGTTATTTGCGGGCGCGGGTTGATTAGATAATGCCCCCGGCACGCCGCCCGGATAACCGGAACCGCTTTGCTCGCTTTCATTCAGTTGACGGGAACGAAGCGCTGCCTGTGACTCATTGCCATTAGGGCGATACTGCTCTTCTGTTTGCTCTTTACTGGCGAAATCCAGCTGCGCTGTGACTTGCGCATGAATATTGCCGTTGCCGACAATAGGCGACAGAATTGCTTCAATACGACGCTGAATGCGGCCTTCGACATCGCTGGTATATTTCAACTGAACGTCATTGAGATCGCGCCCGCTGGTGTTGGACTGGGTTAACAGATGCCCACCTTGATCCACCAGTGTAACGTTACCCGGTGGCAGCCCAGCTACTGCACTGGAAACCAGATGCACAACGGCGCTAATTTGCCCTTCATCGAGTGCGCGGCCGGGTAACAGATTTACCGTCACCGATGCTGAAGGGGATTTTTGTTCACGGACAAATAAAGACGGTTTCGGCATCGCCAGATGCACGCGCGCCCCTTTTACCGGGCCGATAGTTTCGATGGTACGAGAAAGTTCGCCTTCCAGCGCTCGCTGATAATTCACCTGTTCGCTGAACTGGCTGATACCAAACTTTTCCTGATCGAGCAGTTCAAAGCCGACCGCTCCGCCTTTAGGTAAGCCTTGCTGCGCCAGACGCAGACGCAACTCGTGAACCTTATCCGCCGGAACTTCAATTGCACCACTGGCTTCACTAAAGCGGTAAGGGATGTTCATCTGCGTCAGTTGGCTGACGATCGCGCCACCATCCTGATCGGAAAGGTTGCTGAATAACGTGCGGTAATCAGGGGCTTTTGCCCATAGAACTAACGCGACTATCACTGCCACTGCAGCGGAACCAGCAACAATCAAAGGGATTCTCGGATTCGCGCGTAGGCGATTAAGCCACTCAAGAGATTTTGTCTGGGCTGCAGTCGTATTCATCGCGCACCTCGCGGCAGATGAAAGACGGCGTTATTGGCAAAGTGGAACAAGACGCACTCCCGGGTCAGCAAACTCGAAAAATTGACGGCCTCATTATTTGTGGTTTTATTTTTTTCTATGCGCCAATTAACCCGGTTTTTTATCGTTATTTAACGCCTTTATCTTATTGACTTACTGTTAATCTCTGCTACCAGAAATGATCCAGGAGATGAATATGTCAGCCATACAGGGGATTGAAGGGGTTATCAGCCAGTTACAGGCTACGGCGATGAGTGCCCGTGCGCAGGAATCACTACCACAACCTGGCATCAGTTTTGCCGGACAACTTCATGCCGCGCTCAATCGTATAAGTGATACGCAAACCGCCGCCCGCACCCAGGCAGAAAAATTCACCCTCGGCGAACCCGGCGTGGCGCTAAACGATGTGATGACCGATATGCAAAAAGCGTCGGTTTCGATGCAAATGGGGATTCAGGTGCGTAATAAGCTGGTGGCGGCGTACCAGGAAATGATGTCCATGCAGGTTTAGGTTTTGTAACTGAGGCGATAAAACAAAAAAAAGGCCTACGAAACCTGGGGCGGCGGTTAGTTAATGCAAACACATAATCAGCATTTCCTTCCGCAGTTGGTGGGGGTACCAGTCATGACAATTGATGATTTTCACATAAGTTCAAGGTCATAAAACGGCTATTTGGATCCGGTTTATAATCAGCGAAGGGCTCGCAGGCGGTGAAGCCATGTTTGAGATAAAGTTGATGGCAGGCCGTAAACCCAGCATGTGTTCCTGTTTCTAAACTCAGGCGATGAAGGCGTCTGTCATGTGCAACCCGCAAAATATGCCGTAGAATCAGATTTGCAACGCCACGACGTAAAAAGTCTGGCGCAGTACGCATTGATTTCAACTCGCCATGTTCATCATCCAGTAACTTCAGCGCGCCAATTCCGGCGAGTCGATCTCCTTCCCATGCTGACCAGAATGTCACTGCCGGATCACGTAGTTTTTGTACGTCCAAAGCATGGATGCTTTCTGGTGGAGATTGTTCCTGCATACCGGAAATATGGTAATTCACTAATTCTTGTACTGCAGGATGGGAGAGATCATCTGTTTTGACAGTGAACATGATTGTTTCTTGTTGGTTGTCTAATTACAACATACCAACAGGCGAAAACATCGTTGTCTAATAGATGTTTCTTATGACACGGTTCTGTTTGTAAAAAATGACCGCTCACCATTGTATGGAGCCATCGCTGGAAGAAAGCTTCGCAGTAACTTGCTTTCAGAATGCCCATCGAGTGATGGGCGTGTATAGGGTATGACACACCGGGAGATCTACGGTGAACGATGATGCTTGATGATTCACCCCGCCTGCTATCTGGCGCGCTCCTGGGTTTTCTTTGTCATCAACGAAAAATACATGGTCACAGGCATGAACATGAAGCCGTTAGTTAATCGCTATTTCAGAACCGTTCATTGAAAATTTTATTAATAACCAGCCACTGTCAGACCTGAGTTGGTGAGAACAGCTAAATAAGTGGTTTGTTGTTCTCGATATCTTCAATATATAGAAGTGTATTATCGATAGAATAGTAACGCCGCTTATTATCACCGACGTCAGTAACCCACCGAAAAACACCAGCCTTTGCAAGCGTTATACAATATTCCCGAAATGTTGACCGTCTTGAAATGTGAGTTCGGGCTGCTTTTTTGACTTGCTCAGGATCCTTGATGGCACTGACTTTTAATAGACTTCTGCTTCCTCTTATTAACAAAACATTGTCATCGTGCGTGACGATCCTGATGTTATCTGTGGCAAGATAGTAAATATAATGTGCAATATGATGACGTTTTAACTCAGCATAAAACCAGGAAAAATTTAGCTCCGTTCTCACTTGCTCAAACATCTTTTGAAAATTAGCAACCTGATCCATCAGGGAAATAATCTCTCGTCAGTTGTGAGGGAGAGTAGTTTGCATGATCGGTGTTATTCCTTCAATCTGGTCCGATCACTTAATGCTGTGTCTGTGTGAATGAATAATAATTCAACTGTGGTACGGAAAATAGACAACGGAGTATTCGTAGCAAGTGACTCCCGCTGCCTGAAACAGCGGGAGAAAAGATTACTTCTGAATTAAATAACGAATGGTCGGCCCGTCTTGCTGAATATCCAGTACCGTATAGCCGTGATTACGCGCATCCAGCGGAATATTGTTAATCGACTGTGGACAATCGCTGACCACTTCGAGGATCTCGCCTTTTTTTAACTGCGGCATAGCCTCAAGGGTTGCAACCGCCGGGTAAGGGCAGGGCTCACCCACCATATCAAGACGGTAATCAGGAACGATATTTTTCATGCGATCTCCTTAGCTGTCTGCGGCGCCGCACGGCGGAAGAAGCGTTTTTCCCAGCCGATAATCAGCATCAGCGCAGCGAACAATAGTAAATATGTCACCAGCAGGCCGCCCATTGGACCAAAGGTTTTTAGCAGGTTGATTTTGTCCCAGTCGGTTGCCAGTGCCGGGGCGAAATCATCCCAGTAATACGCCAGAATCGTGGAGCCAATAACGTTGCCCAGACCGACCCACCAGTAATGCACCTGGCCTTCCACCGCGCGGTACATCCATCCCGTTTCGCAGCCGCCCGCCAGCACAATACCAAAACCAAACAGTAATCCACCAATTACCGCGTTCGGACCCGCCCACATGATTTTAGGTTCTACGCCCAGCTGTACATAACTGAAAATCCCGATGGCACTTACCGCCATACCGAAAATGATCGCTTTCGCCATGTGGGTTCGTCCGGTGATCCACATGTCGCGGAACGCCGAAGTAAAGCAGATTTGTGCACGTTCTATCAGTAAGCCAAAACCGACGCCAAACAGCATCGCCAGCCCCAGCTTTGGTTGGTTCATCGCCGTCAGCAGCGCCCAGCCAAGCATGCCGAAAAAGACCAGCATCCCGAGACGAAAACGGCGCCGCGCCTGATCTGGTTTCTGCGTCAGCGGTGAGGCGGCAGAGACTTTCTGCATTTTCACGGGGATACGAAAAACAGGCAGCAGGGTAAAGCGCGCGCCAAACCATGAACCGATGGCGGTGGCGATGGCAAAGAACCAGGCGTGCAGCGAGAACTGAGGAATGCCGGTAAAGAACGCCGCCAGGTTACAGCCCATCGCCAGACGTGCACCAAAACCAGCAATAATCCCGCCAATAATGGCCTGCATAATGCGGATACGGCTACGCGGCATGCGCAGTTTGACGTTGTTGGCCCATAATGCCGCGGCAAAACAGCCGCCGAACATACCGAGAATCATCATCCCGTCAATGCGGGTTAATGGCGATCCTTCCAGATGGATAATTTTAAAATAGCCCCACTCTTCAGCATGGACGCCAAACAGTTGCAGGAGCTGGCCGCCCCAGCGGGTAAATTCACCCGTAACTGCCCAAAAAGTGCCGGTAATGCCAAAATAGTAAGTGGAGAGAATGCCCGCCGCGATGACTGCAGGGATTGGCGCCCAGAATTTAATCAACCAGGCTTGTTTGAATTGCTGCCATGACATGTATGTAGCCTCTGAACTCAGAAGGTTTAAACAAGAGTCGCGAATCATACATCAGGAGAATTTATTTGCGTGGCAATAATTCACAAAAATAATAGTTAGATCAAATTTCTCTTTGGGCCTGGAAAGGCTGGCAGCGTCAGGGCTTTAATGCCACAATCCACTTTTCTTCTCATGCAGGACGAATGATGAAAAAACTCGCAATTGCAGGCGCACTCATGTTGTTGGCGGGCTGTGCCGAAGTCGAAAACTATAATAATGTTGTAAAAACCCCCGCGCCAGACTGGCTGGCAGGGTACTGGCAGACCAAAGGGCCGCAACGTGCGCTGGTCAGCCCGGAAGCGATTGGTAGCCTGATTGTCACTAAAGAGGGTGATACCCTGGATTGCCGTCAATGGCAGCGAGTGATTGCGTTACCGGGTAAGCTGACGCTGATGTCTGATTCTCTCACTAACGTTACTGTGAAACGTGAGCTGTACGAGATTGAGCGTGACGGTAACACTATTGAGTATGATGGCATGACGATGGAACGCGTGGCTCGTCCGACGGCAGAGTGTGCCGCCGCGCTGGAAAAAGCGCCGTTACCGACGCCGCTGCCGTAATGAAATTCCCCTGGCCCAGGGGGATTTTCATGTCAAAAAAAGTGCCCGATACGCAAGCTTATCGGGCCTGGAACTGTAACGGCGCCGCAATAACGATGCGTGTATTGTCAGCGATCGGTTTTAAATCACCTCTTCGATAACCCAAACGCTGACGCTGCCGCCGTTGCAAAAAAAAGTCGCTTCGCCATTTTCATCGGTAACTATGCTCTCTTGTCGATTACCGAGGAAATCGCGCCAGGTTTTATTGCCATAGTTCTCCCCCAGATTAATCGTCTTTTCGCCATCGTCGCCGTTCGACATAACCACAACGCAGCCAGGATATTCATCGGTGCCACTGCGACTAAAGGCAATACAGTTCGGATGATCGAAAAATAGCGTCTGTACACCGTGGGCAAAACGCTGGCGGGCGAGGATTAGCTCATCAAGTTGTTCGATTATTGGCATATCGATTGGATAGGTTTGACCGTCACCGCCGACATCTTCGTAATGAGCTCCGTACAGATCAGGGTAAAACACCGAAGGCACGCCATTTTCCCGTAGCAAAATAAGGGCATAAGCCAGCGGCTTAAACCACGGCTCCACCGGAGCTTCAAGGGCTTGTAACGGCTGGGTGTCGTGGTTGGCGACCAGGGTCACAGCGTGGAAAGGATCGACTTCAACCAATGTGCCGCTAAAAATCTCAGTCATATCATAATCACGCCCCATACGAGACGCTTCGTGGAATTTCATCTGTAGCGGTGCATCGAACAGCATGGTTTTACCTTCCACCTGATCAATATACGTTTGCAGTTTCTCGACCTCGCGCGACCAGTATTCCGCCACAATAAAGAGTGGTTTCGGCGCAACTTCTTGCACATGCTCGATCCACTCTTTATAGAACCACGCCGGAATATGTTTTACCGCGTCGAGACGAAAACCAATCGCACTGAGTTTGTTCCATTACCCAGCGCGCCCAGTATTTGAGCTCTTCGGTGACGGCATGGTTACGAAAATCGATATTTTCGCCCATCAGATAATCGAAATTGCCTAATTCATCATCGACCTGATCATTCCACCCTTCGCCAGTGTAGTCGTTGACGATTTTAAAGATGCCATCTTCATGCGGGTTTTCGATATGGTCGATACCGCTAAAACATTTGAAGTCCCATATAAATTGTGAATATTTTCCGGCTCGTGCAGGGAAGGTGTAACGGGTCCAGCCTTCGCATTCGATGATTTCATCATCAATTTGCGTGCGACACTCTTCGTTAACTCGCTGAACGCGAATCGCTTCTTTTTCGTCGGCACCCATTTTGTGGTTCACCACCACATCCAGCAGTATGGCGATGTCGTTGCGTTTAAGCGCGTCGATGGCCGCAAGCAATTGCGCTTTATCACCATATTTCGTCGCGACAGTGCCTTTTTGATCAAACTCGCCTAAATCAAATAAATCATAGGAATCGTAGCCGACAGAATATCCGCCCGATGCACCTTTATAGGCAGGCGGCAGCCAGACCATATTGATACCAATATCATTTAAACCGTCGGCGCGCTCGGCAAGCTCGGGCCAGAGCTTGCCGCCTTCAGGGTAATACCAGTGAAAGCATTGCAACAGCGTGGGATTACGCATTCTTCGACTCCACATGAGGGGAACATTAGAAGCGTAGCCGTAATCAGGTTATTCGCGAGTAATCCAACTTTTATGCTTTGCCAAAATTCAGATGGGGAGAAAAATTGACGATATTCTCCTGCGGCGCCAGTACGTAGCCGCCCTGGTCGCCGTAAGCACTTAATACGGATTTTTGCATCGATGACTGACCAACCAGCTTCGCCAGCTCATCCATCCGGACCTGCAATAACTGCTTGACGTTGCTTTCGTTGTCCAGGACGAGGCGTAGCATCGGTTTGAGTTGTTCCTGCATCATGGCAGAGGGTTCCATCTCTTCCGTCAGGTGCGCGATTTGTTGCACCGCATTCACATAATCCATTTCGCTGGCGATGAGTTCATCCCATCGTCCTTCTGTCGCCAGGCGTAACATGAGCTGGCTTTTTTCGACAAGTTGTTGCCAGGCAAAATACAAGTGCGGTGCATGGTTCATCAGACAGGGTCCTGAATCAAAGAAGGGGAGAGTAAAGTCTCTTTCCAGGCATCGGCAATATTGCGCATCAACGTTTCCACTTCTTCTACTGCGGAGACATCGTTACGCAAATTCGCTTGCAGCAAACGCCTGACCATATAGCTATAGAGCGCAATTAAATTCTGGGTTAATTCATCCTGGCTTTCTTCTTCGAGGCTCACCTTCAGCCCATTCTCAATGATGTTGATAGCTTTCGATAAAGACACGCCTTTACCTTCCAGGTTGTTGTCCTGCATAAACAGGCGTGCTCTTACCAGCGCACTCAACACGCCGTCAAATAGCATGGTAACCAGTTGCTGTGGACTGGCGCTCATCACGGCGCTCTCAACGCCAATTTGTGCATAGGCCTGCGTGCCTTTTGCGCTGTACATAGTCTCTCCTGAAGATTATTTCGAGCTGCTATTTGAGGTGTCGAATTGCTGTGTCAGATAGCTACTGGTGGAGTTAAGCGAGTTCATTAGCACATCCAGTTGGGTGAACTGGGCTTTGTAGCGCGCCATTAATGTATCGATACGTTCACTGGCAGCGTTGTACTGATCCGTCAAATTGTTCAGTGTTTTGCTTACGCCATCTTTTGCAGCCTGGATTATCCCGGTGGAGGAGAGCCAACTGGTCAGGTTGCTGCTAATGCTGGTGGTTACGCCAGTGCTTTTACCGTCACCAATAAACATTTCACCTACGCCAGCGGCATCTTTCTTCAGGGCTGTTTGCAGCTTGTCGGTCGCTATTTCCAGCTTACCGGTACTGGCGTCGGTGGTAATACCGATCTGTGCCAATGTTTTATAGGCCGAACTGCTATGCGTATTGGCAAGCAGCGTTTTTAACTGGGTCTGGATGGTGCGAAGTGTGGAGTCACCGAGTAACGCGCCGTTGCTGGAGTCCTGACTTTCTGCCCCGGCATCGACAGCGGTGTATTTTGTTAAGCTGCTGAACGTATCCTGTAACGTGTTATAGGCATCCACCCACGCTTTAACCGCATTTTCAGCTTTAGAGGTGTCTTTGCTGATGGTGAGGGTCTGATTACCGGTGGTGACGTCATTCAGGTTGAGAGTGATATCTTCCAGCGCGTCACTGATAGTGTTGCTGCTGTTTTCAATCTCAACGTTATTAACCGTAAGTTTGGCGTTCTGCGCGGTGACGCTTTCAATCATGCCATTACTGCTATCACCCGACGTTCCGTTGTAACCCATAAAACTTTGCAGGGCGCTGTCGCCGCTGACGCTCAGTTTCATGGCGTTATCGCTACCGGTATCATTGGCGGTGATAGACAAACGATACTCGCCGTTACCCACATTGATGATACTGGCGCTGACGCCGGCTTTGGCGTTGTTAATTGCATCGCGGATGCCAGAGAGTGACGAGTTAGCCGCGCTGATATCAATCGTGACGGGATCTTTTCCACCGCCTTGCTGGATGGTCAGGACGCTATCGCCGGTGGCGATGGCGGCTTTGTTGTCTTTTTGGCTGTTTTGGGTCGTGAGCGTCTGTGCCTGTGCCAGTTGGCTGACACTAATGGTGTATTTTCCGGCAATCGCGCTGCCCGTGGTGGTGGCGCTAAAAGCCGAGGAACTGCTGGTGGTTGAGGTAGCGGTAAATAAGTCGGCTTTATTCAGTGCCGTGTTGGCGGTCTGAAAACTCTCCAGCGCGCTTTTCAGCGTCCCGTAGGCGCTCAGTTTCGCGGTGTACGAGCTTTGCTGTTTTGATATCGGCGTCAGGGTAGATTTTTCTGCCGCCTCAAGACTGTCGAGGATGCTGCTGAGATCCAGCCCCGACCCAACCCCGAGCGTTGAAATACTAGCCATATATATTCCTTAATCATGCGACATGTAGAACGAATACCGGGGTTATCGGCGGATGCGGGGCAAAGTTTACGATTTATTTTTTGGCTTAATGACACGAACAGCAACGAGGAAGGGGAGTATTTCGACGGCTAGAAAAAAATTCTAAAGGTTGTGAGTGACCAGACGATAACAGGGTTGACGGCGACGAAGCCGAAGGGTGGAAGCCCAATACTTAAACCGTAGAGCTAAAAAACAGGAATAAAAATTATGGCACAAGTCATTAACACCAACAGCCTCTCGCTGATCACTCAGAACAACATCAACAAAAACCAGTCTGCGCTGTCGACTTCTATCGAACGCCTGTCTTCTGGCCTGCGTATCAACAGTGCGAAAGACGACGCCGCTGGTCAGGCGATTGCTAACCGTTTCACCTCTAACATTAAAGGGCTGACTCAGGCCGCGCGTAACGCCAATGACGGTATTTCTCTGGCGCAGACCGCAGAAGGCGCACTGTCTGAAATCAACAACAACTTGCAGCGTGTGCGTGAGTTGACCGTTCAGGCGACGACCGGGACTAACTCTGATTCTGACCTGTCTTCTATTCAGGACGAAATCAAATCCCGTCTGGATGAAATTGACCGTGTATCCGGTCAGACTCAGTTCAACGGCGTGAATGTGCTGGCTAAAAACGGTTCTATGGCGATTCAGGTTGGCGCGAATGATGGGCAGACCATCTCTATCGATTTGCAGAAAATTGATTCTTCAACGCTGGGATTGAATGGTTTCTCCGTTTCGGGTCAGTCGCTGAATGTTAGCAGTTCCATTACTCAAATTACGGGTGATAAAGGAACGGAACCCTTTGGTGTTGATTTCACTGCTGTTGCGAAAGATCTGACTACTGCGACAGGTAAAACAGTCGATGTTTCTAGCCTGACGTTACACAATACACTGGATGCGAAAGGGGCTGCCACTGCACAGTTCGTCGTTCAATCCGGCAGTGATTTCTACTCCGCATCGATTGATCATACAAACGGTAAAGTCACGTTGAATAAAGCCGATGTCGAATATAAAGACACCGATAATGGACTAACGACTGCTGCTACTCAGAAAGATCAACTGATTAAAGTTGCCGCTGACTCTAAAGGCGCGGCTGCGGGATATGTAACATTCCAGGGTAAAAACTACGCTACAACGGTTACAACAGCGCTTGATGACGACACTGCAGCAACAGCCACAGGGAACAAAGTTGTTGTTGAATTATCTACTGCAACTCCGACTGCACAGTTCTCAGGGGCTTCTTCTGCTGATCCACTGGCACTTTTAGACAAAGCTATCTCGCAAGTTGATACTTTCCGCTCCTCCCTCGGTGCCGTTCAAAACCGTCTGGATTCTGCGGTCACTAACCTGAACAACACCACCACCAACTTGTCTGAAGCGCAGTCCCGTATTCAGGACGCCGACTATGCGACCGAAGTGTCCAACATGTCGAAAGCGCAGATCATCCAGCAGGCGGGTAACTCCGTGCTGTCTAAAGCTAACCAGGTGCCGCAGCAAGTTCTGTCTCTGCTGCAAGGTTAATCGCCAAAACCTGACTAACCGATAATGACAACAAACGCCAAATTGCCTGATGCGCGGCGCTTATCAGGCCTACAAGGTGAATCGCAATTAATTAAATTTGCATATTCGTCTAGGCTGGATAAGGCATTTACACAGCATCCAGCAAGATAAAGCGTACCTTGTCAGATCTCTTAACCCCGCTTCCGGCGGGGTTATTCTGCTCGTTATTTACCGATCACCCTAAATAACCGCTTATTTCACCCATTAATCGTCCGATTAAAAAACCTGCAGAAACGGATAATTATGCCGATTACTTATATAACGCAGGGTTGTTTATCGTGAAATCACTCTATACCGCTGAAGGTGTAATGGATAAATACTCGCTGTGGCAGCGTTATATCCCGCTGGTGCGACACGAAGCATTGCGCCTGCAGGTCCGACTGCCCGCGAGTGTAGAACTTGATGATCTCCTACAGGCGGGCGGCATTGGATTACTTAATGCCGTTGAACGTTATGACGCCCTGCAAGGAACGGCATTTACAACTTACGCAGTGCAGCGAATCCGTGGTGCTATGCTGGATGAACTTCGCAGCCGTGACTGGGTGCCACGAAGCGTGCGACGCAATGCGCGTGAAGTGGCGCAGGCAATGGGGCAACTGGAACAGGAACTTGGCCGTAACGCCACAGAAACTGAAGTGGCAGAACGTTTAGGGATCGAAATCGCCGATTATCGACAAATGTTGCTTGATACTAATAACAGCCAACTCTTTTCCTACGATGAGTGGCGTGAAGAGCACGGCGATAGTATTGAACTGGTAAGTGACGATCATCAGCGCGAAAACCCGTTACAAAAATTACTGGAAAGTAATTTGCGTCAACGGGTAATGGAAGCCATCGAAATGTTGCCGGAGCGTGAACAGTTAGTATTAACGCTCTATTACCAGGAAGAGCTTAATCTCAAAGAGATTGGCGCGGTGCTGGAAGTTGGTGAATCGCGGGTCAGTCAGTTACACAGTCAGGCCATTAAACGGTTACGCACCAAACTGGGTAAGTTATAACTTAAGTAAATGCCGCACATTAATTTTGAATACCAGGAGTTCTTAATAATGATGCAGCACCAGAAAAGGCGGCCATTGAGTCGCTATCTTAAAGACTTTAAACACAGTCAAACCCATTGCGCATTTTGCCGTAAACTACTTGATCGCATTACGCTGGTTCGCGACGGCAAAATAGTGAATAAAATCGAGATTTCCCGTCTCGATACACTGCTTGATGAAAATGGCTGGCAGGAAGAACAAAAATCATGGTCCGCGTTGTGTCGTTTTTGCGGCGATTTACACTGCAAAACGCAGAGTGATTTTTTTGATATTATCGGCTTCAAGCAATTTCTCTTTGACCATACTGAAATGAGCCCCGGTACTGTGCGCGAGTATGTGGTGCGTCTGCGTCGTTTGGGTAATTATTTAAGCGAGCAAGATATTTCCACCGACCTGCTGCAGGATGGTTTTCTTGATGAAAACCTGGCGCCATGGCTACCCACCACAAGCACCAATAATTACCGCATCGCATTACGTAAGTATCAGTGTTACCAGACGCAAACCCGCGGTGATCTTGCGCAGAATTCCCCCTGCATGTCAGCTTCTGATATATATTAAATAAGAATAAGATGTAGCAGACTTGTTTTTGTGTTTACAAACAATAGCTCTACACTGCAAACCAACAAAACAACATTCGGGGTGAATATGAAACTAGCACATCTGGGACATCAGGCGTTGATGGGCGTTGTGGCCGTGGCGCTGGTTGCGGGTATGAGCGTGAAAAGTTTTGCCAACGAAGGCCTGCTCAATAAAGTAAAAGAGCGTGGCACGTTGCTGGTGGGACTGGAAGGGACTTACCCGCCGTTTAGCTTTCAGGGCGATGACGGCAAGTTGACTGGTTTTGAAGTGGAATTTGCCCAACAACTGGCAAAACATCTGGGCGTTGATGCCGCATTAAAACCGACCAAATGGGACGGGATGCTGGCGTCACTGGATTCTAAACGCATCGATGTGGTGATTAACCAGGTCACCATTTCTGATGAACGCAAGAAAAAATACGACTTTTCTACCCCATACACCATTTCCGGTATTCAGGCGCTGGTGAAAAAAGGTAATGAAGGCACAATAAAAACCGCAGACGACCTGAAAGGTAAAAAAGTTGGTGTTGGTTTAGGCACCAATTATGAAGAGTGGCTGCGTCAGAATGTTCAGGGTGTTGATGTGCGCACCTATGATGACGACCCGACCAAGTACCAGGATCTGCGCGTAGGCCGTATTGATGCTATCCTGGTTGACCGTCTGGCGGCGCTGGATTTGGTGAAGAAAACCAATGATACGCTGGCAGTAACTGGCGAAGCCTTCTCCCGCCAGGAGTCAGGTGTCGCACTGCGTAAAGGTAACGAAGACTTGCTGAAAGCAGTCAACGATGCCATTGCAGAAATGCAAAAAGATGGAACCTTGCAAGCCCTTTCCGAAAAATGGTTTGGTGCTGATGTGACCAAGTAATCAACGTATTGACGGGCCCTGCTATAAGTTGACAGTTTTTTGTCTGTAAAACGCCTGATGAACTTCATCGGGCGTTTTGTATTTTAGTGCCAGGTGTGGCCGCTCATGGTTATAAATAGCCACGGATTTTTTACTTTTTTCCGGATCTGCAGGACGCGAGTTTTTCAGGAGCCCGTTTATTCGTTCAGCCAGCGCATTCTGGTCGCAGTCATAACCAACGGTCATTGAGCAGGTTATCCCGTTTCTCTCATGCACTGACTGATAAAGAGCTGGCTACTCCACTACCCGGTTCAGAATGTATACTTCATACCCAGCATGGCAGAGGCGTCGCTGTATCCCTCGTCACCGAGTTGTACACCCACATTGCCCCACAGGTTCAGATGGTCATTTATCTGCCCCTCAACACCGGTTTTTACTTCTCCGATATTGCTGGCGCCGTCCTGATGTACCGTCACACCGTTCATGCGAGTGCCAAAATCACGGGTGTTGTGCAGCCAGTTCACCTCAACGAACGGACGGAACTCATGGGATTTGCCGTCATTCATTCTGCTGTGTTCCTTAATCCAGGTCTTCACGCCCAGACGGGTACCGACGTTACCGTCACCGGTGCTTTCAACACGGGTACCATTGCGTTCGCGGTGCTCATCAGCTTTTACGCCCATCCAGATAACCTGAGCCTGAGGCTGGACATACCATTCGTTCAGACTGCCATGGCTGCCGGTAAACTCACCGGCTTTCCAGGCATAACCGGTTTCCAGTGAGGCTGTCAGACCTTTTGATTTCCAGGATTCCCCCGGCAGGCCGTCACCTTTCACATCGTTATCGAACCAACTGTACTGTGCCCAGCTATCCAGATAAGCCCCGCTATGTGTCTCATCATTAGCATACCAGGTGGCATACAGACCTGCGTTGTATCCTTTCACACTGCCTTTTGACCTGTATCCGGTACGTACAGAATCTGTATTGTTATGGTCATTACCGTAACCAGCCATAACTCCCAGATGCCAGCGGTCAGAGCTGTTCCGGCTCCACTGAGCCAGGTCACCGCCCAACTGCAGGACGTAACGGTTACCCTGTGTTTTCAGTTGACCTGTACCGTCACGCCAGCGGTTGTGTTCCCCTTCATGGTGCATCCACATGCTGGTTTTTTCCTGCTCACCAGTAATCACATCGGTGTAATGCATCGGCCCCAGGCGTTCATGAAGACGGGATACGAACATGGTGTTTGCGGCAGCCATGTTCGCCGTATAGGAGCCAGCTTCCGGGCGCAGGTCGTTGTCATGACCACCCGGAGCAGGTTCAGGGGCAGGGGGTTGCATTGCTTTCAGAGCGCGCAGCAGGAACGGAGTGTTTTTACCACTGGTCAGATACCAGTTATCACGGTTGCTTCCCCGACCACGTCCCAGCGTGTAGTCATAAGCCCCGGAGGCAATACGCCCGGCCTGAATAAATTCAGCACTGTCAGCATTTCCGTCGACATGAATCAACTCAATACCGTTCAGTGTCTGTGCTCCGGTACCACCTGCATTTATAACAACCACACGGGTCTGACTGGAAGCATCGCCTCTGATTACCAGTTTGTCTGTTGCGGAGTTGTCATTCCCCAGAGCGGTGTTCATGAGCAGTAAGCCATTATTACCGGTATAGTTACCCCCGATCGTCAGTACATTACCCGGAGCATCGGCTCTCAGGTCAAGAGTACCGCTGTTGGTTACGTTCCCGGCGACACCACCAGAGCCGGAGAGTGTCCCCTGCTGAGCGATGGTGACCTGGCTGTTAGCAAGCATGACAGGTGCATCAGCCTTGCCCAGAATCAGTGTGCCGGCAGTGTTAACCGAGCCTGCTCCCAGTCCGTCAGTATTAAGCACCTTCACTATTGCCTTATCTGCGATAGCAATGGTGGCATTCAGGGCGCGGCTGGCACCAGTAATATCGAACACGCCACCGCTGATGTTCAGGGAGCCAGAGCCGATGAGGGTACCTGCAGACAGGCCTCCACCTGTGAGGGTCAGATTACCGCCATTAATGTTCAGTATGGAACCTGCTGCGCTGTTCAGTTTACCTGCGGTCTGGCTGTGACCGTTCATGTCCAGCATGGTGTCGTCTGCCAGACGAATCTCGCTGGTCTGCCCCAGAGCACTGTTGCTGTTCATGCGAACATTGCCGCCGCGGATGTCTGTTACACCCGTGTAAGTGTTTTTGGAAGACAGAATCAGTGTTCCTTCGCCGGCTTTGGTCAGCGTTTTTCCATCCCAGCCATGAGATAACTGAGCCGCATTGTTATCTGCAAGTCGTACCTTCAGCTCTAACACCGCGCCATATCTCAGGTCAAACGTGCCATATCCATTTCCTGAAGGGTCATTCCACTTCAGAGAAGAACTCACCTCTTTTACTGTCTGCCCGTTACCACTAAGTGATGTTAAAACATAGTCTTCAGCACCATCACTCAGTAGATTATTATGCTGATAAATATTATTTTCAGAGAGCCCTGTTATGCCGTCGGAGGTCGTCAACAAGCCGTACTCATTTTGCTTCCATATTGTCATGGCAGTATCAACATTAAGCACTGCACCGTTATTGAACTGAATACTTTTGGCAGTTAAATGACTGGAACCTGTACCTATATTTAGCGATGAATCTGTGTCAAATACCGAACTTCCGCTAAAGGTGACATCAGCTCCCGAAACGGAAACATGTGTACCTGTACCCGCACTCAGATTGCCTTTTATCTCAGAGCTGGCGGAGTCTTTATTTGTAATGGACAGAGAATTACCATCAGCATTATTTTCAACATTATTCAAAACAATATCACCTTGAATGACAGAACCAGCGAAGAGATTCAACGAGTTAGTTCCACCATTCAGAGATATTGCGGTATCACAATCTTGCCCTCTGTTACCAGATACTCCTCCGGAGAAGATAACGTTACTTTCACCTTCCTGTCCGCCACTCCCAGGCAATATCCTGCCATGATTATTTATCGTGATATTACTCCCGGAGATAGCAGTACCACCATTACCTCCGTTGCCACCATTACCTCCGGCACCAGTTTTATTATTTTCATGGGAACGCCCTCCATAGCCACCATTACCACCAGTGCCGCCATTTCCACCAATAATATTTCCATAATTATTTATTTCCATATTATTTCCAGATATGGCAATCCCCCCGGTGCCACCAATACCTCCCGTACCACCAGAACCAAGGGGCGCTGAGTCAGTGTGATCATATTCATCTGTACCACCGCTACCACCTTCACCACCAGTGCCTCCCTGTCCGCCAGTTATATCTCCCGTATTATTTATCTTAATATTATTACCATATATAGCAGACCCTCCAATACCACCACTACCACCGGTACTCCCATTAATATTCGGAACGGTAGAAAATTCGACACTACCTTCACCACCGCGAGCACCATCCCCCCCCTGGCCACCTGTAATGTGATTATTATTTGTTATCTCCATATTATTTCCGGATATTGCCGTGCCTCCATTCCCTCCTGTGCCGGCAGAAGGCCCCCATACCGCCCACCAGGCACCACTACTACCTTGCCCGGCAGTGATGTTTCCGTTATTGCTTATTTGAAGATTATTGCCAGATATGGCAGTCCCACCAACAGCAGGAGTCCCCGTTAAACCACCGCTCTCATCGCCATAACCACTGGCTCCAGGCATTCCGCCATTGCCACCCGTAATGCTACCGTTGTTCGTAATGGTAAGATCATCTCCGGAAATAGCGGTACCCGCTTCACCTCCATCGCCTCCGCCATTACCATAACCTCCCCAACCCCCCTTACCACCGGAAATATCACCAGAATTAACAAGAGTAAAATTATTTCCAGTAATAGCTGTGCCGCCCTGGCCTCCTGCAGCGCCCTTCATAGTATGATCATCATCATGACCAGCCCATCCGCCTTCACCGCCACTAATGTAAGTTCCGCTGTTAATTGTCAGGATATTTTCATCCTGTAACGAACCGGGTACAACATTAACAATGAGAGCATCTTCACCGGCTTCTCCATCATCACTACCCAACCTATCCTGCGGGCCATCAGCACCAATGATATGTTCAGATATTTCAGCAGGGTTTCCTTCAGAAAGAGTAACCTCCTTTTTGGCTCCCAAAGCAGGCTGAATGGCCAGAGTGGCAGATATAAGGCTGAATAGTAATGTTGTCTTCATTCCCTCTTGTGTTACGCCGAATGTTTTTCTGTTTTTTATATAGACATAAAACTTTTCTTTTTTATTAATTTTGATTTTCACAAAAGCTCCAATTTCTTGTTTAAGAATGGTGGGTTAAATGTTTTGGCTGTGTAAATGCCATTGAGAAATAATATGTATTATCTAATCATCATACAAATGATCGATGCGAGCATTATTGCAAATAAACAGAAAAAATCCATCTCAAGCAATCAGGTTGATTTTTTTTGACGAGTAATTTGAAATTGTAATGTTTTCTGGATGTTAGTTTGTTTATTGATTGGTGTAATTTTAGATAGTGAGTGTTTCTCTGCTTTTTTATAAGAAAAGTGCCTGAAAATATCGGCAGGGAATATAATATTTTTATCCTAAAAACAGACCTGGATATAAATAATAATTAATGCAGAGATAATGATTACCATATTAATGAACGGGTATGGATAACCAGGATTGATCAACCTAAGATGCCAGGAGAAGTTATCCCCGTAACCAGGGGACATCAGATTTTCTGCTTTATGGACATAAGCAGCCTTTACACCGTTACGTTCCTGATGACCCATCGGACATTCAACAGTATCACGGGACCACAAATCTGATTCTATTAACACACTATCTGCTATCGCCCGGTATCCATGGGTACTACAGTTGCCATATGCTCAACGAAAGACCGAGAAAACTCCAGAGTACGAATCACTCACAGATCGGTTCAACCAGTGTGTTGCATCCCTCGGTTGAACTCACAGTCGGGAACGTGTCAACGCTATTCTGGACGGGGCATAATGACAAAAAAGGGCGCTTTAATCGGTGCATTTTTTATTTATACGTTTCCAGCGTGCATAATAACAAGATCACAACAACACACATCGGAGGCTTTTATGCCATTGCATAATTTAACTCGTTTTCCACGGCTGGAGTTTATCGGCGCACCGACACCGCTCGAATATCTGCCACGTTTTTCTGATTATCTCGGGCGGGACATTTTCATCAAACGGGATGACGTCACCCCGTTGGCAATGGGCGGAAATAAGTTACGCAAACTGGAATTTCTCGCAGCAGACGCCTTGCGCGAAGGTGCCGACACACTGATTACAGCCGGAGCGATTCAGTCTAACCATGTGCGCCAGACTGCCGCAGTGGCCGCAAAACTTGGTCTGCATTGCGTGGCGCTGCTGGAAAATCCCATTGGCACTACCGCAGAAAACTATTTAACCAACGGCAACCGCTTGTTGCTGGATCTGTTCAATACTCAGATTGAAATGTGCGATGCGCTGACCAATCCTGATGCCCAACTGGAAGAGTTAGCGACTCGCGTCGAAGCGCAAGGCTTTCGCCCATACGTCATTCCGGTTGGCGGTTCCAATGCTTTAGGCGCGTTGGGCTATGTGGAGAGTGCGCTGGAAATCGCCCAGCAGTGTGAAGGGGCGGTTAACATATCGTCGGTGGTGGTGGCATCAGGCAGTGCCGGAACTCACGCCGGGCTTGCTGTAGGGCTGGAACAACTGATGCCTGAAACAGAACTGATTGGCGTGACTGTTTCACGTTCTGTTGCTGACCAGTTGCCGAAAGTGGTTAGCCTACAACAGGCGATTGCGAAAGAACTGGAGCTGACTGCATCAGCGGAAATTTTCCTCTGGGATGACTATTTTGCGCCTGGCTACGGTGTGTCGAATGACGAAGGCATGGAGGCGGTGAAACTGCTGGCGCGTCTGGAAGGCATTCTGCTTGATCCCGTGTATACCGGAAAAGCGATGGCGGGGCTGATTGATGGTATAAGTCAGAAACGCTTCAAAGATGAAGGACCGATTCTGTTTATTCATACCGGGGGCGCGCCTGCACTGTTCGCCTATCATCCCCACGTTTAGCGCCGGAAATGCTCATGCAAGAAAGTATACAACTGGTTATTGATTCTCTGCCGTTCCTGTTGAAAGGGGCAGGGTATACGCTGCAACTCAGCATCGGCGGCATGTTTTTTGGCTTACTGCTGGGATTTATTCTCGCGCTGATGCGCTTGTCGCCCGTCTGGCCTGTGCGCTGGCTGGCGCGTTTTTATATCTCCATCTTCCGTGGTACGCCACTCATCGCACAGCTGTTTATGATCTACTACGGTTTACCTCAGTTTGGTATTGAATTAGACCCGATTCCGTCAGCGATGATTGGCCTGTCACTGAACACCGCCGCCTATGCAGCCGAAACGCTGCGGGCAGCGATTTCGTCCATTGATAAAGGTCAGTGGGAGGCGGCTGCCAGTATCGGCATGACGCCGTGGCAAACTATGCGTCGTGCTATTTTGCCACAGGCCGCGCGGGTAGCACTGCCGCCGCTGTCGAACAGTTTTATCAGCCTGGTAAAAGATACTTCTCTGGCTGCGACGATTCAGGTGCCAGAGTTGTTCCGTCAGGCGCAGTTGATTACTTCGCGCACACTGGAAGTTTTCACCATGTATCTGGCGGCTTCGCTCATCTACTGGATTATGGCGACGGTGTTATCGACGTTGCAGAACCATTTTGAGAATCAACTTAATCGCCAGGAGAGGGATCCAAAATGAGTGCCATTGACGTTAAAAACCTGGTGAAAAAATTCCACGGTCAGACGGTGCTGCATGGCATAGATCTGGAGGTTAAAACCGGCGAAGTGGTGGCGATTATAGGTCCAAGCGGATCCGGAAAAACCACGTTGCTACGCAGCATAAATTTGCTGGAACAACCAGAAGCGGGGACGATTACCGTCGGGGATATCACCATTGATACCGCGCGTTCGTTAAGTCAGCAAAAATCCCTGATTCGTCAGTTGCGCCAGCACGTTGGTTTTGTTTTCCAGAACTTTAATTTGTTTCCGCATCGTACGGTGCTGGAAAACATTATTGAAGGGCCGGTGATTGTCAAAGGTGAACCTAAAGAGGAAGCCACGGCGCGCGCACGTGAGTTGTTGGCGAAAGTTGGCCTTGCAGGCAAAGAAACCAGCTATCCACGTCGTTTATCTGGCGGTCAACAGCAACGTGTGGCGATTGCCCGAGCGCTGGCGATGCGCCCCGAGGTGATTTTGTTTGATGAGCCAACCTCGGCACTGGACCCAGAGTTGGTGGGCGAAGTCCTGAATACTATCCGCCAGCTGGCGCAGGAAAAGCGCACAATGGTGATTGTGACACACGAAATGAGCTTTGCCCGAGATGTTGCTGACCGCGCGATCTTTATGGACCAGGGGCGGATAGTAGAGCAGGGATCGGCGAAAGCGTTATTTGCCAATCCACAGCAGCCCCGTACCCGCCAGTTTCTCGAGAAGTTTCTACTGCAATAATAAGAAAAAATCAGCCCCGGTGAGTTAGTGACCGGGGCGAACCACTCTTCTGAAGACTCAATAAACGGTCAATAAATCAGCATAACTCATTAATAACATAAGAGAATGCGATGTCTTGCAAAAGTAATTCATTATCTGAATAATATAAATTATATATAAATCTTATTTATGTGATAGCTTGAGTTTTCAGTATAAATGATACTCACTCTCAGGGGCATTGCGGTTTACTATGCAGGATACGGATTTTTTTAGCTGGCGTCGCACAATGCTGTCGCGCTTTCAGAGGATGGAGGCCGCAGAAGAGGTCTACCATGAAATAGAGCTTCAGGCTCAGCAGCTCGAGTACGATTACTATTCGTTATGTGTTCGCCACCCGGTGCCATTCACGCGACCCAAAGTGGCTTTCTACACCAATTACCCTGAGTCGTGGGTTAGTTATTATCAGGCAAAAAACTTTCTCGCTATTGATCCCGTGCTCAACCCTGAAAACTTCAGTCAGGGCCATTTATTGTGGAATGATGACTTATTCAGTGAAGCCCAGCCATTATGGGAGGCTGCGCGTGCACATGGTTTACGCAGGGGAGTTACTCAGTATTTAATGCTACCGAACCGGGCGTTGGGATTTTTGTCATTTTCTCGTAGCAGTACGCGCGAAATACCTGTTCTTAGTGATGAGCTGCAATTAAAAATGCAGCTACTGGTGCGCGAAAGTCTGATGGCGCTGATGCGTTTAAATGATCAAATAGTGATGACGCCGGAGATGAATTTCAGTAAGCGGGAAAAGGAAATTTTGAAATGGACCGCGGAAGGTAAGACATCGGCAGAGATTGCGATGATCTTGTCAATCTCCGAGAACACGGTTAATTTTCATCAGAAAAACATGCAGAAAAAAATCAACGCGCCGAATAAGACCCAGGTTGCCTGTTACGCCGCCGCAACTGGCTTAATATGACCTCTATTACATTCTGCGTGCCAGGTGTAAAACCGGCTGAAAGGTGTGCTTTCAGCCGGTTTTATATTACTGACGGTAGGCCTGTTTAATTTGCTTAACCGTTTTGGAAAATACCGCAGCCTGGGTTTCGTCTTCGATCAGCGCAAGCTGTTTTTCCATCTTTAACATCACGCGGCCCGCGTCAGCTTGTCCCATCGCCTGCAGCATCAGCGTCAGCATCGCTTTCAGGCAGGAGACTTCATTTGCCAGTTCTTGATTATTCTCGGCAGTAGAAAAATCAGGCGTACTCATTTATTTTCCTCGTCATGTTGCAATCAAAATTTGCAGTAAAAAATGTTAAAGGCGGCGGAGTATACCATAAGCTTTGCTAAAAATAGCAGTGGTTGTTTTTTGGTCGCTGAATCATCATTGATATTAAATTAGTTAATATAGTGGTTAATAAATATTTATATCATGAATGTTTTTTGTGCGTATTTATTGAGTTAATTAATGTTACATATTCATGCTGATGATTTTTCATTTGTGCTGAATGAAGTCAATTTTTGTCACATTTCAGTCTAACCGGCAGGTTACAACGCAGCGGAAGCTTTTTGGTGACGGACGTGACCATAACTGTGGACAATCGAATTATCAAAAATGAGAGAAAAATCGAATACCCACCATTTTTAACGTTTCAAAGTTGCAATAAAACCCGCTAATATACGGATGACTAACTATCAGTAGCGTTATCCCTATTTCTGGAGATATTCCTTTGATCAACGTTCTACTTGTTGATGACCACGAACTGGTGCGCGCAGGGATACGACGCATTCTGGAAGATATAAAGGGTATTAAAGTCGTTGGTGAGGCTTCCTGTGGTGAAGATGCCGTTAAGTGGTGCCGGGCAAATTCCGTCGACGTGGTGCTAATGGACATGAGTATGCCTGGCATTGGCGGCCTTGAGGCGACGCGTAAAATCGCCCGTTCAACCGCAGATGTCAAAATCATCATGCTTACGGTTCACACCGAAAACCCTTTACCAGCAAAAGTCATGCAGGCTGGCGCTGCGGGCTATCTAAGCAAAGGTGCGGCCCCGCAGGAGGTGGTGAGCGCGATTCGTTCTGTCTATTCTGGGCAGCGTTACATTGCTTCTGACATTGCGCAACAAATGGCGTTAAGCCAGATCGAACCAGAAAAAACAGAAAGCCCATTTGCCAGTTTGTCTGAACGCGAATTGCAGATTATGCTGATGATTACCAAAGGCCAGAAGGTCAATGAGATTTCAGAACAGCTTAATCTCAGCCCGAAAACGGTGAACAGCTATCGCTACCGTATGTTCAGTAAATTAAACATTCATGGCGATGTTGAGCTGACTCACCTGGCTATTCGCCATGGTTTGTGTAATGCGGAGACGTTAACAAGTCAGTGAGTGTTCAGTTTGACGCAAAAGCGTTTTTAAAAACCGTCACCAGCCAGCCGGGCGTATATCGCATGTATGATGCTGGTGGTACGGTTATTTATGTCGGTAAAGCGAAAGACCTGAAAAAACGGCTTTCAAGCTATTTCCGTAGCAATCTCGCTTCGCGCAAAACGGAAGCGTTGGTCGCCCAGATCCAGCAAATCGATGTCACGGTGACTCATACTGAAACCGAAGCATTATTGCTGGAACACAACTACATCAAACTCTATCAGCCGCGTTACAACGTTTTGTTACGCGACGACAAATCTTACCCCTTTATTTTCCTCAGTGGCGATACACATCCACGTCTGGCGATGCATCGCGGTGCGAAGCACGCCACGGGAGAGTATTTCGGCCCGTTCCCGAATGGTTATGCGGTGCGTGAAACTCTGGCGTTGTTGCAAAAGATTTTCCCTATTCGCCAGTGCGAAAATAGCGTTTATCGCAATCGCTCGCGTCCATGTCTGCAATACCAGATCGGGCGCTGTCTTGGGCCGTGCGTGGCCGGGTTGGTTAGCGAAGAAGAGTATGCCCAGCAGGTTGAATATGTGCGCCTGTTTTTATCGGGTAAAGACGATCAGGTGCTTAAGCAACTGATTAGCCGCATGGAAACAGCCAGCCAGAATCTGGAGTTTGAAGAGGCGGCACGTATTCGCGACCAAATTCAGGCGGTGCGACGCGTCACCGAAAAACAATTTGTCTCTAATACGGGCGACGACCTTGATGTTATTGGCGTGGCGTTCGATGCTGGCATGGCATGTGTCCATGTTTTGTTTATTCGTCAGGGCAAGGTGCTCGGTAGCCGTAGCTATTTCCCGAAGGTGCCGGGCGGTACGGAACTGGGCGAAGTCGTGGAAACCTTTGTTGGTCAGTTCTATTTACAGGGCAGCCAGATGCGCACTCTCCCGGGAGAGATCCTGCTCGATTTTAATCTTAGCGATAAAACGCTGCTCGCCGATTCATTATCAGAACTGGCGGGGCGCAAGATTAACATTCAGACCAAACCGCGTGGCGACAGGGCGCGTTACCTGAAACTGGCGCGGACGAATGCAGCAACAGCGTTAACCACCAAACTTTCGCAGCAATCAACCGTTCATCAGCGACTGACAGCGCTTGCCAGCGTGTTGAAATTGCCGGAAGTGAAACGGATGGAATGTTTCGATATCAGCCATACGATGGGCGAACAAACCGTTGCCTCGTGCGTGGTGTTTGATGCTAATGGCCCACTGCGTGCGGAGTATCGGCGCTATAACATCAATGGCATTACGCCGGGCGATGATTATGCGGCGATGAATCAGGTGCTGCGTCGGCGTTATGGTAAAGCCATCGATGACAGTAAGATTCCGGACGTGATCCTGATTGATGGTGGCAAAGGACAACTTGCGCAGGCGAAAAATGTCTTCGCCGAGCTGGACGTCCCCTGGGATAAAAACCATCCGTTGTTACTTGGCGTTGCCAAAGGGGCCGACCGTAAGGCTGGGCTGGAAACATTGTTCTTCGAGCCTGAAGGCGAGGGCTTTAGCTTACCGCCAGATTCGCCTGCGTTGCACGTCATCCAGCATATTCGCGATGAATCACACGATCATGCGATTGGCGGACATCGCAAAAAACGGGCGAAGGTCAAAAATACCAGCACCCTGGAAACCATTGAAGGCGTCGGGCCAAAACGTCGGCAAATGTTGTTGAAATATATGGGCGGTTTGCAAGGTTTACGTAACGCCAGCGTCGAAGAAATTGCAAAAGTGCCGGGTATTTCGCAAGGTCTGGCAGAAAAGATCTTCTGGTCGTTGAAACATTGATGTCTCTGTAGCAACATAGGGGTAATCTTACTGACAACAGATAGTTACCCGTCATTATGCAATTTAATATCCCTACGTTGCTCACACTGTTCCGTGTCATCCTTATCCCATTCTTTGTATTGGTTTTTTATCTACCTGTTACCTGGTCGCCGTTTGCTGCCGCGCTCATTTTCTGCGTCGCGGCGGTGACTGACTGGTTCGATGGTTTTCTGGCGCGTCGCTGGAACCAGAGTACCCGTTTTGGTGCCTTCCTTGATCCAGTAGCAGACAAAGTGCTTGTCGCCATCGCCATGGTGCTGGTAACCGAGCATTATCATAGCTGGTGGGTGACCTTACCGGCGGCAACGATGATTGCCCGTGAAATTATCATTTCTGCTCTGCGTGAATGGATGGCTGAACTCGGTAAACGTAGCAGTGTGGCCGTATCCTGGATTGGTAAAGTCAAAACGACTGCCCAGATGGTCGCGCTGGCCTGGTTGCTGTGGCGCCCGAATATTTGGGTTGAGTACGCCGGTATTGCTCTTTTCTTTGTGGCTGCGGTGCTGACACTCTGGTCAATGTTGCAATATTTTGAGCGCTGCTCGCGCAGATTTGCTTGATCAGTGATCGTTTCGACGCAAATTTCAGCAAACGATCAAAAGTGGTGAAAAATATCGTTGACTCAACGCGTCAGGTAAGTAGAATGCAACGCATCGAACGGCGGCACTGATTGCCAGACGATAATAAAATCAAGTGATTAGCTGATTGCTTGATGATTGCGGGAATAGCTCAGTTGGTAGAGCACGACCTTGCCAAGGTCGGGGTCGCGAGTTCGAGTCTCGTTTCCCGCTCCAGTTTAAAAGGCATCGGCATTAAGCGGATGTCTGGCTGAAAAGCCTGAAGAATTTGGCGCGTTAACAAAGCGGTTATGTAGCGGATTGCAAATCCGTCTAGTCCGGTTCGACTCCGGAACGCGCCTCCAATTTTTCCCGAGCCCGGATGGTGGAATCGGTAGACACAAGGGATTTAAAATCCCTCGGCGTTCGCGCTGTGCGGGTTCAAGTCCCGCTCCGGGTACCATGGGAAAATAAGAATAAAATCAAAGCAATAAGCAGTGTCGTGAAACCACCTTCGGGTGGTTTTTTTGTATTTTCTTTTTCATTTCCGAAGATGCGTCCGAAGATCTCTGGACGCATCATCATTCATTTTCTCTGGCCACCAACTACGGGCACTACTTTAACTTTCCGGTCATAGGCAGCTGTCTGTCGTGGGTTCTTATGCCCGGAAATTGCTTGCTTCTCTTCCAGGCTGCCTTCCAGATCAGAGATACCTTTTGCTTTCAGATCATGAAATGTGAAGTCTATTTGCAGATGAGGATATTTTTCCTGTGCTGCCGCTTTGACATCACGCCAACGAGAATTAAAACCATCACGGGTGTACTTGCCTCCGGTAGTTCCATATAGCGCCGAATATGTTCAGGTTTGATTTTATCCGGGGCGATCTTCCCGAAGACAGGCAGAACTTTTCCGGAATATTTTGTGTAGTCTTTCCTGGTTTCAGCTGCCAAATTCAGTAAACCAATACACTCATAC
Organism: Escherichia sp. E2661; assembly: GCF_004745185.1. Taxonomy (NCBI): domain Bacteria; kingdom Pseudomonadati; phylum Pseudomonadota; class Gammaproteobacteria; order Enterobacterales; family Enterobacteriaceae; genus Escherichia; species Escherichia sp. E2661. The sequence continues at coordinate 154,740 of NZ_PDIG01000037.1, forward strand.
CAGACCTAAATAGCCTCGTCATCCAGCCTGAAAGTTATTGAGCAACGGTTAATAAGGGCGTTTTTTGTAGGTGTGCCAGTTGGTGGTTCTGAACTTCGGGTTTGCTACGTGACTGCATGTGTTGTCAGCAAATGCTTTAACTGGCCCTACAGCTCAGCAAAAGCTCAATTTTTCATCAATGCCCAATTGGCGATGAGGATCACCAAAAATGACATATAACTTATATATACAGTACCAAATTCAAATTTCTCCCTATAAGATAGATCTCAATTCCGCGGATGTGGTTTACAAGGAAAGACGGTCAACATGCATCGCACTATTTCTGAGTTTTATCGCATTCCCCCTTTACTTATTCGGGCGCTAAAAAGCGGAGTCTCCTCCGTAGTGGAGTTTCATCTCAGCAGGGGATTGCCGAAAGATTCACGAGATTCTCTGGGAAATAGCCCATTGATGATCGCAGCCCAGAATGGTCATTTCGCTATTTGCGAAATGTTGTTGTGCGAGGGTGTCGATGTAGAACATCGAAACGACCTCGGGTTGTGTGCCAGTGACCTCGCGCAGGAGCAAACGTTGCGCGATCTGTTGGCCCGTTATCGACAATCTCCTTCGCCTGCCGGGCAGCAACCTGCAGGGGAGCCAGTTGAAATTGAAGCCAAAGCCGAATCAGATGTTGACGTTGAAACAGAGCCTCCCGAAACCGAAGCCGCAATGGATTTTATGCAATGGGATGCTGAAGTCGAATCGGAACCCGCCGAAGATAATCTGACATTACGACAAGCTTCCGCGAAGGCTCAGCAATTATTATCACACTATCGCCCGAAAGATGACTCTGCAGAGTGGAGCGATATCGAACTCACCCTCCCTGATCCACCGACACCAGTTTCTCACTCCCCGCAAAATTACCCTTGTCTCTCAACGTTGCTCACCGGCGCACTGGATACCGGTCGTGTCTCTGTGCGTGACATCCGGCATGCCGGGGAAGAGGATTTCGGTATGCCGTGGTCTGAATTCCGGCTCAGCGTAGAGGCATTGATTAGGGACTTACCGACGATTGTGGATGGCGATGATACTTTTCCGGAAAGTGACGCCTGTGGGGAATTAGCGGCGAGTGATGATCTCGAGCCCTGGTTTGACGCTTTCGGGGCATTGCGGCAGCCCGGTATATTTGAACGTTATCTTGTGGACATTCGGCAATGGGATGTTGTCGATAAAACAAAGGAAGAGCGACTCGGGCAGCGCATGGATACGGCGCTTATCAATTTGATGACGATCCTGGCGGGATTACCCGAAGCAGAATATCTTCAGTTGCTGCATCCGTATCGCCTTCCGCCGCCAGCGCCTGAGAAAACTGAAGAGGAAGACTACGAGGAAGAAGCGGATGAGGAGATCTCTTCCGCAGCCGATGACGATTACGATGACGCCATCAGCTTTAACGATCTGCTCTTTCTGCTTAGAAGTGGGAAAGCAGAAGAGTACCAGGATAATCATATCCCCCGCCCGGAGTACGCAGACCTGCAACAGATAGTCGAGCGCGCCCAAAAGCTCATCCCTGATGAATGCCTTAAAGTGAGTCTGTATGTCAGTAATTACAGAGACGCATGGGAGGGATTAATCCACGCCAATTTACGTCTTGTAGTCGCGATTGCGAAAAAACACTGCGGGCGAGGATTAGATATTGAGGACCTGATCCAGGAAGGTAATTTGGGTTTGATCAAGGCCGTTGAAAAATTCGACTATCGGCGTGGATTTAAATTCTCCACCTATGCCTCCTGGTGGATCCGCCAGAAAATCACCCGTGCGATTGCCGATCAGGCGCAGCTCATTCGTTTACCCGTTCACTTCTATGATCAATTCAGACGCTGGCGGAGCAGTCGGGATCAGCTGCTGCATCGCCAGGGGATAACGCCCCTCCTTGGACAGTTGCAGGAAATGACCGACCTGTCAGAGCGTCAACTTCTTCAGATGGCTAAATATGAAGAACAGACGGTGCTGATTGGTGATTTTCATGATGACGCCCAGGACCTGTCGGGAGACGTGCTGTTGACCAGAAGGGATTTCACCAGTGCTCCTGTTCAGTCTCTGGAGCTAAGAGAACATATTTCATCGGTTCTGGATACGCTGTTGCCACGCGAAGCACAGATCATAAAAATGCGTTTTGGTATCGGTATGACGCAAGATTTCACGCTGGAAGAGGTGGGTAAACAGTTTGATGTCACGCGAGAAAGGATACGTCAGATAGAAGCCAAAGCGCTCCGTAAGCTCCGCTATCACAGCCGGGCGTCGAAATTAGGCGGCTTTGTCGAACAATGGGAAACCGCGTTGAGCGAGATGCAGGAAGAAGAAGAATGACGACCATGCGCCATGCGCCACCGAATGCAGCTATTATGATCGAAGCGCTGCGGGGACTCGGTTACAACACCGCCACCGCACTGGCTGATATCATCGACAACAGTATTAGTGCCGGTGCTCGTAAGGTCGATCTGACCTTTCACTGGCGTGAGTCGGATAGCTATATCGTGGTTCGGGATAATGGTTGCGGCATGTCGGCCGCTGAACTGGATGTTGCGATGCGGCTGGGTGTCAAAAACCCGCTGACAAAGCGCCCGGGACACGATCTGGGCCGCTTCGGTCTTGGACTCAAAACCGCCTCCTTTTCGCAATGTCGCCGTCTGACTGTCTCCTCCCAAAAAGAGGGGATAACGACTGTCCTGCGGTGGGATCTGGACATTCTCGCCGCCAGTACGGACGACGGTTGGTATTTGCTTGAAGGTGCTGACCCAGGAAGTCAGGATGCGTTAGCAAATGCGGAACCTGACTCCCAGGGTACGCTAGTGCTGTGGGAAGTTTTAGACCGAATTGTCACACCCGGTTACGGTGAGAAAGATTTCCTCAATCTGATGGATGGCGTTGAACAACATCTGGCGATGGTATTTCACCGATTCCTTGAGGGGCACTCTCCCCGGCTCACTCTCACCCTTAATGGTCGCAAAATTAAAGCCTGGGATCCCTTTCTCAGCGGGCATCCTTCCAAGCCCTGGCATTCGCCTTTGGCAATGGCGCCAGGTGCTCCTGCCGTGAAGGTGGAGTGTCATGTTCTGCCGCATCAGGATCATCTGACGACGCAGGAGTATCAACAGGCTCAAGGACCGGCAGGATGGACGGCTCAGCAAGGATTCTATGTATATCGGAATGAGCGATTGCTGGTCGCGGGCAACTGGCTTGGACTCGGTAGCCCCCGGGCCTGGACGAAAGATGAAACCCACCGCCTTGCGCGGATCCGTCTGGATATCCCTAATGATGCCGACATAGACTGGAAGATTGATATTCGTAAGTCGATGGCGCGCCCGCCGGTTTCGCTGCGTCCCTGGTTATCCCAACTGGCGCAATCAACACGCGATCGTGCGGTAAGGACATTTGCAAAACGCGGGAAAATGAATAAGCGCAAGCCCGGGGAGGAACTCGTTCATCTCTGGCAAGCGCAGAAGACGCAATCCGGTGTTCGTTACCAGATTTCGTTACAACATCCTGTCATCAGCAATGTCCTTTCCCTGGCTGGTGAATTATCCTCACAAATTCAGGCCATGCTAAGACTGATTGAGGAAACCGTTCCTGTTCAGCAAATCTGGCTTGATACGGCTGAGACAAAAGAGACGCCGCGAACAGGCTTTGAAACCGCACCGCCCGCAGAGGTGTTGTCCGTATTGCAGGTCATGTACCAGACTATGGTTGGACAGCAGGCGATGTCACCAGCGCTGGCGAAACAGCACCTGCAAAATATGGAACCCTTCGATAATTATCCCGAATTAATTGCACAACTCCCCGACGATCAACATGAGAAATCGCTATGAGTCTTAATCCCCTGGATGACACGCAACTGAGCGTATTGCAGATTGTGCAAACGTTCCTGCAAAGTCAGGATAAAAGCACGATCACGCCCGGTATTCTGCGCCAACATATTGATATGGTTTGTCAGATGAAACCTGAGTGGAGCAGCCTTGATAGCCGTGAGATTCTGGTCGAAGAGTTGATCCGCCGTTACAGCATCTGGATGGGGGAAGATTCTTCTCTGAGTAATGACGAAGGCCATCAACCCTGGTTGACCGCTGATGCGAAACGCGAATGGCGCTACTGGCATCGATATCGCCAGTGGCTTGGCAAAACGATGCCCTGGGAAGTCCTGGATACCCTGGACCGTTCAACGGATCGTGTTCTTGGATTACTTGAGCAACCGGGGCGGGAAGGGCGCTGGGACCGGCGTGGACTGGTGGTCGGCCATGTTCAGTCGGGGAAAACCAGCCACTATACCGGTCTAATCTGTAAAGCCGCGGATGCGGGATATAAGATAATCATTGTGCTCGCTGGTTTGCATAATAACCTTCGATCGCAGACCCAAATGCGTCTTGATGAAGGATTTCTTGGTTACGAGACAAGTCCACTCAGAGAAAAAGTGACCATCATTGGGGTGGGCGATATTGATAGCGATCCTGTCATTCGTCCCAATTATGTCACCAACCGATCTGAAAAGGGCGACTTCAGTGCCGGAGTGGCTAAGAATCTGGGAATCAGCCCCGAGCAACGGCCCTGGCTGTTCGTGGTAAAGAAAAATAAGTCTATTTTGAAACGTCTGCATACCTGGATTGAAAACCATGTAGCCACCAGCGTTGATCCCGTCACCGGAAAGCGTTTTGTTTCGGAATTACCGTTGCTGATGATTGATGATGAAGCGGATAACGCCTCAGTTGATACAGGGGAAATCGTCTACGATGACGATGGAAAACCGGATGCTGAACATCAGCCAACGGCAATCAATAGCCTGATTCGTAAGCTGTTGATGCAGTTCAGCCGAAAGGCGTATGTCGGCTATACCGCCACGCCCTTTGCCAATATTTTTATTCACGAGAGCAATGAAACGCGTGATGAAGGCCCGGATTTGTTCCCTTCCGCCTTTATCATTAATCTCGGCGCTCCCTCTAACTACATCGGCCCTGCGAGGGTATTTGGGCGGGCCGCCGCGGAAGGGCGGACCGGTGAACTGCCTTTGATCAGGCGGGTGAGCGATCATTGCAGCGATGACGGAAAAAGAGGGTGGATGCCGGTTTCTCATAAGAGCTCGCACTATCCCACACTGGATACGCTAACTCATTTCCCGGACTCGTTAAAACACGCCATCGATAGCTTTTTGCTGGCGTGCTGTGTCAGAGAATTACGTGGTCAGGGAGAAAAACACAGTTCGATGCTGGTCCATGTGACCCGCTTCAATAAAGTGCAATCGGTTGTTTATGAAAATATTGATGCCTACATTCAGGACGTGAGGCAGCGACTGACGCGAAAGATTGGACACGAACCTTTTTTACATCAGCTTGAGTCACTCTGGCAGGCCGATTTTTTGCCGACGAGTCAGGTGATCCGCGACGTTATGCCGCAGCAGTTTCCGGACGACGCCTTTGAGTGGCGGGAGATCGTCGACAAGCTATATACCGTGATCGAAAACGTGTCGGTAAGAATGATAAACGGAACGGCGAAGGATGCGCTTGATTATTCGGACAGTGCGACAGGTTTAAAAGTCATTGCGATTGGCGGAGACAAACTGGCTCGAGGGCTAACGCTTGAGGGATTATGCACCAGTTATTTTTTACGCGCCTCCCGCATGTATGACACGTTAATGCAGATGGGACGTTGGTTTGGTTATCGCCAGGGATATCTGGATGTATGCCGGCTTTATACCACCGATGAGCTGATTGAATGGTTTGAGCACATTGCGGATGCATCGGAAGAGCTGAGAGAAGAGTTTGACAATATGGTTGCCAGCGGCGGAACCCCACGTGATTTTGGGCTAAAAGTGAAATCACACCCGGTGTTAATGGTGACATCCCCCTTAAAAATGCGTAGCGCGCGCTCACTATGGCTCTCTTTCAGTGGCACGGTGGTCGAAACGATTTCGTTGTTTAAAGAGCCGGAGTACCACAAGCGTAACTATGCGGCCTTCCAGCATCTGACCGGGCGCGTCGGCGCTGGTGCGCCGATACCTGAGAGACGGCGCGGAGAGAAGATTGAAAAATGGAAAGGGGTCATTTGGCAAAAACGTCTCTCCCGAGCCGATCATTGATTTCTTATCGGAATATGAAACCCACACTCAGGCCAGGAAGGCCAACAGCAAACTGCTGGCGGATTTCATTGTGCGGATGAATCGTGTCGATGAACTTACCCAATGGACGGTGGCGGTTATTGGGGGGGGCGTCGATCGTCATCATGATGTCTGTGGCTTCCCGGTCCCGCTTATGATGCGTAAAACGTCTGAGGGGGTCACTGACCGCTATTCCATTGGCCGTTTACTTTCCCCACGCGATGAAGGGATTGACTGCGATGAATCGACCTGGCTTGCCGCGCTGGCAGAAACGCGGCGTATTTTTCATGCTGATCCCGGACGCAATGAAGGGCGAGAGGAGCCCGTCATTCCTGGTGGCGTAGTACTGCGTCGGATTAAAGGATTTGGCATAAACGACATCCCGGCACAGCGTCAAAAAGGGCTACTGCTCATTTACTTACTGGACCCGCAACAGGCATTGTCGCCAGCGGAATATCAGGATGATGCCTTGCCTGTGGTGGCTTTTGGCATCAGTTTTCCGGGAAGTAGCAGTGGGGTAACGGTGGAGTACAAAGTGAACAACGTACTGTGGGAGCAAGAGTATGGTGCGGCTGAGTAAAGATGATCTGCTGGCGGCCTGGAAAGCCTTAGACCGATCTCAGATAGACGAACAGCACGGCGCTCAGGGCTGGCGCGGGATTCGGCTTTTTACACACCAGGGTTGTAACTTTCATGCCGGACGTCGTCAGCCTGATAATGAAGAAATGCTGATTGCCGTGTTTCCTCATCCTCTTTCGCCGGGGTCGACGGCGCTGCCGTCCTGTAAAGGATTTCGCGTTGAGATGACTGGAACAGAGGAGGGGCGGCAGAACGGTTTGATGATCCGTCGCCAGCAAACGGGGAATGCGGATGTTTTTACGACGATGATTCTGGATATTCTCCATTCGCTCCTGAACGTTTCTGAACCGCGTCTATTTGAAACCCTGCTTCGTCGGATTCGTTTATGGCAGGCGTTTATGGAACGCGATACCCGTCCACTCAGCCACGAAGAAGAAGTGGGGTTAATCGGGGAATTGACGTGTCTGGAGCGGTTGATCGAGAGCGGTCTTGCGTCGTCAACGGCAGTCGAAGCATGGGTAGGCCCGCAGCATGGCCTACAGGATTTTGAACTCGATGAACGCGCCATTGAGGTAAAAAGCACCACTGCAGAGCAGGGTTTTTGCGTAACCATCCACGCTCTGGAACAACTGGACTGGCAGCGACCTGGCTCGCTCATGTTATGCGGTTTGCGCTTCAGCGAGCATCCTACCGGCGCGACCCTGAATCACCTCATTCACCGTCTTCGTCAGCGGTTTGAGGGAAACGCTCCGGCGACCTGTCTTTTTGAGGGATCGCTTTGTCACGTCGGATATTTCACTGAACATGCTGAATTCTATACACGTCATTTCTTGCTGACAGAGGCGTTCGCACTCCCCATTGAAGCGGATTTTCCCTCTTTGACGCATGCCAATGTCCCGTTGCCGGTGGTGAGTGCGTGCTATCAACTCGAACTCCAGACACTTATTCCCCAGGCTCAAAATTTTAACCATTGCTTGTCAGACTTTGCAGGATTACCGCATGGAACTTATTGATTTTTTACGTCAAACCCAGAATGAGATTCGCAAGGAATATCAGGATCAAATGGCGCAGCCTGGGGTAGAGTCGCCTTTTCCGGAGCTGATTTTTACCGATATTGTTATGCGTCATATGGCCGATATCGGCATGACATTCGACGATGCTGAGACGTGTCACTTTATGGCGAAAGTCAGTGGACACAATGTGCGTCTCAGCGGTTATGCCTTCTCAGAAGATGGCGATCAACTTGACCTTTTTGTCAGTATTTATCACGGTAGCGACGAGCTTTGTCACGTCCCGGATGCTGAGACAAAAGCGATTGCCGGTCACTGCATTCAATTTTTGCAGAAGTGCGTTGACGGTAAATTATCATCCACGCTCGATCAATCCAATGATGCCTGGCAACTGGTGACGACCATCGAACAGTCGTATACGGAACTGGAGCAAATCAGAATCTATGTTCTGACTGATGGTCAGGTGAAAACCCGATGGTATCAGTCCCGAGACGTGGCCGGTAAAACTATTAAATTAGAGGTTATGGACATTGTCCGCCTGTTCAACCACTGGCAGGAGGGTAAGCCACGCGACGAACTGCAGGTTAATTTTGATGAGGTAGCGGGTGGCGCACTCCCCTGCGTCTGGATCCCGGATGAAATGGGTGAGTACGATTATGCGCTGACGGTGGTTCCGGGCGAGACGCTGCGATTTATCTATGAAAAATATGGCAACCGGATTCTGGAAGCGAACGTTCGCTCATTTTTGAGCCAGACGGGGAAAGTCAACAAGGGGATTCGCGACACTTTACGTGAGCAGCCTGAGCGTTTTATGGCTTATAACAACGGCATTGTGATTGTTGCTGATCAGGTCAGGCTTGGTGAAGCGCCGGGAGGTGGCCCCGGTATTGCGTGGATGCAGGGGATGCAGATTGTCAACGGTGGGCAGACTACGGCTTCCATGTTTTTCACCAAAAAGAAATTTCCGGCAACCAATCTGCGTAACGTGCGTGTACCCGCAAAAGTCATTGTGCTGAAACAGACGAATAATGCACAAGAGGAGATGCTAATTGCGGATATTTCGCGCTTCTCGAATAGCCAGAACAAAGTCAATATTTCCGATCTGTCAGCCAATCGTCCGGTACATGTACAGCTGGAAAAAATGGCAAACACAGTGTATTGCCCGGACGGATACAGCCGTTGGTTTTACGAGCGAGCGAACGGCAGTTATAAGGTTATGCTGGAACGGGAAGGTAAAACACCCGCTGGAATCAAACGGCTAAAAGACGCGATACCTCCCTCTCGTCGAATAACGAAAACGGATTTCGCAAAATATCACTGTGCCTGGCTCCAGCGTCCGGATTTAGTCAGCCTTGGCGGACAGAAGAACTTTGCCGCATTAATGACGATGATCGACAAGGATACTGAGCGTTATGGGAATGAATTGAACATTGAGAGTTTTAAAAATTACATCGCGCAGGCCATTATTTATAAGAAAGCCTATAAGCTGATTAATTCACTTTTCCCTGCATTTAAGGCGAATATCGCCGCCTATACGGTGGCCGCCTATTCACATCTTTATGGCAACCAAACGGATCTGGCAGAGATCTGGAATCAACAAGGCATTGATAAAACGATGGGGAACCGCCTTGTCAGCTTAGCCTATCGGGTGAATAGTCTTCTGGCTGAATCCGCGAATGGCAGGATGATTTCGGAGTGGGCGAAGAAACCTGAATGCTGGGAGTATGTGCGCAGTAAAATCTATTTCTCCGTACTTGAAAAAATGGAAGATCACATGAGTAGTTAAATTGTCCACTGAGTTCATTATTGAAGCCCTGCGTGTGTATTATGGGTTGCTCGCTGCGGGGCTTTGTTGAATAAACCGAACTTTTTCTTAGTTGAAGACTCAGATTACACATCATCTTTCTTTAAAATATTCTCAGGCAGGAAACTGTTCTCCTGAGCTGTTCCTGTGCACAACATTATCCATGCCTATCTATTTACTGCCAGGCCAATTACAGTAAAGTAGAGGGGCAATTTCAGCAAAGTTTCGCAATGCACTGCTATATAACTCATAGAGTGTGCTTAGGGTTTAAAATCCCCTGGAAGCAGTGTCGTGAAACCACCTTCGGGTGGTTTTTTTGTATGTGCAACTTGTCGTTACACCCTCTCTGATTTTTAATCTCCGGGTAATCCACTCGAAAAGTATCTCTATGCCAGACCGACATGTAAGATAGGCGCTGGCGAGTCGAGATCCACAAGGAAAAGCGTATGAAAACTGGACCGTTAAACGAAAGTGAGTTGGAATGGCTGGATGATATCTTGACCAAATACAACACAGACCACGCCATCCTTGATGTGGCAGAGCTGGACGGTTTGTTGACGGCGGTGTTGAGTTCTCCGCAAGAAATTGAACCAGAACAGTGGCTGGTTGCTGTGTGGGGTGGGGCGGATTATGTGCCGCGCTGGGTGTCAGAGAAAGAGATGACGCGCTTTATGAACCTGGCGTTTCAACATATGGCCGATACTGCAGAGCGCCTCAACGAGTTTCCTGAACAGTTTGAACCGTTATTTGGTCTGCGAGAAGTTGACGGTAGGGAGCTGACGATTGTCGAAGAGTGGTGCTTTGGCTATATGCGTGGCGTTGCGCTTTCTGACTGGTCAGCATTGCCTGACTCATTAAAACCGGCGCTTGAAGCGATTGCACTGCACGGTACTGAGGAAAACTTCGAGCGCGTAGAGAAGATGTCGCCAGAAGCGTTTGAAGAAAGCGTGGATGCCATTCGACTGGCGGCGCTTGATTTGCATGCTTACTGGATGACGCATCCTCAGGAAAAAGCTGTTCAGCAACCGATTAAAGCTGAAGAAAAACCTGGTCGTAACGACCCTTGCCCATGTGGTAGTGGCAAGAAATATAAGCAGTGCTGCCTGCATTAAGAGGCTATATTGGGTGTCAGAATTAACTCTGGCACCCATGTTTTAAGGATGCGGACAAAAATCTGGACTATGTCCATATACACGGCAAAGCGTTTATCCCACTTCTGGCAACAATCCTGCCGCAATCAAAAATTGCACACCAATCACACCAATGCCACAGATAAACACCAACACCAGTGCGGGACGTCCACCTTTCACCCGATAGCTTGCTTGTGGATTATGCTTCCTGCTCTGCCAGGTCAGCAGTGAAGGAATTATCAACGCCAATACTGCCAGCGCTACGCCAGCATACCCGAGCGCCATTACAAAACCACGTGGATAAAACAGCGCAAACGCCAGTGGCGGCAGAAAGGTAATCACACCGGTTTGCAGTCTTCCACCAACGGTGTTGGAACGCTGAAACAAATCCGCCAGATAATCAAATAAGCCTAACGCTACGCCCAGGAAAGATGTGGCGAGGGCTAAATCAGCGAATAAATGCACTGCCAACTCGACATGCGGCGAGGCCACCACTTCGCGTAATGCCTGTAACAGCCCATTTAATCCAGCATGATTCGCCAGCAGTCCCATAAAGGTTGTTGAATCAATGCTGCCCAGTGTCGCCAGTTGCCAGAAAATATATGCCACCAGAGGGATCGCGCTACCGGTAATAAACACCCAGCGCAATTTACGAATGTTGCCATCCATATAGCTGACGATGCTCGGTACGCTACCGTGAAAACCAAACGAGGTAAAAATCACCGGAATTGCAGACAATGCCAGACCCTGTTGCAGTGGCAGCGTTAGCAGATTGATTTTATGAATATGTGGTAGCAGCAATACCAGCATTAGCACCAGGAAAATAATCTTGGCGCTGAACAAAAAACGGTTAAACAAATCGACCAGCGACGTCCCAACACAAACCACACCACCGGCAACAAAAGTAAACAACAGCACACCAGCGGTTGTGGTCATTGAAATGCCTGTCCAGTCGCTGATGCTGGAGGCAAGCAATTCGCCGGCACCGCTGATATATGCTGCGGTCAGGGCATACATTAAAAACATCATACTGAAGCCGGTCAGCCACTGACCGTAGCGGCCCAGATAGCGTTTTGCCAGCGTGCCTAAGCCGGTATCTGCAGGGACATGCTGATACACCTCCAGCAGTAACAGCGCGGTGTAACACATCAAGGCCCACAGGCCAATTAACAATGTCAGAGTGACGGTAAAACCGACGCCAGCCGCTGCCAGCGGCATTGCCAGCATACCTGCGCCAATTGTGGTTCCCGCCACGATAAAAACACTTCCCAGAGTTCTGTTTTTCACGCTTTCTTCTGTCCTGACGATCTTTATGAGTGATATCTGCGGCGCAGGTTAAGGCATTATCCAAACTTCGTCAAATCGACGTTACATGTAGTGTAAACAAAAATGTACGATAAATGCATTCAGAACTGAGCTGGCGCAAAGCCATAAGGCGCGGTGATCGTTACGCTATGCTTTTTTTGAGGAGGAACGATGGAATCGATTCACGGTCATGAAGTGTTAAATATGATGATTGAATCAGGTGAGCAATATACGCACGCCAGCCTGGAAGCGGCGATCAAAGCGCGTTTTGGTGATCAGACACGTTTTCATACTTGCTCGGCTGAAGGGATGACTGCGGGAGAGTTGGTGGCTTTTCTGGCGGCAAAAGGCAAATTTATTCCCTGCGAAGAGGGGTTCTCAACCGATAAAAGTAAGATTTGTCGTCACTGATCTGAAACGGCGGCAGAAAATCTGCCGCCAGAGAAGATTAGTTTTGTGCGTCGAGCGTAGAGAGTTCTTTATCGATGAAATAAAGTCCTTCGCCGCTTTTCCCCGCCAGGCTCAATTTATCAATAATAGATTTGAACAATTTCTCTTCTTCGTGTTGTTCAGATACATACCATTGCAGGAAATTGAACGTTGGGTAGTCCTGATTAGTCATGGCAGCGTGAGCGAGCTCGTTAATTTTTTGCGTAATTAATTGTTCGTGTTTATAGGTTTCCTGGAATAATTCATCAAGTGAAGAATATTCAGCAAACGGTGATTCAACGGTATTAATTCGCGGTAAATTTCCGGTATCGGTCAGGTAATCAAACAGACGCTGCATATGCGTCATCTCTTCCTGGGCGTGGCGACGCAGAAACGCGGCAGCACCTTCGAAGGTGTGATAGCTGCACCATGCGCTCATTTGCTGATAAAGCAGTGAAGAGTAGAGTTCCAGGTTCATCTGCTCATTAAGTTTTTCAATCATTTCTGGTTTCAGCATGATAGTGCTCCACAAAGGTTATATTTGTTGCTGTGGCGCCACTATAATTTGTTATTTTATTATTTGCAAAAGGTAAAATATTAAATTCAATTATTAAAAATGCGAATGTGAATAAAACGCATTAACGCTATTTGTGATGTTAATTAACCAGCGAAGCTTCCCTCGCTGATTAAAATCTTTATTGATAAGCCGAGGGTGTTAAGTATCGGCACTGATACGACAGCGTAAATTGCGTATTCAGACATAATGATCCCGCAAACAAACTACAGTTACTTACAGGTTGCCCAAACGCAAAGGCGCGGGTAAATCCAACCTGCTGACATGCGCGGTTCGCGATTCCCTGATCGAGATAGTTGTCAGTGCGGGCGTGTTGTAAAAAAGCCTGATTGTAAACGAGGCGGACAATGCCACTCGTGGCGTCAACATCGCTCAGGTGAGCCTGACGAGTTACGGTACAGCCCGCTACTGTTAAAAGTGAAAAAACAATTATCAGATGTTTCATGTCACAGCCTGAAGAGGGAGAAGAAACAGGTATTGTACTTGTGGACACAGCCAGGTTATGGACAGAAAAGACGACGGATTAGCGCTATTCCTTGCTTTCTTCAGAATGTACACGCTTTGTGGTTATCATTTACGTAACATTAAAGAGGTATTTATGTGATTTGTATCACATAAAGATTGATTTTTGTGATGGATGTCATATTATAAGCAGCAAGAACAATAACATTTGCATAACAAATAATCGGAGTGGCGCGATGAAACTGCGTAAGATCCTGAAAAGCATGTTCAATAATTATTGCAAGACGTTCAAAGACGTACCGCCTGGCAATATGTTCAGATAACAAAAAAACCTGCTCCGGCAGGTTTTTTTGTACCCTGATGCGGGCTGATGTGACTATCGTTGAGGAAGGGAAGCCGCTACTATAACGGCTTTCAAAATGCTATCAGGAGTTTAGGATGTCCCAGCCGCTGAATGCCGATCAGGAACTGGTTTCTGATGTTGTTGCTTGCCAGTTGGTGATCAAACAAATTCTCGACGTGCTCGATGTGATCGCGCCTGTTGAGGTACGTGAAAAAATGTCCAGCCAGCTGAAGAATATTGATTTTACTCACCATCCGGCTGCTGCTGACCCAGTCACTATGCGCGCTATTCAAAAAGCCATCGCGTTGATTGAGCTAAAGTTCACCCCACAAAACGAATCCCATTAAAAAAACCGCTGCCTCAGTAATGTGAGGCAGCGGTTTTCACCACTTTTTTGTATTCGGCGCATCTCTTTATGCGCCGATTTTATTAATGTATCTGATGCGACACGACATTCAGAACATGCTGGTCGGTCTGGACAGGGCACATACCGGCCAGTTTCGCACTGCGTACTTCATCAAGAATGGTTTGCAGTAAGAGGCCATCGTGCTGCTGTTCTTTTTCCAGATCGCGCAGAAAATCGACAGTAGAATCATCATTCAATTCTTTAGCTTCATTTGCTAATTGCGCCAGCGTGCTTGAACGCTGCTCATATTCTTCCAACGTTTTTTGGAAGAGTTCTTCCAGAGAGTTCAGTTTTTCTCCAGGTACATCAATGGCTTTAACGATGGGCGTCGCTCCGACACTTTTCATGAAGTTAAACATGCGCATCATTTGAGTCACGTTACTTTGTGCCTGGGAGCGAAGAAAAGTCGCGGTGCCATTCAGACTTTGTTCAGAACACCAGTTGCTCAGGTGAAGGTAGAGATTGGATGCATAAAACTCGCGGTTCATTTGGGTGTTGAGTTTGAGAAGCATTCCAGTGGTTGCCATACCTAATATCCTTATATCCAGAAGACGAGAGGTGCAAGATAAATCAAAACACCGTAATTACTGTTTGCAGAATAATTCCTTTCTGCGGGTCCGAAATGTGATCCTGGAGTCAATTCTGACGATGATCTGAAATAAGCATAACGTCTGAAGCATTATAAGAAAATCCTTAAATCACCAAGTTTATATTTTTTTACATTTCATTGATTAGGGTTATTGATTTGCAATAACTCTCAATGTTGTGATTTCTCGTATCTCATTGATATTAAATTGTTTTATCAATATCATGATGCCGTTCTTATATTTTCAGGTATTTTTTCAGTTTTGGGATGATGCTCGCATTATGGATTTATCCATTAATTAATGAAGCTGGTGATAATTTACAGCGAAAGGAATTTTGTCTGGAGTTTTGATACTTCTTCCCTGATTTACCATTCACCTGTAATGCGCAGTATCTTGCCCGAGCAAATTAGATTAAAAAGAAGACACGCCAGAGCTATCAAATGATGCCACAAGGATTTCCAGGCTAATCTTATGGACTAATCTGCTAAGTCATTTCTCATTTGTCATACAATTGACGTCTTCCGTATGTCTTTTATTGCTAAATTCATGCACGTTCTCACTGTAATTCTGCGGTGTGATATTGCTCTCCTATGGAGAATTAATTTCTCGCTAAAACTATGCCAACACAGTCACTTATCTTTTCGCCAAAGGTAATGCTTTGTTTTCCGATTGAATTAACAAAAGTTCTTAGGTTTTGCCCTACACAAAATGATGCTAAAGCTGGAGATAACCATGCACAAATTTACTAAAGCTCTTGCAGCCATCGGTCTGGCTGCCGTTATGTCACAATCCGCTATGGCGGAAAATCTGAAACTCGGTTTTCTGGTGAAGCAACCAGAAGAACCGTGGTTTCAGACTGAATGGAAGTTTGCCGATAAAGCCGGGAAAGATTTAGGCTTTGAAGTTATTAAGATAGCCGTACCTGATGGCGAAAAAACACTGAACGCTATTGATAGCCTGGCAGCCAGTGGCGCGAAAGGTTTTGTTATCTGTACTCCGGACCCGAAATTGGGTGCAGCCATCGTGGCGAAAGCGCGTGGCTACGATATGAAAGTTATTGCCGTGGATGATCAGTTTGTTAATGCCAAAGGTAAGCCGGTTGATACCGTTCCATTGGTGATGATGGCGGCGACGAAAATTGGCGAACGTCAGGGCCAGGAACTGTATAAAGAGATGCAGAAACGTGGCTGGGATGTGAAAGAAAGCGCCGTAATGGCGATTACTGCCAACGAACTGGATACCGCCCGCCGTCGTACTACCGGTTCTATGGACGCGCTGAAAGCCGCCGGATTCCCGGAAAAACAAATCTATCAGGTTCCTACCAAATCTAACGATATTCCGGGGGCGTTTGACGCCGCCAACTCAATGTTGGTTCAGCATCCTGAAGTTAAACACTGGTTGATCGTCGGTATGAACGACAGCACCGTGCTGGGTGGCGTACGCGCGACGGAAGGTCAGGGCTTTAAAGCAGCTGATATTATCGGTATCGGTATTAACGGTGTGGATGCGGTGAGTGAACTGTCAAAGGCACAGGCTACGGGTTTCTATGGTTCACTGCTGCCAAGTCCGGACGTTCATGGCTATAAATCCAGCGAAATGCTTTACAACTGGGTAGCAAAAGACGTTGAACCGCCAAAATTCACTGAAGTTACCGACGTGGTGCTGATCACGCGTGACAACTTTAAAGAAGAACTGGAGAAAAAAGGTTTAGGCGGTAAGTAATCTGCCGGAAAAATTCCCCTCTGCGTTATGCAGAGGGGGTGTAAAACGACCAGTGATTCACGGAGACGTTATGCAACAGTCTACCCCGTATCTCTCATTTCGCGGCATTGGTAAAACCTTTCCAGGCGTCAAGGCGCTTACGGATATCAGTTTTGACTGTTATGCCGGTCAGGTTCATGCATTGATGGGTGAAAATGGCGCCGGAAAATCAACACTTTTAAAAATCCTTAGTGGAAACTATGCGCCAACCACGGGTTCTGTAGTGATTAATGGGCAGGAAATGTCCTTTTCCGATACCACCGCAGCACTGAATGCGGGTGTCGCGATTATTTACCAGGAACTGCATCTCGTGCCGGAAATGACCGTCGCGGAAAACATCTATCTCGGCCAGCTTCCTCATAAAGGCGGCATCGTGAACCGTTCACTGCTGAATTATGAAGCTGGGATACAGCTCAAACATCTGGGTATGGATATTGACCCGGATACGCCGCTGAAATATCTCTCCATTGGGCAATGGCAGATGGTTGAAATTGCCAAAGCTCTGGCACGTAACGCCAAAATTATCGCTTTTGATGAACCAACCAGCTCCTTATCCGCGCGTGAAATAGACAATCTGTTTCGCGTCATTCGTGAACTGCGAAAAGAGGGGCGGGTGATCTTATACGTTTCTCACCGTATGGAAGAAATTTTTGCGCTCAGCGATGCCATCACTGTTTTTAAAGATGGTCGTTACGTCAAAACCTTTACCGACATGCAGCAGGTAGATCATGACTCGCTGGTACAGGCAATGGTTGGTCGCGACATCGGCGATATCTACGGCTGGCAACCGCGCAGCTACGGCGAGGAGCGCTTGCGTCTGGATGCGGTAAAGGCACCTGGCGTGCGTACGCCAATAAGCCTGGCTGTTCGCAGTGGCGAAATCGTCGGTCTGTTTGGTCTGGTGGGGGCAGGGCGCAGCGAATTAATGAAAGGCATGTTTGGCGGTACACAAATTACCGCTGGTCAGGTTTATATCGACCAACAGCCGATCGATATCCGTAAACCGGGCCACGCCATTGCCGCTGGCATGATGCTCTGCCCGGAAGATCGCAAAGCGGAGGGCATTATTCCAGTGCATTCGGTGCGCGACAATATCAACATCAGCGCTCGTCGCAAACATGTGCACGGCGGGTGCGTGATCAACAACGGCTGGGAAGCCAATAATGCCGATCACCATATTCGTTCTCTCAACATCAAAACGCCAGGTGCAGAGCAATTGATCATGAATCTTTCCGGCGGTAATCAGCAAAAAGCCATTTTGGGGCGCTGGTTATCCGAAGAGATGAAAGTCATTTTGCTTGATGAACCTACGCGCGGCATCGATGTGGGGGCTAAACATGAAATTTATAACGTGATTTATGCGCTGGCCGCGCAGGGCGTGGCGGTACTGTTTGCCTCCAGTGACCTGCCCGAAGTTCTTGGTGTCGCCGACCGCATCGTGGTTATGCGGGAAGGTGAAATCGCCGGTGAATTGCTACACGAGCAGGCAGATGAGCGTCAGGCACTAAGCCTTGCTATGCCTAAAGTCAGCCAGGCAGTTGCCTGAGTAAGGAGAATAAGATGTCTTCTGTTTCTACATCGGGTTCTGGCGCACCTAAGTCGTCATTCAGCCTCGGGCGTATCTGGGATCAGTACGGTATGCTGGTGGTGTTCGCAGTGCTTTTTATCGCCTGTGCCATCTTCGTGCCGAACTTTGCCACCTTTATTAATATGAAAGGGCTGGGACTGGCAATCTCCATGTCGGGGATGGTGGCTTGCGGTATGTTGTTTTGCCTGGCCTCAGGTGACTTTGACCTTTCTGTTGCCTCGGTGATTGCCTGCGCAGGCGTAACCACTGCGGTGGTTATTAACCTGACCGAAAGTTTGTGGATTGGCGTGGCGGCAGGTCTACTGCTGGGCGTTCTGTGCGGCCTGGTGAATGGCTTTGTTATCGCTAAATTGAAAATCAACGCCCTGATTACCACGCTGGCGACGATGCAGATTGTCCGTGGTCTGGCGTATATTATCTCTGACGGTAAAGCGGTGGGCATCGAAGATGAAAGCTTCTTTGCACTCGGTTATGCCAACTGGTTCGGCCTGCCTGCGCCAATCTGGCTCACTGTGGCTTGCCTGGTCGTCTTTGGTTTGCTGCTGAACAAAACCACTTTTGGTCGTAATACATTGGCAATTGGCGGTAACGAAGAGGCGGCACGTCTCGCGGGTGTACCGGTGGTCCGTACCAAAATTATTATCTTCGTTCTCTCTGGTCTGGTATCGGCGATTGCCGGGATCATTCTGGCTTCTCGTATGACCAGCGGCCAGCCAATGACGTCTATTGGTTATGAGCTGATTGTTATCTCTGCCTGCGTTTTAGGTGGCGTTTCTCTGAAAGGCGGCATCGGAAAAATCTCATATGTAGTGGCGGGTATCTTAATTTTAGGCACCGTGGAAAACGCCATGAACCTGCTTAATATTTCTCCGTTTGCACAGTATGTTGTCCGTGGCTTAATCCTGCTGGCTGCGGTGATCTTCGACCGTTATAAGCAAAAAGACGAAACGCACTGTTTAATGCTTTATCCGACCATTATTTAGTTCAAAAATCCTCCACAGCCAACCGCCACAACGGTTGGCTGTTCTTTTTGCCAATGGCGAGCCTCGTCACACTGTCTATACTTACATGTCTGTAAAGCGCGTTCTGCGCGAACAATAAAAAGATAAGGAGGAGTACCGGGTGACAGAACCGTTAACCGAACCCCCTGAACTATCCGCGAATTATGCCTGGTTTTTTGATCTCGATGGAACGCTGGCGGAAATCAAACCGCATCCCGATCAGGTCGTCGTACCTGAAAATATTCTGCAAGGACTCCAGCTGCTGGCAACCGCAAGTGATGGTGCATTGGCATTGATATCAGGGCGCTCAATGGTAGAGCTTGACGCACTGGCGAAACCTTATCGCTTCCCGTTAGCGGGTGTGCATGGGGCGGAGCGCCGTGACATCAATGGTAAAACGCATATTGTTCATTTGCCGGAAGCGATTGCCCGCGATATTAGCGTTCAACTGCATACGGCTATCGCCAGGCTTCCCGGTGTAGAGGTTGAGGCTAAAGGGATGGCGTTTGCGCTGCATTATCGTCAGGCACCGCAGCATGAGGACGCCTTATTGACATTAGCGCAGCGCATTACCCAGATTTGGCCGCAAATGGCGTTACAACAGGGAAAGTGTGTCGTTGAGAATAAAACCGAGAGGTACCAGGCAAAGGGGACGCGATTGCCGCATTTATGCAGGAAGTTCCCTTTATTGGCCGCAAGCCTATTTTTTTAGGCGATGACTTAACCGATGAGTCTGGTTTCTCGGTCGTTAACAGGCTGGGCGGAATGTCAGTGAAAATTGGCACAGGCGCAACTCAGGCATCATGGCGGCTGGCGGGCGTGCCGGATGTCTGGCGCTGGCTTGAAATGATAACCAACGCATTACAACAACTAAAAAGAGACAATAACAGGAGTGATGACTATGAGCCGTTTAGTCGTAGTATCTAACCGGATTGCACCACCAGACGAGCACGCCGCCAGTGCCGGTGGCCTTGCTGTCGGTATACTGGGGGCGCTGAAAGCCGCAGGTGGACTGTGGTTTGGCTGGAGTGGCGAAACAGGGAATGAAGATCAGCCGCTAAAAAAGGTGAAAAAAGGAAATATCACCTGGGCCTCTTTTAACCTCAGTGAAAAGGATCTCGACGAATACTACAACCAATTCTCCAATGCTGTTCTCTGGCCCGCATTTCATTATCGACTCGATCTGGTGCAATTTCAGCGTTCCGCCTGGGAAGGTTATTTACGCGTGAATGCATTGCTGGCAGATAAATTACTGCCGTTGCTGGAAGACGATGACATTATTTGGATCCACGATTATCACCTGTTGCCATTTGCGCATGAACTCCGTAAACGTGGCGTGAATAATCGTATTGGTTTCTTCCTGCATATTCCTTTCCCGACGCCGGAAATTTTCAACGCGCTGCCGACTTATAACACGTTGCTTGAACAGCTTTGTGATTATGATTTGCTGGGGTTTCAGACAGAAAACGATCGCCTGGCGTTTCTGGATTGCCTTTCCAATCTGACGCGCGTCACGACGCGAAGTTCGCGCAATCATATGGCCTGGGGCAAGGCATTTCGCACCGAAGTTTACCCTATTGGTATTGAACCGGATGAAATAGCCAAACAGGCTGCCGGACCGCTGCCGGCCAAACTGGCGCAATTAAAAGCGGAGCTGAAAAGCGTACAAAATATCTTTTCTGTCGAACGACTGGATTATTCCAAAGGTCTGCCTGAGCGTTTTCTTGCCTATGAAGCCTTGCTGGAAAAATATCCGCAGCATCATGGCAAAATACGTTATACCCAGATAGCGCCAACCTCGCGTGGTGATGTGCAGGCGTATCAGGATATTCGTCATCAGCTGGAAAATGAAGCCGGGAGAATTAACGGAAAATATGGGCAATTAGGCTGGACACCGCTTTATTATCTGAACCAGCATTTCGACCGTAAATTACTGATGAAAATCTTCCGCTATTCCGATGTCGGATTAGTGACGCCGCTGCGTGACGGGATGAATCTGGTGGCGAAAGAATATGTCGCCGCCCAGGATCCTGCCAATCCCGGTGTACTGGTACTTTCACAATTTGCGGGGGCGGCGAATGAACTGACGTCAGCGTTAATCGTTAACCCTTACGATCGTGATGAAGTCGCGGCGGCGTTGAATCGGGCATTGACTATGTCGCTGGCAGAACGTATTTCCCGTCATGCAGAAATGTTGGAAATTATCGTGAAAAACGATATTAACCACTGGCAGGAGTGCTTTATTAGCGACCTAAAGCTGATAGTTCCGCGCAGCGCGGAAAGCCAGCAGCGCGATAAAGTTGCGACCTTTCCAAAGCTGGCGTAATTGCGCTTAATCTCCCTTAAGCGGAACCAACAGCACATCAACCTCACTTGAAGCAATCACACTTTTCGCAGAGCAGGATGCTCGCGAAAAGAAACTGTGATTATGATTACCGCAAATCACCAAATCGAATTTATGTTTACGGCATACCGCCAGAATATGTTCGCTCAACTCTCCGTAAGCTATAAACTTTTCTTCAACGGGATATCCAGCATCCTGAATTAATTTGTCCAGAAAGTTTTGTGTTTCTTCATGCATCACACTGCGTAAATCCTCAAGCATCGGCGCGGCTAATTGATTGTACATTTCTGGATCGGACGCGAGGGTGATTAAACTGATACGCCCATTAACGGGACGGGCGATAGATACCGCTTTTGCTAACAGTTGCTGGCTTTCCGGTGAGACAGCAACGGCAACAAGAATATTGGCGTAACTCATAACCTGCTCCTTATTCTATGAACTTCAGGTGAGATCACAGCTTTACCCTGAATGAGGTACAGATGCAATAACAACCTGGTCAAAAAAGCAAATATTAGCATGGTCATTAATAAATATATTTAATCAATTGCGTAGTGTTACTGTGTAGTCATGCGGGGGATGATGAGGAAGTGGATAAATTGATTTCTCTCATTAAACAAATGGTTAATATTAACAAAACATCTTGTTAACATTGGTGTTAATGGCTGCCTTAATTTTTCTTAAATGGAATCTTATTATTTAATTGACTGTTTTTTTAATGATTTACAGAGAGCATAGATATTTATCCCATATCCAGGATATGGTTATTCACGGTGATTTATATTAACAGTGCGCAACATCTCAATTTTATCCCTTCTCATCATTTTTGCTGACAGATAAGCTGAAAAACTTTTTAACAGAATGAAATATACGCAAAACAAAAGTATGACTTATACATTAATGTTAAGTAATTGAGTGTTTTGTGTGATCTGTGTCACACATTGTCGAAAATCGCAGCTCCGCTCCGTTGTATGTATGAGTGGTGACGAGTACAGTTGCGTCGAATTAGGAAAAATCTTAGATAAGTGTAAAAAGCATCACTCTGTGTAAGACGTGTTTCACCTCTTATGATGTCTGTGTGTTTTTTCGTTGATCGCTACTATTCCATTTTTATTTACTTTTTACCGGGATTTCCCGGCGACATCACGGGGTGCGGTGATACCGCATAAAAAATAAAGTTAGTTCTTCTGGGTGGGAATAATGCATACCTCCGAGTTGCTGAAACATATTTATGACATCAATTTGTCATATTTACTTCTTGCACAGCGTCTGATCGTTCAGGACAAAGCGTCCGCCATGTTTCGTCTCGGTATTAATGAAGAAATGGCAACAACGCTGGCGACGCTGACTCTTCCACAAATGGTTAAACTTGCCGAAACCAATCAACTGATTTGTCAATTCCGCTTTGACAGCCACCAGACTGTTAACCAACTGACGCAGGATTCCCGTGTTGACGATCTCCAGCAAATTCATACCGGTATTATGCTCTCCACGCGTTTGTTGAATGATGTTAATCAGCCCGAAGAAGTACAACGTAAGAAAAGGGCCTGATCATGAGTGAAAAAAGCATTGTTCAGGAAGCCCGTGATATTCAACTCGCCATGGAGTTGATAACCCTCGGTGCTCGTTTGCAGATGCTGGAAAGCGAAACACAATTAAGTCGCGGACGCCTGATCAAACTCTATAAAGAGCTGCGCGGAAGCCCGCCGCCGAAAGGTATGTTGCCGTTTTCCACCGACTGGTTTATGACCTGGGAACAAAATGTCCATGCGTCGATGTTCTGTAATGCATGGCAGTTTTTACTGAAAACCGGGTTATGTAATGGCGTTGATGCGGTAATCAAAGCCTATCGTTTATACCTTGAACAGTGCCCACAAGCCGAAAACGGACCACTGCTGGCGCTAACCCGCGCCTGGACTCTGGTGCGATTTGTCGAAAGTGATTTACTACAACTTTCCAGCTGCAACTGCTGCGGCGGTAATTTTATCACCCATGCTCATCAACCTGTCGGCAGTTTTGCCTGCAGCTTATGTCAACCGCCATCGCGCGCCGTAAAAAGACGTAAACTTTCTCAGAACCCTGCCGATATTATCCCTCAACTGCTGGATGAACAGAGAATACAGGCTGTTTAACTCATACGGTGTGGCGAAACACTCCAGCAGCGGTAAGCAATTGCCGCTGCTTTTTTTTCTCCAGCCGTAAGGTAACGTCTGCCGACTGAACATCCTGTCATGGTCAACAGTGGAAGGATGATGTCGTGCTTATCTTATTAGGTTACCTGGTTGTTCTCGGTACAGTTTTCGGCGGTTATTTGATGACCGGTGGAAGCCTTGGAGCACTCTATCAACCCGCTGAACTGGTGATTATTGCCGGTGCAGGCATTGGGTCGTTTATCGTCGGCAATAATGGCAAAGCAATCAAAGGTACGCTGAAGGCGCTGCCATTATTGTTTCGTCGCTCTAAATATACCAAAGCAATGTATATGGATTTGCTGGCGCTGCTTTACCGCCTGATGGCGAAATCGCGGCAAATGGGCATGTTCTCACTGGAACGCGATATTGAAAATCCACGAGAGAGCGAGATCTTCGCCAGTTATCCGCGCATCCTCGCGGATGCCGTTATGCTGGATTTTATCGTCGATTATCTGCGCCTGATTATCAGCGGCCACATGAATACCTTCGAAATTGAAGCCCTGATGGACGAAGAGATAGAAACGCACGAAAACGAAGCGGAAGTCCCGGCGAACAGCCTGGCGTTGGTCGGAGACTCTCTTCCTGCGTTTGGTATTGTTGCGGCTGTAATGGGGGTGGTGCACGCACTAGGATCAGCCGATCGTCCTGCCGCCGAGTTGGGGGCGCTTATCGCACATGCGATGGTGGGGACTTTCCTCGGTATCTTACTGGCTTACGGATTTATTTCCCCGTTGGCGAGTGTTTTGCGCCAGAAAAGCGCCGAAACCAGCAAAATGATGCAGTGCGTCAAAGTCACCCTGCTTTCTAATCTGAACGGTTACGCACCGCCTATCGCCGTTGAATTTGGTCGCAAAACGCTCTATTCCAGTGAACGTCCGTCGTTTGTTGAACTGGAAGAGCATGTGCGCGCGGTGAAAAATCCGCAGCAGCAGACGACAACCGAGGAAGCATGAAGAATCAAGCGCACCCGATTATTGTCGTCAAACGACGCAAAGCGAAATCCCACGGCGCAGCACATGGTTCGTGGAAGATTGCTTATGCTGACTTTATGACCGCGATGATGGCTTTTTTTCTGGTGATGTGGCTTATCTCCATCTCCAGCCCAAAAGAGCTGATTCAGATTGCGGAATACTTCCGTACGCCGCTGGCGACAGCGGTAACGGGCGGCGATCGAATTTCTAATAGCGAAAGCCCAATTCCCGGCGGCGGTGATGATTTCACCCAAAGCCAGGGGGAAGTGAATAAGCAGCCGAACATTGAAGAACTTAAAAAACGCATGGAGCAAAGTCGGCTGCGGAAATTGCGTGGCGATCTCGACCAGCTTATTGAATCAGACCCGAAACTACGGGCGATGCGTCCACATCTCAAAATCGATCTGGTACAGGAAGGTTTACGTATCCAGATAATTGATAGCCAGAATCGCCCGATGTTTAAAACCGGTAGTGCTGATGTCGAGCCCTATATGCGCGACATTCTGCGCGCCATTGCGCCGGTGCTGAACGGTATTCCTAACCGTATCAGCCTTTCAGGCCATACCGATGATTTCCCTTACGCCAATGGTGAGAAAGGTTACAGCAACTGGGAGCTTTCCACTGAACGCGCCAATGCGTCGCGCCGTGAGCTAATGGTGGGAAGTCTGGCTGATGGCAAAATTTTACGTGTTGTCGGCATGGCGGCGACCATGCGCTTAAGTGATCGCGGCCCGGATGATGCCGTTAATCGTCGAATAAGTCTGTTGGTGCTGAATAAACAAGCCGAACAGGCCATTTTGCATGAAAACGCCGAAAGCCAGAATGAGCCAGTAAGCGTCCTGGAAAAACCTGGGGTAACACCGCAGGTCAGTGTTTCCACAATGCCATCAGCCGAACCGAGGTGACAGCGTGAGCATGGATATAAGCGATTTTTATCAGACATTTTTTGATGAAGCGGACGAACTGTTGGCCGATATGGAGCAGCATCTGCTGAATTTACAGCCAGAAGCGCCAGATGCCGAACAATTGAATGCCATCTTTCGTGCGGCCCACTCCATCAAAGGAGGGGCGGGAACCTTTGGCTTTAGCGTATTGCAGGAAACCACGCATCTGATGGAAAACCTGCTCGACGAAGCCAGACGCGGTGAAATGCTGCTTAACACCGACATTATCAATCTGTTTTTGGAAACGAAGGACATCATGCAGGAACAGCTCGACGCTTATAAACAGTCGCAAGAGCCGGATGCCGCCAGCTTTGACTATATCTGCCAGGCCTTACGTCAACTGGCAATAGAAGCGAAAGGCGAATCGACCCCCGCCATGGCCCGGTTAAGTGTGGTTGCCAAAAGTGAACCGCAAGATGAACAGGGTAACAGTGAGTCGCCGCGACGAATTCTACTTTCGCGTCTGAAAGCGGGAGAAGTCGATCTACTGGAAGAAGAGCTGGGTCATTTGACAACGTTGACTGATGTGGTGAAAGCCGCTGATTCTCTTTCGGCAATATTACCGGGCGACATCGCGGAAGATGATATTAAAGCGGTGCTCTGTTTTGTGATTGAGGCCGATCAGATTGCCTTTGAAACAGTAGAATCCGCGCCAAAAATATCCCCGCCACCGGTACTTAAACTGGCAGCCGAACAAGCGCCAGCAGAACGTGTGGAACGGGAAAAACCGACGCGCGGTAGTGAATCTACCAGTATCCGCGTGGCGGTTGAGAAGGTTGATCAGCTGATTAACCTCGTTGGCGAACTGGTGATTACTCAGTCGATGCTGGCCCAGCGCTCCAGTGAACTGGACCCGGTGAATCATGGGGATTTGATTACCAGCATGGGGCAGTTACAACGTAACGCCCGCGATTTGCAGGAATCAGTGATGTCGATTCGCATGATGCCGATGGAATATGTCTTTAGCCGCTATCCCCGGCTGGTGCGCGACCTGGCGGGTAAACTTGGCAAACAGGTGGAGCTGACGCTGGTGGGCAGTTCCACCGAACTCGACAAGAGTCTGATAGAACGCATTATCGATCCTTTGACCCACCTGGTACGCAATAGCCTCGACCACGGTATTGAACTGCCAGAAAAACGACTCGCTGCGGGTAAAGATAGCGTTGGAAATTTAACCCTGTCTGCTGAACACCAGGGCGGCAACATCTGCATCGAAGTGACCGACGATGGCGCGGGGCTTAATCGAGAGCGGATTCTGGCAAAAGCTGTCTCACAAGGTCTGAGCGTTAGCGACAATATGACTGACGACGAAGTGGCGATGTTGATATTCGCCCCTGGTTTTTCCACGGCGGAGCAGGTCACCGATGTTTCCGGGCGCGGCGTCGGCATGGATGTTGTTAAACGTAATATCCAGGAGATGGGTGGCCACGTTGAAATCCAGTCGAAGCAGGGCGTTGGCACCACAATCCGCATTTTACTGCCGCTAACGCTGGCGATCCTTGATGGCATGTCGGTACGCGTTGCTGACGAAGTTTTCATTCTGCCGCTGAACGCCGTCATGGAATCACTACAACCTCGTGAAGCCGATCTCCATCCACTGGCAGGCGGCGAGCGAGTACTGGAAGTGCGTGGTGAATATCTGCCCATCGTCGAACTGTGGAAAGTATTCAACGTCGCAGGCGCGAAAACCGAAGCTACAGAGGGGATTGTTGTCATTCTGCAAAGTGGCGGTCGCCGCTACGCCTTGCTGGTGGATCAGTTAATTGGTCAACATCAGGTGGTGGTTAAAAACCTTGAAAGTAACTATCGCAAAGTCCCTGGCATTTCTGCTGCAACCATTCTTGGCGACGGCAGCGTGGCACTGATTGTTGATGTTTCCGCCTTGCAGGCGATAAACCGCGAACAACGTATGGCGAATACTGCCGCCTGATTGAGTAAAAAGGGAATAAATATGACCGGTATGACAAATGTAACAAAGCTGGCCAGCGAACCGTCAGGCCAGGAGTTTCTGGTATTTACCCTCGGTGACGAAGAGTACGGCATCGATATTCTGAAAGTGCAGGAGATCCGTGGCTACGATCAGGTTACGCGGATTGCCAATACACCCGCGTTTATCAAAGGCGTCACTAATCTGCGCGGCGTGATTGTGCCAATTATCGATTTGCGTATTAAGTTCAGCCAGGTGGATGTGGAGTACAACGATAACACGGTGGTTATCGTTCTGAATCTTGGGCAGCGGGTGGTCGGCATTGTGGTAGATGGCGTTTCAGATGTTCTTTCATTGACGACGGAACAAATTCGCCCGGCACCGGAATTTGCGGTGACGCTTTCCACAGAATACCTCACCGGCCTGGGCGCGCTGGGCGATCGCATGCTAATTCTGGTTAATATCGAAAAACTGCTGAATAGCGAAGAGATGGCTTTGTTGGATAGCACGGCATCAGAAGTCGCATAATTTATCCCGCTGTACTCAAATGAAATGAGCCCGATACCCTGCGGATCGGGTTTTTCATTTTAATTTCGCCATGACTGGCATCAGAAATAAAGTTTCCCTCCTTCCTGCCGATAACGAAATCAACTTGTTTTCAGGAAGGTGCCTTATGATTAACCGTATCCGCGTAGTCACGCTGTTGGTAATGGTGCTGGGGGTATTCGCACTGTTACAGCTTATTTCCGGAAGTCTGTTTTTTTCTTCTCTTCACCATAGCCAGAAAAGTTTTGTGGTTTCCAATCAATTACGGGAACAACAGAGCGAGTTGACCTCAACCTGGGATTTAATGCTGCAAACGCGCATTAATCTGAGTCGTTCAGCCGTGCGGATGATGATGGATTCATCCAATCAACAAAGTAACGCCAAAGTTGAATTACTTGATAGCGCCAGGAAAACATTGGCCCAGGCAGCGACGCATTATAAAAAATTCAAAAGCATGGCACCGTTACCTGAAATGGTCGCTACCAGTCGTAATATCGATGAAAAATATAAAAACTATCACACAGCATTAACAGAACTGATTGATTATCTTGATTATGGCAATACTGGAGCCTATTTCGCTCAGCCAACCCAGGGAATGCAAAATGCGATGGGCGAAGCCTTTGCCCAGTACGCCCTCAGTAGTGAAAAACGGTATCAAGCTATCGTCACTGACAACGCGGATGATTACCGATTTGCCCAGTGGCAACTGGCGGTTATCGCGCTGGTGGTGGTATTGATTCTGCTGGTGGCGTGGTACGGCATCCGCCGCATGCTACTTAACCCGTTAGCGAAGATCATTTCTCACATCCGAGAAATTGCTTGTGGCAATCTGGCGAATACCCTCAGCATTGCCGGGCGTAGTGAAATGGGCGACCTGGCACAGAGCATTTCACATATGCAAGGTTCTCTGACTGACACGGTCAACCATGTGCGAGAAGGTTCAGACGCCATCTATGCCGGTACACGTGAAATTGCTGCGGGTAATACCGATCTTTCCTCCCGTACTGAACAGCAGGCATCGGCGCTGGAAGAAACGGCCGCCAGCATGGAACAGCTCACTGCAACGGTGAAACAGAACGCTGATAACGCCCGTCAAGCCTCGCAACTGGCGCAAAGTGCCTCCGACACTGCTCAGCATGGTGGCAAAGTCGTGGACGGTGTGGTGAAAACCATGCACGAAATTGCCGACAGTTCGCAGAAAATTGCCGACATTATTAGCGTTATTGATGGCATTGCTTTCCAGACCAATATCCTGGCACTGAACGCGGCTGTTGAAGCCGCCCGAGCAGGGGAACAGGGGCGTGGTTTTGCCGTGGTGGCGGGCGAAGTGCGTAATCTCGCCAGTCGCAGCGCCCAGGCGGCAAAAGAGATCAAAGCGCTGATTGAAGATTCCGCCTCCCGCGTTGATACCGGTTCGGTGCTGGTAGAAAGTGCCGGGGAAACCATGACTAATATTGTCAATGCCGTCACCCGTGTTACCGACATTATGGGCGAGATTGCCTCGGCATCGGACGAACAGAGTCGGGGTATCGATCAAGTGGCGTTGGCAGTGTCGGAAATGGATCGCGTCACGCAACAGAACGCATCGCTGGTGCAGGAATCAGCTGCCGCCGCAGCTGCGCTGGAAGAACAGGCCAGTCGTTTAACGCAAGCGGTTTCCGCGTTCCGTCTGACTGCCCGCTCGCAAACGAATAAACCACAATCACAATCCCGCCCTGGTACTGAACAACCACCCGCACAGCCGCGATTGCGTATTACTGAACAAGATCCAAACTGGGAAACATTTTTGATGGTTTTTTGCTCAAGAACCATCGCCGCCAGATGAGGCTGATGATGCAACAGAACCTCGCGCTTATCATCTCTGGTGGCGTTATTTATAGGTCGTTATACAACACAACTGGCGCAGTTACAGGCTGCGCCAGGGGTATCCTGAAGTGACTGAGAAAGGCGCTATGACATCATCTCTGCCCTGCGGGCAAACGTCTTTATTGTTACAGATGACCGAGCGCCTGGCGCTTTCCGACGCGCATTTTCGGCGGATAAGTCAATTGATCTATCAACGTGCGGGGATAGTCCTGGCGGACCACAAACGCGACATGGTTTACAACCGCCTGGTGCGCCGTTTGCGCTCGCTGGGGCTTGCAGACTTCGGCCATTATCTGAATTTACTGGAATCTAATCAGCACAGCGGCGAGTGGCAGGCGTTTATTAATTCGCTGACTACAAACCTGACGGCATTTTTCCGCGAGGGGCATCATTTCCCATTGCTCGCGGAGCACGCCCGCCACAGCTCTGGCGAGTATCGCGTATGGAGTGCGGCGGCATCGACAGGTGAAGAACCCTACAGCATTGCGATGACGCTGGCGGACACGCTGGGCACCGCGCCCGGACGCTGGAAAGTATTCGCCAGCGATATCGACACCGAAGTGCTGGAGAAAGCCAGAAGCGGCATTTATCGCCATGAAGAGCTGAAAAACCTGACGCCGCAACAACTCCAGCGCTACTTCATGCGCGGCACAGGGCCGCATCAAGGGCTGGTGCGTGTGCGTCAGACACTGGCGAACTACATCGATTTTTCCCCGCTGAATTTGCTGGCGAAACAGTACGCTGCGCCGGGACCGTTCGATGCGATCTTCTGTCGTAACGTCATGATCTACTTCGATCAAACGACCCAGCAGGAGATTTTGCGCCGCTTTGTACCGCTGCTTAAGCCCGACGGATTATTGTTTGCGGGTCACTCTGAAAACTTTAGCCACCTTGAGCGCAGCTTCACATTGCGTGGACAGACGGTGTATGCGCTAAGTAAGGATTAACGATGAGTAAAATCAGGGTGTTGTCGGTCGATGACTCGGCACTGATGCGCCAGATAATGACAGAAATCATCAATAGTCATAGTGACATGGAAATGGTAGCGACGGCTCCCGATCCGCTGGTCGCGCGTGATTTGATTAAGAAATTCAACCCTGATGTGCTGACGCTGGATGTCGAAATGCCGCGTATGGATGGACTGGATTTCCTCGAAAAATTAATGCGTTTGCGACCGATGCCCGTAGTGATGGTTTCTTCTCTGACAGGCAAAGGTTCCGAAGTCACGCTGCGTGCTCTGGAGTTGGGGGCGATAGATTTTGTCACCAAACCGCAACTGGGGATCCGCGAAGGAATGCTGGCGTATAGCGAAATGATTGCCGAAAAGGTGCGTACGGCAGCAAGGGCAAGCCTTACTGCGCATAAACCGTTATCGGCACCGACAACGCTGAAGGCCGGACCGCTCTTGAGCTCAGAAAAGCTGATTGCGATTGGCGCCTCAACGGGGGGAACTGAGGCGATTCGTCACGTATTGCAACCGTTGCCGCTTTCCAGCCCGGCACTGTTAATTACCCAGCATATGCCGCCCGGCTTTACCCGCTCTTTTGCCGACAGACTTAATAAGCTGTGCCAAATCGGCGTGAAAGAAGCCGAGGACGGAGAACGCGTCTTGCCGGGGCATGCCTATATCGCCCCGGGCGATCGGCATATGGAACTGGCGCGTAGCGGCGCGAATTATCAAATCAAAATTCACGATGGTCCGGCGGTTAATCGCCATCGGCCATCGGTAGATGTGTTGTTCCATTCGGTGGCCAAACAGGCGGGGCGTAATGCGGTTGGGGTGATCCTGACGGGCATGGGCAACGACGGCGCGGCGGGAATGTTAGCAATGCGTCAGGCGGGGGCATGGACTCTTGCGCAAAATGAAGCAAGCAGCGTGGTGTTCGGCATGCCGCGCGAGGCCATCAATATGGGTGGCGTCTGCGAAGTGGTCGATCTTAGCCAGGTAAGCCAGCAAATGCTGGCAAAAATCAGTGCCGGACAGGCGATACGTATTTAAATCAGGAGTGTGAGATGGCGGATAAAGAGCTTAAATTTTTGGTTGTGGATGACTTTTCCACCATGCGACGCATCGTGCGTAACCTGCTGAAAGAGCTTGGATTTAATAATGTTGAGGAAGCGGAGGATGGCGCCGATGCTCTCAATAAGTTGCAGGCGGGAGGATATGGTTTTGTTATCTCCGACTGGAACATGCCAAACATGGACGGCCTGGAATTGCTGAAAACGATTCGTGCTGATGGCGCGATGTCAGCCTTGCCGGTGTTAATGGTGACTGCGGAAGCGAAGAAAGAAAACATTATTGCCGCAGCACAAGCGGGGGCCAGTGGCTACGTGGTTAAGCCATTTACCGCCGCGACGCTGGAGGAAAAACTCAACAAAATCTTTGAGAAACTGGGCATGTGAGGATGCGACTATGATGCAACCATCAATTAAACCTGCTGATGAAAATTCTGCTGGCGATATCATTGCGCGCATCGGCAGCCTGACGCGTATGCTGCGCGACAGTCTGCGGGAGCTGGGGCTGGACCAGGCCATTGCAGAAGCGGCGGAAGCCATCCCTGATGCTCGCGATCGTTTGTACTACGTTGTGCAGATGACTGCCCAGGCTGCGGAGCGGGCGCTGAACAGTGTTGAGGCTTCACAACCGCATCAGGATCACATGGAGAAATCAGCAAAAGCGTTAACCCAACGCTGGGATGACTGGTTTGCCGATCCCATTGACCTTGCCGACGCTCGCGAACTGGTGACCGATACACGGCAATTTCTGGCGGATGTGCCGACGCATACCGGTTTTACCAATGCGCAGTTACTGGAAATCATGATGGCGCAGGATTTTCAGGACCTGACCGGGCAGGTCATTAAACGAATGATGGATGTCATTCAGGAGATTGAACGCCAGTTGCTAATGGTGCTGCTGGAAAATATCCCAGAGCAGGATGCACGTCCGAAACGTGAAAGCCAGAGTTTGCTGAATGGACCACAGGTAGATACCAGCAAAGCCGGTGTGGTAGCCAGTCAGGACCAGGTCGACGATTTGTTGGATAGCCTTGGATTCTGATTTGTATTGCCTGATGTGACGCGGCCGCGTCACATCAGGCGGTCGGATGACGCCGCATCCGACAAACATGTCACCATGCCTGATGTGCTGTGGCAAAAGCCCTAAATCCCGCCTTTTTTACCCCTTACTCAAACCATTGAACGCTTTGCGCTCTGGCATCATTCACGCTTATTACTCTTTCCAGGATTGGCGACGTGTCTGACGAGAGCGACGACAAAACAGAAGCCCCCACACCTCACCGACTTGAAAAAGCGCGGGAAGAGGGGCAAATCCCGCGTTCCCGTGAATTAACGTCGCTGCTGATTTTGTTAGTGGGCGTGTGTGTTATCTGGTTTGGCGGTGTGTCGCTGGCTCGTCGATTGTCGGGCATGCTCTCCGCGGGATTGCATTTTGATCACAGCATCATCAATGACCCGAATCTGATCCTCGGGCAGATTATTCTGCTAATCAGAGAAGCCATGCTGGCACTGCTGCCGCTGATTAGCGGCGTGGTGCTGGTGGCGCTCATTTCTCCGGTGATGCTGGGTGGCCTGGTATTTAGCGGCAAATCCTTGCAGCCGAAGTTTTCCAAACTCAACCCGCTACCGGGCATTAAACGGATGTTTTCGGCACAAACCGGTGCGGAGTTGCTTAAAGCGATTTTGAAATCCATCCTGGTCGGCAGTGTGACGGGGTTTTATCTCTGGCACCACTGGCCGCAAATGATGCGCTTAATGGCGGAGTCCCCCATTACCGCCATGGGTAATGCGATGGATCTGGTAGGGCTATGCGCACTGCTGGTGGTGCTTGGCGTTATTCCGATGGTGGGATTTGACGTCTTTTTCCAAATCTTCAGCCACCTGAAAAAGCTGCGTATGTCACGGCAGGATATTCGTGATGAGTTCAAACAAAGCGAAGGCGACCCTCATGTCAAAGGGCGAATCCGTCAGATGCAGCGAGCTGCGGCACGGCGGCGGATGATGGCCGATGTGCCGAAAGCGGACGTTATCGTCAATAACCCAACTCACTACTCAGTGGCTTTGCAGTACGACGAAAACAAAATGAGCGCACCTAAAGTGGTCGCTAAAGGTGCAGGGCTGGTCGCGCTGCGCATTCGTGAAATTGGCGCTGAAAATAACGTCCCGACGCTTGAAGCGCCGCCGCTGGCGCGAGCGCTGTATCGACATGCGGAGATCGGTCAACAAATCCCGGGTCAACTATATGCCGCCGTGGCGGAAGTGCTGGCCTGGGTCTGGCAACTGAAACGTTGGCGTCTGGCTGGTGGACAGCGCCCTGTACAACCAACTCATCTTCCGGTGCCGGAAGCCCTGGATTTTATTAACGAGAAACCGACCCATGAGTAATCTGGCCGCGATGCTGCGCCTGCCTGCAAACCTGAAATCGACACAATGGCAGATCCTTGCCGGACCGATTTTGATCTTGCTGATTTTGTCGATGATGGTGCTGCCATTGCCTGCATTCATTCTCGACCTGCTGTTTACCTTTAATATCGCGTTGTCGATTATGGTGTTGCTGGTGGCGATGTTTACCCAGCGTACGCTCGAGTTTGCCGCTTTTCCGACAATCCTGCTGTTCACCACGCTGTTGCGTCTGGCTCTTAACGTGGCTTCAACCCGTATCATTTTGATGGAAGGCCATACCGGCGCGGCGGCGGCAGGGAAGGTGGTCGAAGCGTTCGGTCACTTCCTCGTTGGTGGCAATTTCGCTATCGGTATCGTGGTGTTCGTCATTCTCGTGATCATCAACTTTATGGTTATCACCAAAGGTGCCGGGCGTATCGCGGAAGTGGGCGCGCGTTTTGTTCTCGATGGTATGCCGGGTAAGCAGATGGCGATTGACGCCGACCTGAACGCCGGATTGATTGGTGAAGATGAGGCGAAAAAACGCCGCTCCGAAGTGACTCAGGAAGCCGATTTTTACGGCTCAATGGACGGGGCAAGTAAGTTTGTTCGCGGCGATGCCATCGCCGGGATCCTCATCATGGTCATTAACGTTGTCGGCGGATTGCTGGTCGGTGTGCTGCAACATGGCATGAGCATGGGACACGCGGCGGAAAGTTATACGCTATTGACCATTGGCGACGGACTGGTGGCACAAATCCCGGCACTGGTGATTTCTACCGCCGCGGGGGTCATCGTTACGCGTGTCAGCACCGATCAGGATGTTGGCGAGCAGATGGTGAATCAGCTTTTCAGTAACCCAAGCGTTATGTTGTTAAGCGCCGCCGTGCTCGGTTTACTCGGCCTGGTGCCTGGAATGCCGAACCTGGTATTTTTGCTGTTCACGGCGGGATTGCTCGGGCTGGCCTGGTGGATCCGCGGACGAGAACAAAAAGCGCCTGCCGAACCCAAACCGGTAAAAATGGCAGAGAATAATGCCGTTGTCGAAGCGACGTGGAACGATGTGCAACTGGAAGATTCTTTGGGAATGGAAGTGGGCTATCGACTGATCCCGATGGTTGATTTCCAACAAGATGGCGAGTTGCTGGGCCGTATTCGTAGTATTCGTAAGAAATTTGCTCAGGAAATGGGCTTCCTGCCGCCGGTGGTGCACATTCGCGACAATATGGATTTGCAACCGGCACGTTATCGTATTTTGATGAAAGGCGTAGAGATTGGCAGTGGCGATGCTTGATCCGGGGCGCTGGCTGGCAATTAACCCTGGTACCGCTGCCGGGACGTTACCTGGTGAAGCGACCGTCGATCCGGCTTTTGGCCTGAATGCTATCTGGATCGAAAGTGCGCTAAAAGAACAGGCGCAGATTCAGGGGTACACCGTGGTTGAGGCCAGCACAGTGGTGGCAACGCATCTTAACCATCTCATTAGCCAGCATGCCGCAGAGTTGTTTGGTCGCCAGGAGGCGCAACAACTGCTGGATCGCGTCGCCCAGGAGATGCCAAAGCTGACGGAAGATCTCGTTCCTGGCGTCGTCACGCTCACCACGCTACATAAAGTGCTGCAAAATCTGCTCGATGAAAAAAGTGCCGATTCGCGATATGCGCACCATTCTCGAAGCGCTGGCAGAACATGCGCCAATCCAAAGCGATCCACATGAATTAACCGCCGTCGTGCGCGTGGCGTTGGGACGGGCGATTACCCAGCAGTGGTTTCCTGGCAAAGATGAAGTCCATGTTATTGGCCTCGATACGCCGCTGGAACGTTTGTTACTACAGGCGTTGCAGGGTGGGGGCGGACTGGAGCCAGGGCTGGCGGATCGTTTACTGGCGCAAACCCAGGAAGCGCTATCCCGTCAGGAGATGCTGGGTGCGCCGCCTGTATTGTTGGTGAACCACGCGCTGCGACCATTATTGTCTCGCTTCCTGCGCCGCAGCTTGCCGCAGTTAGTGGTGCTGTCGAATCTGGAACTATCTGATAACCGACATATCCGCATGACGGCGACGATTGGCGGTAAATGATGAGATCCTTATTGGCTATGCTGTTGTTTCCGGTGATTGCGCAAGCCGCCGGAGAGGGGATGTGGCAGGCAAGTAGTGTCGGAATTACGCTAAATCATCGCGGTGAGTCGATGTCTTCTGCACCTCTTTCTTCGCGACAACCTGTTTCAGGATTGATGACGCTGGTGGCGTGGCGTTATCAGCTTATCGGTCCGACCCCCGCGGGACTGCGGGTACGTTTATGCTCACAATCTCGTTGTGTCGAATTAGAGGGGCAGAGCGGAACCACCGTGGCTTTTTCCGGTATAGCGGCAGCAGAACCGTTGCGCTTTATCTGGGAAGTGCCTGGCGGTGGGCGGTTAATTCCGCCGCTGAAAGTACAACGTAATGAAGTGATTGTGAATTATCGGCGGTGATAAAAAAGCCGATGTCCGTAACTGCGACATCGGCCTTTGACACATAACGCGATTACATACGCTCTACAGTCTCAATACCCAGCGTATCCAGACCCAGCTTCAGCGTCTTCGCCGTCAGTTGTGCCAGTTTCAGACGGCTGTTACGCACTTCTTCGTTTTCTGCGCTGAGGATCGGGCAGTGCTCGTAGAAGCCAGAGAACAGACCGGCCAGGTCGTACAGGTAAGCACACATCACGTGCGGCGTGCCTTCACGGGCAACCACGGTGAGGGTTTCTTCAAACTGCAGCAGACGAGCAGCCAGTTGCGCTTCACGATCTTCACGGATGATTACCGGAGCTGAAGCCAGTTGCTCTTCGTTAATTTCTGCTTTACGGAACACAGACAAAACACGCGTGTAAGCATACTGCATGTATGGCGCGGTATTACCCTCAAACGCCAGCATGTTGTCCCAGTCGAAGATGTAGTCGGTAGTGCGGTTTTTAGAGAGATCCGCGTATTTCACCGCGCCGATACCCACCGCATTGGCCAGTTTTTCCAGCTCGTCAGCTGGCATATCCGGGTTCTTTTCTGCCACCAGACGACGTGCACGCTCCAGGGCTTCATCCAGCAGATCGGCCAGTTTCACCGTACCGCCCGCGCGGGTTTTGAACGGTTTGCCGTCTTTGCCCAGCATCATGCCGAACATGTGGTGTTCCAGCGGTACGGATTCCGGCACGTAGCCTGCTTTGCGGACGATCGCCCATGCCTGCATCAGGTGTTGATGCTGACGGGAGTCGATGTAATACAGCACGCGATCGGCATGCAGTGTTTCATAACGATATTTCGCACAGGCGATATCAGTAGTGGTGTAAAGATAGCCGCCATCTTTCTTCTGAATGATCACGCCCATCGGTTCGCCTTCCTTGTTTTTGAACTCATCAAGGAATACGACGGTTGCGCCTTCGCTTTCTACTGCCAGACCTTTGGCTTTCAGGTCCGCTACGATACCCGGCAGCATCGGGTTGTAGAGGCTTTCGCCCATCACGTCATCGCGGGTCAGCGTCACGTTCAGACGATCGTAGGTGATCTGGTTCTGCGTCATGGTGATGTCGACCAGTTTGCGCCACATCTCGCGGAAGTATTCGTCACCGCTTTGCAGTTTTACCACGTAGTTACGTGCGCGCTCGGCGAACTCTTCATCTTCATCGTAATGCTTTTTCGCATCGCGGTAGAAACCTTCAAGGTCAGCCAGTTCCATTTCACCGGCGTTTTCCTGCTGCTGTTTTTCCAGCCACGCAATCAGCATACCGAACTGAGTACCCCAGTCGCCGACGTGGTTCGCGCGAATCACTTTGTGACCGAGGAACTCCAGAGTACGCACTGCCGCGTCACCAATAATGGTAGAGCGCAGATGACCGACGTGCATCTCTTTCGCCACGTTCGGTGCGGAGTAGTCAACCACAATGGTCTGTTTTTCTGGCGTAGCAACACCGAGACGATCTGACGCCAGCGCCTGCTGAACATGTTCAGCCAGGAATGCCGGATCAAGGAAAATGTTGATAAAGCCTGGACCGGCGATCTCAACTTTGCTGGCGATACCGTTAAGATCCAGATGAGTCAGCACCTGCTCTGCTAATTGTCGCGGTGCCATACCCAGTTTTTTAGCAACTGCCATCATGCCGTTAGCCTGATAGTCGCCGAACTGAACTTTTGCTGACTGACGAACCTGCGGTTCGCAATCCGCAGGCGCGCCTGCCGCAATCATGGCCTGACGGACTTTTTCTGAGAGAAGAGCCTGAATATTCACCGGAATACCTTACATTGATGAAGCGAGCAAAAATTGCCCGCACCAGTTAAAGAAATTAGGGCGGGAGTATACTGCAAATGGCTGTTTTCGTCAGCAACGTGCGCGCGGCGTATTGCCGTTTTCACTATTGCATCAGAAGCGGCGTGAAATCAGCGGTTGGTTGGGGAAGGGCAACAGGGTAAATTAACGCTTTTACTGAAAGACGAAGAGTGATTATGGCGAACTGGCAATCTATCGACGAGTTGCAGGATATTGCATCGGATTTACCGCGATTTACCCACGCATTAGATGAACTTTCCCGCCGTCTGGGGCTGGATATCACTCCGCTGACTGCCGATCACATTTCTTTGCGTTGCCATCAAAACGCCACTGCTGAACGCTGGCGTCGCGGGTTTGAACAGTGCGGTGAACTCCTGTCAGAAAATATGATCAATGGCAGGCCGATTTGTCTGTTTAAATTGCATGAGCCGGTACAGGTTGCGCACTGGCAGTTTTCCATTGTTGAGCTACCGTGGCCCGGGGAAAAACGTTACCCGCACGAAGGTTGGGAACATATTGAAATCGTTCTACCGGGCGAGCCAGAAACGCTGAATGCCCGTGCGCTGGCGTTGCTTTCTGATGAAGGACTCAGCCTGCCAGGGATCTCAGTTAAAACCAGTTCGCCAAAAGGTGAGCATGAGCGATTACCGAATCCGACGCTGGCGGTCACCGATGGCAAAACGACGATTAAATTTCATCCGTGGTCCATTGAAGAGATCGTCGCCAGCGAGCAGTCGGCGTAATTAAGGAGCAAAAATGGCATTACTGGAAATTTGCTGTTACAGCATGGAATGCGCACTAACGGCGCAGCAAAATGGCGCTGACAGAATTGAATTGTGTGCGGCACCGAAAGAAGGGGCTTAACGCCGTCGCTGGGCGTGCTTAAATCCGTGCGTCAGCAGATAACGATTCCCGTGCATCCGATCATCCGCCCGCGCGGTGGTGATTTTTGCTACAGCGACGGCGAGTTTGCCGCCATTCTTGAGGATGTTCGTACTGTCCGCGAATTAGGCTTTCCGGGACTGGTGACGGGCGTTCTCGATGTTGACGGTAATGTCGATATGCCACGAATGGAAAAAATAATGTCTGCTGCCGGTCCGTTGGCCGTTACTTTTCATCGTGCCTTCGATATGTGTGCTAACCCATTAAATACACTGAATAATCTTGCGCAATTGGGCATTGCCCGGGTACTGACTTCCGGGCAAAAATCAGACGCTCTGCAAGGTTTATCAAAAATTATGGAACTTATTGCCTATGGTGATACTCCAATCATCATGGCCGGAGCAGGAGTCCGTGCAGAAAACCTGCACCACTTCCTCGATGCCGGAGTGCTGGAAGTCCATAGCTCCGCGGGAGCGTGGCAAGCCTCACCGATGCGTTATCGTAATCAAGGATTGTCCATGTCATCAGATGCACACGCGGACGAGTATTCGCGTTATGTCGTAGACGGGGCGGCGGTTGCTGAAATGAAAGGAATCATTGAACGCCATCAGGCCAAATGATTTTTACCGTTGCATCATGTCGCCCAATATGATGCTTGCTCGTACCAGGCCCCTGCAATTTCAACAGGGGCCTTTTTTATTCCCTGTTAGTATAAAAAATGAACGATTGCCGTGATGTGTAGAACGGGTGACAGTGCGCATAGCGTTGTGCTAAAAATATTTTATATATTCATATTAATTATGCGATTTAAATTACTAAAACTGACAAATATATATTATAAATAACGACTGGGTTATTCTTCCGCAATTAATGATTACATTGTAATAAATCATATTCTTTATCGATTATTTCAGGCAGTGTTGTGCCGAATTAAGCAAGTGGTTAATTCGTTGTATATTTATTTATACAATGATATCGGTGTTCTGGAATTTAATTAGAGGAATCTATGCGAGGGAAAAAACGCATTGGGTTATTTTTTCTGCTGATAGCGGTTGTGGTTGGTGGCGGCGGGTTATTGCTTGCGCAAAAAGCCTTACATAAACGTCGGATACAGCATTTTGTCTCTCCTGCCACTCGATGA
Source organism: Escherichia sp. E2661 (assembly GCF_004745185.1). Classification (NCBI taxonomy): domain Bacteria; kingdom Pseudomonadati; phylum Pseudomonadota; class Gammaproteobacteria; order Enterobacterales; family Enterobacteriaceae; genus Escherichia; species Escherichia sp. E2661. The sequence goes on from NZ_PDIG01000037.1 coordinate 195,347, forward strand.
GTAAACCTTTTGAGGAATATCAGGGAACTGTCCACTTTTCGAACCAGAAAGGGATACGTGCGGAATGTGCCGATTGCCATATTCCAAAGTCAGGGATGGATTATTTATTTGCCAAATTAAAAGCATCTAAAGATATTTATCATGAATTTGTTAGCGGCAAAATAGACAGTGACGATAAGTTCGAAGCGCATCGTCAGGAAATGGCCGAAACAGTATGGAAAGAATTAAAAGCAACTGACTCTGCAACGTGCCGTAGTTGCCATTCTTTTGACGCGATGGATATTGCCTCGCAAAGTGAATCTGCGCAGAAAATGCATACCAAAGCGCAAAAGGACGGTGAAACGTGTATCGATTGTCATAAAGGCATTGCCCATTTCCCGCCAGAAATAAAAATGGATGACAACGCGGCGCATGAACTGGAAAGTCAGGCTGCCACTTCTGTGACCAATGGCGCACATATTTATCCTTTCAAACCTTCCCGCATAGGCGAACTGGCCACTGTGAATCCTGGTACCGATCTCACCGTCGTTGATGCCAGTGGCAAACAGCCGATCGTTCTGTTGCAGGGTTATCAAATGCAGGGCAGTGAAAACACGCTCTACCTGGCGGCTGGTCAACGTCTGGCGCTAGCCACATTAAGTGATGAAGGTATCAAGGCGCTAACGGTAAACGGGGAATGGCAGGCTGACGAATACGGTAATCAATGGCGTCAGGCGTCATTACAGGGGGCGCTAATCGATCCCGTATTAGCGGATCGTAAACCGTTATGGCAATACGCTGAAAAACTCGATGACACCTATTGTGCTGGCTGCCATGCGCCTATTGCCGCTGACCATTACACCGTCAATGCCTGGCCCTCTATCGCCAAAGGAATGGGGGCGCGAACCAGCATGAGCGAAAACGAACTGGACATTTTGACGCGGTACTTCCAGTACAACGCCAAAGATATTACCGAAAAACAGTGATCCTCGTAGATCAGGGAGGAAGTTATGACATTAACAAGACGTGAGTTTATTAAACATAGCGGTATTGCTGCCGGGGCGCTGGTGGTGACATCGGCTACGCCGTTACCCGCATGGGCAGAAGAGAAGGGCGGAAAAATCCTCACCGCGGGTCGTTGGGGAGCGATGAACGTAGAAGTGAAGGACGGTAAGATTGTTTCTTCGACAGGCGCGCTGGCGAAGACTATCCCGAACTCGTTACAGTCTACGGCGGCGGATCAGGTACACACTACGGCGCGTATTCAGCATCCGATGGTGAGAAAAAGTTATCTCGACAATCCACTGCAACCGGCAAAAGGTCGTGGCGAAGATACCTATGTACAGGTGAGCTGGGAACAGGCATTAAAACTGATTCATGAGCAACACGATCGCATTCGTAAAGCTAACGGACCATCGGCCATTTTTGCTGGATCTTACGGCTGGCGCTCTTCTGGCGTGTTGCATAAAGCGCAAACCTTACTGCAACGTTATATGAACCTTGCGGGCGGTTATTCCGGGCATAGCGGCGATTATTCAACCGGGGCGGCACAGGTGATCATGCCGCACGTTGTCGGTTCTGTGGAGGTCTATGAACAGCAGACTTCCTGGCCGCTGATTCTGGAAAACAGTCAGGTGGTGGTGTTGTGGGGCATGAACCCGCTGAATACCTTAAAAATTGCCTGGAGCAGTACCGATGAGCAAGGGCTGGAATACTTCCATCAGCTGAAAAAATCGGGCAAACCAGTGATTGCCATCGACCCTATCCGTTCCGAAACCATCGAGTTCTTTGGCGATAACGCGACCTGGATTGCACCAAATATGGGGACCGACGTGGCGCTGATGTTAGGCATCGCGCATACCCTGATGACACAAGGTAAGCACGATAAAGCCTTCCTTGAGAAATACACCACCGGCTATTCGCAGTTTGAAGAGTATCTGACCGGCAAGAATGATAATACGCCGAAGAGCGCGGCCTGGGCGGCAGAAATTACTGGCGTACCGGAAGCGCAGATTGTCAAACTTGCAGAACTGATGGCGGCGAATCGCACGATGCTGATGGCTGGTTGGGGGATCCAACGCCAGCAATACGGTGAACAGAAACACTGGATGCTGGTGACGCTGGCGGCGATGTTAGGGCAAATTGGTACACCGGGCGGCGGTTTTGGATTCTCTTATCATTACTCCAACGGTGGCAACCCGACGCGAGTTGGCGGCGTACTGCCAGAAATGTCTGCGGCGATTGCCGGACAGGCAAGTGAGGAAGCTGATGATGGCGGAATGACCGCGATTCCGGTCGCCCGTATTGTCGATGCGCTGGAAAATCCTGGCGGGAAATATCAGCACAACGGTAAAGAGCAAACGTACCCAAATATCAAAATGATCTGGTGGGCGGGTGGCGGTAACTTTACCCATCACCAGGATACTAATCGTCTGATCAAAGCCTGGCAGAAACCGGAGATGATCGTCGTTTCTGAATGCTACTGGACCGCAGCAGCCAAACACGCAGATATCGTATTACCGATCACCACATCGTTTGAGCGCAATGACCTGACGATGACCGGTGATTACAGCAACCAGCATATTGTGCCGATGAAGCAGGCTGTCGCTCCGCAATTTGAAGCGCGTAACGATTTTGACGTGTTTGCCGATCTTGCGGAATTACTGAAACCTGGCGGAAAAGAGATCTATACCGAAGGTAAAGATGAAATGGCGTGGCTAAAATTTTTCTATGATGCCGCTCAGAAAGGAGCGCGTGCGCAACGCGTGACTATGCCAATGTTTAATGCCTTCTGGCAGCAAAATAAACTGCTTGAAATGCGCCGCAGCGAGAAGAGCGAGCAATATGTTCGCTATGGTGATTTCCGCGCCGATCCGGTGAAAAATGCGCTGGGTACGCCAAGCGGCAAAATTGAAATCTATTCAAAAACGCTGGAAAAATTTGGCTATAAGGATTGCCCGGCACACCCGACCTGGCTGGCTCCTGATGAGTGGAAAGGTACCGCCGACGAGAAGCAGTTACAGCTTCTGACCGCGCATCCGGCACATCGTCTACACAGTCAGCTTAACTATGCGGAGCTGCGTAAAAAATATGCGGTTGCCGATCGTGAGCCGATCACAATTCACACCGAAGATGCAGCTCGCTTTGGTATTGCGAATGGCGATCTGGTGCGCGTCTGGAACAAACGTGGTCAGATCCTGACAGGCGCTGTGGTGACTGACGGGATCAAAAAAGGCGTGGTATGCGTGCATGAAGGTGCATGGCCGGATCTGGAAAATGGTTTGTGTAAAAACGGCAGTGCGAACGTGTTAACGGCGGATATCCCCAGCTCGCAGCTGGCGAATGCCTGTGCCGGTAACTCTGCGTTGGTGTATATCGAAAAATATACGGGCAATGCGCCGAAGTTAACGGCGTTTGATCAGCCAGCTATTCAGGCATAAGAAGTGAATAGCGCCCGGAAACGGGCGCTGAGGTTATGCAAACGTAAAGCTGCCTGATGCGCTATGCTTATCAGGCCTACATAGTCCCTGCAATATATTGAATTAACAAGGTTTTGTAGGCCAGATAAGGCGTTCACGCCGCATCCGGCAGTAATACCAGACCTTTACGGCTTGCGTGCAATCAGCACCGCGCGTTTAGGCGCAGGATAACCTTCTACCGTCTTACCCGGATCATGCGGGTCGAGAAAATCGGCCAGCGATTCGGTGACCATCCACTCGGTACGACGCTGCTCTTCTGTAGTGGTGACGCTCACATCCGCAATGCGAATATCAACAAAACCACACTTCTTCAGCCAGTTTTTCAGTGCCAGGGCCGACGGGATGAAATAAACATTACGCATTTGTGCGTAACGATCGCCTGGTACCAGCACCGTGTTTTCGTCGCCATCAATAACCAGCGTTTCAAGCACCAGTTCACCCTCATTCACCAGTTGATCTTTCAACTGCCAGAGATGCTCCAGCGGTGAACGACGATGATAAAGCACGCCCATCGAAAAGACGGTATCAAAGGCTTTCAGTGCCGGAAGTTGTTCAATCCCTAACGGCAGCAGATGCGCCCGTTGGTCGTTACCTAAAAGTTTACGCACCGCTTCAAACTGGCAGAGGAATAGTTGCGTAGGGTCGATCCCCACCGCAAGGTGTGCGCCTGCGCCAATCATGCGCCACATGTGATAGCCGCTGCCGCAGCCGACATCAAGAATGGTGCGCCCGGTTAAATCAGAAAGATGGGGCAGAACACGATCCCATTTCCAGTCGGAACGCCATTCGGTATCGATGTTGACGCCATACAGTGAGAACGGCCCTTTGCGCCACGGCATCAGGTTGCGCATCAGCGTTTCAATGCGCTTAATCTGCCCAGCGCTCAGTGGTTCTTCGCTTTCTGCCGTCACGCTATGCAGTAAATCAAGACGATACGGTTTAATTTCAGGCAGAAATTCCACCGCGTTGGACCACTGTTTAAACAGACCGTGCTGCTGTTCGCGCTGCCAGCTGGCAATCTGCGCGGGCAGGGTTTCCAGCCAGTGTGAAAGATGATTTTTGGCAATCAGAGAATAAAAGTTACCAAAGTCGATCATGCAGCGTCCTCTGCTTTTAATGCCACCAGTGAACCAAAGTTAAAGCACTGGAACCACAGCTCGCTATGCTCAAAACCGGCTTTATGCAAGCGTGCCTTGTGGGTTTCCACGGAATCGGTCAGCATTACGTTTTCTAACATGCTGCGCTTCTGGCTGATTTCCAGCTCGCTGTAGCCGTTGGCACGTTTAAAATCGTGGTGCATGTTGAACAGCAGTTCACCAACTTTGGCATCTTCGAAACTGAATTTTTCCGAAAGCACCAGCGCGCCACCCGGGTTTAGCCCTTGATAAATTTTATCCAGTAACGCCTGGCGCTCGGAAGGTTCCAGGAATTGCAGGGTAAAATTCAGTACCACCATCGACGCGTTTTCAATGGCAATATCGCGAATATCACCTTCAATAACGTCAACAGGCGTAGGCGCTTTATAGGCGTCAATATGACGACGGCAGCGTTCAATCATTGCCGGGGAGTTGTCGATGGCGATAATTTTACAATTATCATGATGAATGTTGCGACGCACTGAGAGCGTCGCCGCGCCCAAAGAACAGCCCAGATCGTAAATCTGCGTACCCGGTTGAACGAAGCGTTCAGCTAACATACCAATCATGGAAATAATATTGGAGTAGCCGGGAACGGAACGTTGGATCATATCCGGGAAGACTTCAGCTACCCGTTCATCAAAGGTCCAGTCGCCCAGTCTGGCGATAGGAGCAGAAAATAGCGTGTCGCGGTGAGACATAACGTAAAAATCCGGGAAAAAGAAAGTGGCGTATTGTGCGCTAACGCAGGGAGAAAACCAACTCCCAGGGCATATACCAAAGATTCGCCAGCACCATCAGCAATAGCGCACACCAGGTGGCGCTCATACCAGAACGTCGCCAGCGAAACAGACGGTGATGGAAACCGTAATAATGCATCAGGCGACCTGCAAGCAAAACGAGGCCGCAAATATGCACCATCCAGGTTTCAGCACCATTCATTTCCATAAATAGCATCAATACAATCGCGATAGGAATATATTCCACCGCATTGCCATGAATACGAATAGCACTTTGTAGTTCGCTAAAACCGCCGTCGCCATAGGCAACGCGATACTGCATTCGCAGGCGAACAACATCAAAAGAGAACTTCATTAATAACAACGCACTTAAAACGGCATACAGCGCGCTTACCATACAAACTCCCTTTAAAATGGCCGATGGCACTTGTCTATGATAGGTGGCAAATTCAGAAAAGAGAAGATTGCTGTGGAATAGCCGGGACTGCTCCGATCTCTGGAAGCATTTTACGTAAGTCTTCCCACAGGGTATGTACCAGTTCCGGGGCCTGAGCAATATCTGGTGTGTGCAGAAAAAGATAAGGCGTGGTGTTCTGCTGCCACTGCGCTAATTTCTTTAACCAGACCTGAAATAATTCCCTGTTTTGCGCCATATCATCGCTGCCGATAAAACGGATCAGCGGATTTGTCGCCGTTAGTACGGCATGTACCGGAACCTTCGGTTTCTTCCGTTGAGCGTCGCGTATGGCTTCATTATGCGGACGTGCTGCATGAACCGGGCGGCTGTCTAAAATTACCCGATTAACGCCGCGCTGATGTAAACCGCGATTAAGCGTTTGTTCCTCTTCCCCTTTGGCGAAAAACTGCGGATGACGCACTTCCACACCATAATTAAATTCGCCGGGAAGAGAATCGAGAAAATGCCAAAGCGCAGGCAAATCCTGTGGGCCGAAGGTGGCAGGCAGTTGCAGCCAGTATTGCCCAATGCGCGGAGCCAGCGGTGACATACGGGTCAAAAATTCACTGGTTAAATCATCGCAATGACGCAACGCTGCCTGATGCGAAATGGTCGCCGGAAACTTAAAACAGAAGCGGAAGTCATCTGTGGTCTGCTCCCGCCAGCGCAGGACAACCTCGGGTTTCGGCAAGGCGTATAGCGTGGTGTTTCCCTCCACGCAGTTAAAGTAGCGGGCATACTCTTCCAGGCTGGTTATCCCCAGACGCACCCATTTAGGATGCGACCATTGCGGTAGACCGATGTAAATCATAACGCGTTGAGGATCTCTTCCACACTGCGCACACGGGCGATGCGTGGATAGATATGGTTGATGCTGTTATTGTGCTGCTCGGCACTGGCGGCGCTACAGGCATCTTCGGCAATCACCAGATTAAAACCGAGTTCCCAGGCATTGCGGGCGGTGGACTCAACGCCGATATTGGTCGAGATCCCACATAACACTATTGTATCGATACCTCGGCGGCGTAATTGCAACTCCAGATCCGTACCGTAAAACGCACCCCATTGACGTTTGATGATTTCGATATCGCTGTCGGTTGCGCCTAATGCAGCAGGATGTTGCCACCAATTTTCGGGCAACACTTTAGCGGGGGAGGGCGCATCGACCGGCTGTTTTAATGCTTCGGCGTAATCGGCAGACCAGCCAACACGCACCAGAAACACGGGCTGACCGCTCGCGCGAAATTTCGCCGCCAGCTTCCCGGCGCGATTTACCACGTCTTCGGCAGTATGCGGACCACCGGCAAAAGGCAAGATGCCTTCCTGTAAATCAATCACCACTAGCGCTGTGGATTTGGCATTAAGTTCAAGCATGATCACTCCAGATAAAACAAAATCGTGCCTCTCACCTTAATGCGATTAGCCGATGGCGGAACGACAAATTTTGTTAATTTTTATGAGTTCGGGCAACACCTTTATAGCAAACTGGCGTAGAGTCTGAATCCAGGCCCGATATAAAGTGGTAACGAGGCGTTCCAGCGCGGGCCAGGCTCTTACGGTGCGGCAGAATTTCCAGTATAATAGCCGCCTTTTTTCATTCAGTTGTGACATACAGCTAACGCTGCGACTCAGGTCACCTGCACAGCAGGGGACATCCGCCAGCAGCTAAGTTAAGGGATATCTCATGCGTACAGAATATTGTGGACAGCTCCGTTTGTCCCACGTGGGGCAGCAGGTGACTCTGTGTGGTTGGGTCAACCGTCGTCGTGATCTTGGTAGCTTGATCTTCATCGATATGCGCGACCGCGAAGGTATCGTGCAGGTATTTTTCGATCCGGATCGTGCGGACGCGTTAAAGCTGGCCTCTGAACTGCGTAATGAGTTCTGCATTCAGGTCACGGGCACCGTACGTGCGCGTGACGAAAAAAATATCAACCGCGATATGGCGACTGGCGAAATCGAAGTGCTGGCTTCCTCGCTGACCATCATCAACCGCGCAGACGTTCTGCCGCTTGACTCTAACCACGTCAACACCGAAGAAGCGCGTCTGAAATACCGCTACCTCGACCTGCGTCGCCCGGAAATGGCTCAGCGCCTGAAAACCCGCGCTAAAATCACCAGCCTGGTACGTCGTTTTTATGGATGACCACGGCTTCCTCGACATCGAAACTCCGATGCTGACTAAAGCCACGCCGGAAGGCGCGCGTGACTACCTGGTGCCTTCTCGTGTGCACAAAGGTAAATTCTACGCGCTGCCCGCAATCCCCGCAGTTGTTCAAACAGCTGCTGATGATGTCCGGTTTTGACCGCTACTATCAGATCGTTAAATGCTTCCGTGACGAAGACCTGCGCGCTGATCGTCAGCCTGAGTTTACTCAGATCGATGTGGAAACCTCTTTCATGACCGCGCCGCAAGTGCGTGAAGTGATGGAAGCGCTGGTGCGTCATTTGTGGCTGGAAGTGAAAGGCATTGATCTGGGCGATTTCCCGGTAATGACCTTTGCGGAAGCTGAACGCCGTTACGGCTCCGACAAACCGGACCTGCGTAACCCGATGGAACTGACCGACGTTGCCGATCTGCTGAAATCCGTTGAATTCGCGGTATTTGCGGGTCCGGCGAACGATCCGAAAGGCCGTGTTGCCGCTCTGCGTGTTCCGGGTGGCGCATCGCTGACCCGTAAGCAGATCGACGAATACGGTAACTTCGTTAAAATCTACGGTGCGAAAGGTCTGGCTTACATCAAAGTTAACGAACGCGCGAAAGGTCTGGAAGGTATCAACAGCCCGGTAGCGAAGTTCCTTAATGCGGAAATCATCGAAGCCATCCTGGATCGTACTGCCGCGCAGGATGGCGATATGATTTTCTTCGGTGCCGACAACAAGAAAATTGTTGCCGACGCGATGGGCGCACTACGTCTGAAAGTGGGTAAAGACCTTGGCCTGACCGACGAAAGCAAATGGGCACCGCTGTGGGTTATCGACTTCCCGATGTTTGAAGACGACGGTGAAGGCGGCCTGACGGCAATGCACCATCCGTTCACCGCGCCGAAAGACATGACGGCGGCAGAGCTGAAAGCTGCACCGGAAAATGCGGTGGCGAACGCTTACGATATGGTCATCAATGGTTACGAAGTGGGCGGTGGTTCAGTGCGTATCCATAATGGTGATATGCAGCAGACGGTGTTTGGCATTCTGGGGATCACCGAAGAGGAACAGCGCGAAAAATTCGGCTTCCTGCTCGACGCTCTGAAATACGGTACTCCGCCGCACGCAGGTCTGGCATTCGGTCTTGACCGTCTGACCATGCTGCTGACCGGCACCGACAACATCCGTGACGTTATCGCCTTCCCGAAAACCACGGCGGCAGCGTGTCTGATGACTGAAGCACCGAGCTTTGCTAACCCGACTGCACTGGCTGAGCTGAGCATTCAGGTTGTGAAGAAGGCTGAGAATAACTGATATGACTCAAATACACGAAATCATTCGCGTTGCATCGAGGCGGCAACTGAGTGAACTCCCATGAGCATAGATAACTATGTGAATGGGATGAGCGAAGGCAGTCAACGAAGAGGCAGCGTGAAGGATAAAGTGTATAAGCGTCCCGTTTCGATCTTAGTGGTCATCTATGCACAAGATACGAAACGGGTGCTGATGTTGCAGCGGCGTGACGATCCCGATTTCTGGCAGTCGGTAACCGGCAGCGTGGAAGAGGGTGAAACCGCGCCGCAAGCTGCCATGCGCGAAGTAAAGGAAGAGGTCACCATCGATGTTGTCGCTGAACAACTGACCTTAATTGACTGTCAGCGCACGGTAGAGTTTGAAATTTTTTCACATTTACGTCATCGCTATGCGCCGGGCGTGACGCGTAATACAGAATCATGGTTCTGTCTTGCGCTCCCGCACGAGCGTCAGATTGTTTTCACTGAACATCTGGCTTACAAGTGGCTTGATGCGCCTGCTGCGGCGGCGCTTACTAAGTCCTGGAGCAACCGGCAGGCGATTGAACAGTTTGTTATTAACGCTGCCTGAACAGGCAGGGCTATCTGGAGATATTTTTATGGCAGGTCATAGTAAATGGGCCAACACCAGACATCGTAAAGCTGCGCAGGATGCTAAGCGCGGTAAAATCTTCACTAAAATCATTCGTGAGCTGGTAACCGCGGCTAAGCTGGGCGGTGGCGATCCGGACGCTAACCCGCGTCTGCGTGCAGCAATTGATAAAGCACTGTCTAACAACATGACCCGTGACACCCTGAACCGCGCAATTGCACGTGGTGTGGGCGGTGATGATGATGCAAACATGGAAACCATCATCTACGAAGGTTACGGCCCAGGCGGCACGGCAATCATGATTGAATGTCTGTCTGACAACCGCAACCGCACCGTTGCTGAAGTGCGTCACGCATTCAGCAAATGTGGCGGTAACCTCGGTACTGACGGTTCCGTAGCCTATCTGTTCAGCAAAAAAGGCGTGATCTCCTTCGAGAAAGGCGACGAAGACACCATCATGGAAGCAGCACTGGAAGCAGGTGCTGAAGACGTTGTGACCTATGATGACGGCGCAATCGACGTCTACACTGCATGGGAAGAGATGGGTAAAGTACGCGACGCTCTGGAAGCGGCAGGTCTGAAAGCAGACAGCGCAGAAGTTTCCATGATCCCGTCAACCAAAGCCGATATGGATGCAGAAACTGCACCAAAACTGATGCGTCTGATCGATATGCTGGAAGACTGTGACGACGTGCAGGAAGTTTACCATAACGGTGAGATCTCTGATGAGGTTGCAGCGACCCTCTGATGAGGCCGGCTAAACAACAAAACGGAGACGCGTGATGTCTATTATTCTCGGTATTGACCCGGGTTCGCGCGTTACCGGCTACGGTGTTATCCGTCAGGTGGGCAGGCAACTGTCCTACCTGGGTAGCGGATGCATACGCACCAAAGTGGATGATTTACCGTCTCGTCTGAAACTGATCTATGCGGGCGTGACGGAAATCATCACCCAGTTCCAGCCCGATTATTTCGCAATCGAACAAGTCTTTATGGCAAAGAACGCTGACTCTGCCCTGAAACTGGGGCAGGCACGAGGCGTGGCGATTGTGGCAGCGGTGAATCAGGAATTGCCGGTGTTTGAATATGCTGCGCGTCAGGTGAAGCAAACAGTGGTGGGCATTGGTAGCGCCGAAAAAAGCCAGGTGCAGCATATGGTGCGTACCTTGCTGAAATTACCTGCTAATCCACAGGCGGATGCCGCCGATGCGCTGGCGATTGCCATCACCCACTGCCATGTCAGCCAGAATGCGATGCAGATGAGTGAATCGCGGCTGAACCTGGCGAGAGGGCGACTGCGTTAAGTTATACCGCCTCGGTCAGTTCCGGCTGAGGCGTTTCCACTCCCTCCGCATGAATCAACACCAAACCCGGATGATGCCACAAACTGGCTGGCGTGACGGTTTTACGCTCCCACGGAATAGAACCTAGGAACCAGAATTTCCAGAAAGTGAGTTTTGCATTCGGATTGCTATTTAACAATTCTCCAAACGTCTCTATTTCACCCACCGGAATACATAGCGCTTCTTTATAAATATCAAAAACAAATTTTGAACAGAACTGGCGCGAAGATTCGTATTTAAAACCGGTGTGGTAGAGCTTGCGTAGCCGGGAGGGAACCTGTTCAACAATTCGTTGTTTTTGTTGTTCTGTTAGCCCTGCGTCTAATCGCTTTATAGCATAGCGTTGATTAGAAGAACGTTTAATAAAACGGGATAGCGTGGTGATGGTTGAAAGGGGAACCCGGCTTTCTGCAACCAGGAAGTCTTCACCGTTATGACCGATAATGATCCCGACGTGATTACTCCAGCAATTTGATGCTGCTGATATTTGGCCAAATAAGGCAGCACCTATACATGTAAAGACGATATCACCAATTTCATATTCAGCAGGGTAATTAATATTCACGTTGTCATTCCATTGAAATAAATATGAATACACGTAATAACATAAAAAAGTTTATTTTTCAGGAGTCGAAATGTATATTTTTTTACGCATTAACTCACTGAATATGTAATATTCAAATATTTGCTTCCAATATAACCTGTAGAATAAATTATACTGCGCCATTTTTCAGATCATCGGGACGCCTCGCAAGTTTTCTTCATCCTTCGCTGGATATCTATCCAGCATTTTTTTTATCATACAGCATTATCTTTGATTCATTACGCAGGAGCGTCATGTGATAGGCAGACTCAGAGGCATCATCATTGAAAAACAACCCCCGCTGGTGTTAATTGAAGTGGGCGGCGTAGGCTATGAAGTGCATATGCCGATGACCTGTTTTTATGAACTCCCTGAAGCGGGTCAGGAAGCGATCGTTTTCACCCACTTTGTGGTGCGTGAAGACGCGCAGCTGCTGTACGGCTTTAACAATAAGCAAGAGCGCACGTTGTTTAAAGAGTTAATCAAAACCAACGGCGTCGGCCCGAAGTTGGCGCTGGCGATCCTCTCCGGAATGTCAGCACAGCAGTTCGTTAATGCCGTTGAACGTGAAGAAGTGGGAGCACTGGTGAAACTGCCGGGCATTGGTAAAAAAACCGCCGAGCGTTTAATTGTCGAAATGAAAGACCGATTTAAAGGTTTGCACGGCGATCTCTTTACGCCAGCCGCCGATCTGGTGCTCACGTCGCCTGCCAGCCCGGCAACCGATGATGCTGAACAGGAAGCGGTTGCTGCGCTGGTGGCGCTGGGCTATAAACCACAAGAAGCCAGCCGCATGGTGAGCAAAATCGCCCGCCCTGACGCCAGCAGTGAAACATTAATTCGCGAAGCCCTACGCGCCGCGTTATGAGGTAAAGGATGATTGAAGCAGACCGTCTGATTTCTGCCGGTACGACTTTGCCGGAAGATGTAGCAGATCGCGCCATTCGCCCCAAATTACTGGAAGAGTATGTTGGTCAGCCGCAGGTTCGTTCACAGATGGAGATTTTCATCAAAGCAGCGAAACTGCGCGGCGACGCCCTCGATCATCTGTTGATTTTTGGCCCTCCGGGTTTAGGTAAAACCACGCTTGCTAATATTGTCGCCAATGAAATGGGCGTTAATTTACGCACGACTTCCGGTCCGGTGCTGGAAAAAGCAGGCGATTTGGCAGCAATGCTCACTAACCTTGAACCACATGACGTGCTGTTTATTGATGAGATCCACCGTCTTTCACCAGTGGTGGAAGAGGTGTTGTATCCGGCAATGGAAGACTACCAGTTAGATATCATGATTGGTGAAGGTCCGGCTGCACGCTCCATTAAAATTGATTTGCCCCCGTTTACACTGATTGGCGCAACCACGCGCGCAGGTTCGCTGACATCACCGTTGCGCGACCGTTTTGGTATTGTGCAACGTCTGGAGTTTTATCAGGTGCCGGATCTGCAATATATCGTTAGTCGTAGTGCACGCTTTATGGGGCTTGAGATGAGTGATGACGGCGCGCTGGAAGTTGCTCGTCGCGCTCGCGGTACGCCACGCATTGCCAACCGTCTGCTGCGTCGAGTGCGTGATTTCGCCGAAGTGAAGCACGATGGCACCATCTCGGCAGATATCGCCGCCCAGGCGCTGGATATGCTGAATGTCGATGCCGAAGGTTTCGATTATATGGACCGCAAATTGTTGCTGGCGGTAATCGATAAATTCTTTGGTGGGCCTGTAGGTCTGGATAACCTGGCGGCGGCTATTGGCGAAGAACGTGAAACCATTGAGGATGTGCTGGAGCCTTATCTGATTCAGCAAGGCTTTTTGCAGCGTACACCTCGCGGGCGTATGGCGACAGTGCGGGCGTGGAACCACTTCGGCATCACACCGCCAGAAATGCCGTAGGTCGGTTCGGTCGCTCGTGCCGCATCCGACATTGGCAGTGTGCCTGATGCGACGCTGTTCGCGTCTTATCAGGCCTACCCGGTATAGCGAACCGTAGGTCGATAAGGCGCTCGCGCCGCATCCGACACTGGCAATATGCCTGATGCGACGTCGTTCGCGTCTTATCAGGCCTACCTGATATAGCGAACCGTAGGTCATAAGGCGCTCGCGCCGCATCCGACACTGGCAATGTGCTTGATGCGACGTCGTTCGCGTCTTATCCGACAATTGTGTTTAGGTACAAATTAGCTGGCCTGTTTTTTCATCATACTCAAAATAAACAACAGCGCAGCGCACAGCACCACTGACGGACCCGCAGGCGTATCGTAAAACGCTGAAAAAGTTAAACCGCCAGTTACAGCAATCATCCCCACTAAAACGGCGACACCTGCCATCTGTTCCGGCGTACGGGCAAAACGACGTGCAGTAGCAGCCGGAATGATCAGCAGCGAGGTAATAATCAACGCCCCGACAAATTTCATTGCCACACCAATCGTCAATGCTGTTACCAGCATCAACAGCAATTTCACGCGCTGTAATTTCACGCCATCGACAAATGCCAGGTCCGGGCTAATGGTCATCGACAGTAAATTACGCCATTGCCAGAACAGAATTGCCACCACAATGACCACGCCAATGGCGATGGAGATGAGATCTTCCGGCGTCACTGCCAGCAAATCACCGAACAGGTATGCCATCAAGTCAACGCGAATGTTAGACATCAGACTGACAACGACCAGGCCCAGCGACAAGGCACTGTGCGCCATAATTCCCAATAACGTATCGATCGCCAGCTGTGGACGCTTCTCCAGCCATACCAGACCGCCCGCCAGCAGCAGCGTAACGGCAATCACTGCATAGAAGGGATTCACGTCCAGCAACAGACCAAAGGCCACTCCAAGTAAAGACGCATGGGCCAGCGTATCGCCGAAATAAGACATACGACGCCAGACAACAAAAGAACCCAAAGGACCAGCGGCACAGGCCAGCATAATCCCGGCTAACCAACCGGGAAATAATAATTCAATCATGAGCGATCACTTCCCCGACGCAGAACAATTCGCCCCTGTAAATCGTGGCGGTGATTATGATGATGGCGATAAATACCCAGCTGTTCAGCTCCGCGAGGCCCGAACATCGAAATAAATTCCGGATGCAGGGAAACGACTTCTGGTGTGCCAGAACAACAGATGTGATGGTTAAGGCAAAGTACTTCATCGGTTTTTGCCATTACCAGATGCAGATCGTGAGACACCATTAAAACGCCACAGTCCAGTTCGCGACGTAACTGGTCAATAAGGTCATATAACGCCACCTGACCATTCACATCCACGCCCTGGGTGGGTTCGTCCAGAACTAATAACTGGGGTTGATTTAACAATGCGCGCGCGAGTAGTACACGCTGCGTTTCACCGCCAGAGAGCTTTTGCATTGGCGCGTCAATAAGATGCCCAGCCTGAACGCGTTTTAGTGCAGGCAGAATATCTTCCTTATGTGTTCTGGGGCGTAAGCGTAAAAAACGGTTTACGGTCAGTGGCAACGTGGTGTCGAGATACAGCTTCTGCGGCACATAACCAATGCGCAGTTTTCCGTGGCGCTTGATAACTCCTTCATCTGGTGTTACCAGCCCGAGTACAACCCGAACCAATGTCGACTTACCTGCGCCGTTCGGCCCAAGTAAGGTCAAAATTTTACCAGGCTTGAGTTCCAGCGACACATCAGAGAGGACGCGGCGTTGGCCAAATGAAACCGAGACATTTTCCAGGGAAACCAGACTTGTCATGTTAATTTTAGTCTTGCAGTAGTCATGAAATGTTATAATATCACACTTCTTATATTCATTACGATGATTGGTCGCATTATGTTACATAAAAAAACGCTTCTTTTCGCAGCATTATCTGCTGCTCTCTGGGGCAGTGCAACTCAGGTAGCAGAAGCTGCCGTTGTCGCTTCGCTTAAACCTGTTGGATTCATTGCTTCCGCTATTGCTGATGGGGTAACAGAGACGGAGGTGTTACTTCCTGATGGGGCCTCTGAACATGATTATTCACTGCGTCCATCTGATGTAAAACGCTTACAGAACGCGGACTTAGTTGTCTGGGTTGGACCGGAAATGGAAGCGTTTATGCAAAAGCCCGTGAGTAAATTACCCGAGGCGAAGCAGGTAACCATTGCGCAGCTTGAGAGTGTAAAACCGCTGCTGATGAAAAGCATTCACGACGCTGATGATGATCATGACCACGCGGAAAAAAGTGACGAAGATCACCATCACGGCGATTTCAACATGCACGTTTGGCTTTCCCCAGAGATAGCGCGGGCTACAGCGGTTGCAATCCATGGAAAATTAGTGGAACTTATGCCGCAAAGTCGAGCCAAACTTGACGCCAACCTGATGGAATTTGAGGCACAATTAGCTTCAAGTAGGAAACAGGTTGGTAACGAGCTCGCGCCGCTCAAGGGAAAAGGTTATTTCGTTTTTCATGATGCTTACGGCTACTTCGAAAAACAATTCGGACTGACACCGCTTGGTCACTTTACCGTAAACCCTGAGATTCAACCTGGCGCGCAGCGTTTACATCAAATAAGAACACAGTTGGTTGAGCAAAAAGCAACCTGCGTTTTTGCTGAGCCACAGTTCAGGCCTGCGGTCGTTGAAAGCGTCGCACGAGGGACATCCGTTCGTATGGGAACGTTGGATCCCCTTGGGACGAATATCAAACTGGGCAAAACAAGCTATTCAGAATTCCTGAATCAATTAGCTAACCAGTACGCGAGCTGCCTGAAAGGAGATTAATGAGGAAGTGATTACGTGCAACAGATAGCCCGCTCTGTCGCCCTGGCGTTTAATAATTTACCGCGACCACACCGCGTTATGTTGGGGTCGCTCACCGTTCTTACACTGGCCGTCGCTGTCTGGCGGCCTTATGTTTACCACCGAGACGCCTCGCCTATTGTCAAAACCATTGAGCTTGAACAGAACGAAATTCGTTCTCTATTACCTGAGGCCAGTGAGCCGATTGATCAAGCCGCGCAAGAAGATGAAGCCATTCCCCAGGACGAACTCGACGACAAAATCGCTGGTGAAGCTGGCGTTCATGAATATGTCGTTTCTACGGGCGACACGTTAAGTAGCATCCTTAATCAATATGGTATTGAGATGGGTGATATCACCCAACTTGCTGCTGCTGATAAAGATCTGCGTAACCTGAAAATTGGTCAACAACTTTCCTGGACATTAACCGCTGAAGGAGAGTTACAGCGTCTGACCTGGGAAGTGTCTCGCCGCGAAACCCGTACCTATGACCGCACCGCCGCTAATGGTTTTAAAATGACCAGCGAAATGCAGCAAGGGGAGTGGGTTAACAATCTGGTGAAAGGAACCGTTGGGACAAGTTTTGTTGCCAGCGCCAAAAATGCAGGTTTAACCAGTGCTGAAGTGAGCGCGGTGATTAAAGCAATGCAGTGGCAGATGGACTTCCGCAAAGTGAAAAAAGGTGACGAATTTGCGGTATTAATGTCACGTGAGATGCTTGATGGCAAACGTGAACAAAGCCAACTGCTGGGCGTGCGTTTGCGTTCAGAAGGCAAAGATTACTATGCTATTCGCGCTGAAGATGGCAAATTCTACGACCGCAACGGCACTGGCCTGGCGAAAGGGTTCTTACGATTCCCGACGGCAAAACAGTTCCGCATTTCGTCTAACTTTAACCCGCGTCGTCTGAACCCGGTAACCGCTCGCGTTGCGCCGCACAGAGGCGTTGATTTTGCGATGCCGCAGGGTACGCCGGTGCTTTCGGTGGGAGACGGTGAAGTGGTAGTTGCTAAACGCAGTGGCGCCGCTGGTTATTATGTCGCGATTCGTCATGGTCGCAGCTACACCACGCGATATATGCACCTGCGTAAGATTCTGGTTAAACCGGGGCAGAAAGTGAAGCGTGGCGATCGTATCGCGCTTTCCGGTAACACCGGGCGTTCAACTGGGCCACATCTGCATTATGAGGTATGGATTAACCAGCAGGCGGTGAACCCGTTGACAGCGAAACTGCCGCGTACTGAAGGGCTGACCGGTTCAGATCGTACCGATTTCCTGGCGAAGGCCAAGGAGATTGTACCGCAGCTACAGTTTGATTAATTAATACCCATTGGCAGCCGGTACGCAGTCAGTGCCGGCTTTTTTATTTGGTGCGGGGCAAGTTGCGCCGTTACACTACCACCAGATTGATTATTGCCTTATCCGAAACTGGAAAAGCATGGAAACGAAAAAAAATAATAGCGAATATATTCCTGAGTTTGATAAATCCTTTCGTCACCCTCGTTACTGGGGAGCCTGGTTGGGCGTGGCGGCAATGGCCGGTATTGCCTTAACACCAGCGAAATTCCGTGATCCCATTCTTGCGCGGTTGGGGCGTTTTACCGGAAGACTGGGTAAAAGCTCACGTCGTCGGGCGTTGATCAATCTGTCTCTCTGCTTTCCAGAACGTAGCGAAGCCGAACGCGAAGCGATTGTGGATGAGATGTTTGCCACCGCGCCGCAAGCGATGGCAATGATGGCTGAACTGGCGATACGTGGGCCGGAGAAAATCCAGCCTCGCGTCGACTGGCAGGGGCTGGAGATCATCGAAGAGATGCGGCGTAACAACGAAAAAGTGATTTTTCTGGTACCGCACGGCTGGGCAGTTGATATCCCCGCTATGCTGATGGCCTCACAAGGGCAGAAAATGGCAGCGATGTTCCATAATCAGGGCAACCCGGTTTTTGATTATGTCTGGAACACGGTGCGTCGTCGTTTTGGTGGTCGTCTGCACGCGAGAAATGATGGTATTAAACCTTTCATCCAGTCGGTTCGTCAGGGCTACTGGGGCTATTATTTACCGGATCAGGATCATGGACCTGAACACAGCGAATTTGTTGATTTCTTCGCAACGTATAAAGCAACGCTGCCAGCAATTGGTCGCCTGATGAAAGTATGTCGCGCGCGTGTCGTTCCGCTGTTCCCAATCTATGATGGCAAGACCCATCGTCTGACGATTCAGGTTCGTCCACCGATGGATGACCTGTTAGAGGCGGATGACGCTACCATTGCGCGGCGTATGAATGAAGAAGTCGAGATTTTTGTTGGTCCGCGACCAGAGCAGTACACCTGGATTTTAAAATTGCTGAAAACGCGCAAACCGGGCGAAATCCAGCCGTATAAGCGTAAAGATCTTTATCCCATCAAATAAAAAAAGCCTCTCGTGAGGAGAGGCCTTCGCCTGATGATAAGTTCAAGTTTGCTTCAGAAGATTAGAAATCTATTGAATTATCATTGAGCTGTAGGCCGGATGAGGCGTCTTCGCCACATCCGGCAACGTACTTACTCTACCGTTAAAATACGCGTGGTATTCGTCGAACCCACGGTACTCATCACGTCGCCCTGGGTGACAATCACCAGATCACCAGACATCAGGTAGCCTTTATCGCGCAGCAGATTTACTGCTTCGCTGGCAGCAACCACGCCTTCATTTGCACTGTCAAAATAGACCGGCGTAACACCACGATAAAGCGCAGTCAGGTTCAGAGTGCGTTCATGACGAGACATGGCGAAAATCGGCAGACCGGAGCTGATACGGGAAGTCATCAGCGCGGTACGACCGGATTCGGTCATGGTGATGATCGCGGTAACGCCTTTCAGGTGGTTAGCTGCGTACATTGCGGACATCGCGATAGCTTCTTCCACATTGTCGAACTGAACGTCCAGGCGGTGTTTAGACACATTGATGCTCGGGATTTTTTCGGCACCCAGGCAAACACGCGCCATTGCAGCAACGGTTTCAGATGGATACTGACCAGCGGCGGTTTCCGCAGACAACATTACGGCGTCAGTACCATCCAGAACGGCGTTCGCCACGTCCATGACTTCTGCACGCGTCGGCATTGGGTTGGTAATCATCGATTCCATCATCTGGGTAGCAGTAATGACTGCGCGGTTCAGCTGACGCGCGCGACGAATCAGCGCTTTCTGAATCCCAACCAGTTCCGGATCGCCAATCTCTACGCCGAGGTCGCCACGTGCGACCATCACCACGTCAGAAGCGAGGATAATGTCGTCCATTGCATCCTGGCTGCAAACGGCTTCCGCACGTTCAACTTTGGCTACAATTTTCGCATCACAACCTGCATCGCGCGCCAGACGACGAGCATAATTCAGATCTTCGCCGCAGCGTGGGAAAGAGACAGCCAAATAATCTACGCCAATCAATGCCGCAGTTTTAATGTCTGCTTTGTCTTTCTCTGTCAGCGCTTCAGCAGACAGACCGCCACCGAGTTTGTTGATCCCTTTATTATTGGAAAGAGGGCCGCCGACGGTCACTTCGGTGAACACTTTCATGCCCTGAACTTCCAGTACTTTTAACTGTACGCGACCGTCGTCCAGCAGCAGAATGTCGCCAGGCACGACGTCAGCAGGCAGACCTTTATAGTCGATACCGACTTTTTCTTTATCGCCTTCACCTTTGCCCAGGTTGGCATCCAGCAGGAATTTATCCCCAATATTGAGGAAAACCTTACCTTCTTTAAAAGTTGATACGCGAATCTTTGGCCCCTGAAGGTCACCGAGAATAGCCACATGACGACCCAGTTTTGCGGCAATTTCACGAACTTTATCCGCGCGCATTTTATGGTCTTCAGGCGAGCCGTGAGAAAAGTTCATTCGTACGACGTTTGCACCTGCTGCGATGACCTTTTCAAGGTTATTATCGCGATCGGTAGCCGGGCCTAACGTGGTAACGATTTTGGTTCTGCGAAGCCTTCTGGACATGTAATACTCCGTTGACTGAAACAACCAGGTGTTGCTTGAACATGAATTCGCATAAACTAAAACCATTATGGTTGTAATTTAAACACATGCGAATATCGTATAAGGATAGAACAGTGATAATCGATTTAGCGATCGTCACTCAATTTAAGTAACTGCTTATCAAAGCGCGATTCCTTGAGCGCTTCCTTGACCCGCTTCAAGTTATCTCTGAATTTTGTGCCGCGTCGCAAAGTAAATCCTGTTGCCAGCACATCTATCACGGTCAACTGCGCAAGTCGAGACACCATGGGCATATAAATGTCAGTATCTTCAGGTACGTCGAGGGTAATTGCCAGCGTTGCTTCCCGGGCGAGTGGCGTACCGGCGGAGGTGAGGGCAATTACCATCGCGTCGTTTTCCCGTGCTAACTGCGCCAGTTCAACCAGATTTTTGGTTCTTCCGGTGTGAGAAATCAGCACAACCACGTCTCCGTCGCTACAATTCATACAACTCATGCGTTGCAACACAATATCGTCGGAGTAAACCACTGGAACATTAAAGCGAAAAAACTTATTCATCGCATCGTGGGCGACGGCGGCAGAAGAGCCCAGACCGAAAAAGGCGATTTTTTGGCCTGAGTCAGGAGATCGACGGCACGGTTGACGGCAGATTTGTCCAGCGAGTGACGGACGTGATCGAGCGTGGCCATTGCCGACTCAAATATTTTCCCCGTGTATGATTCAACGCTGTCATCTTCATTAACGTTGCGATTAACATAGGGCGTGCCATTTGCCAGGCTTTGTGCCAGATGGAGTTTAAAATCAGGAAAACCGCGGGTGTCCATGCTGCGACAGAAACGATTCACCGTTGGTTCGCTAACATTGGCCTCAAGTGCCAGAGCAGCAATACTCGAATGGATCGCGTTATCAGGCGAAGCAAGAATGACCTCGGCGACTTTTCGTTCTGATTTGCTCAAATGTTCCAGTTGAGACTGGATTTTTTCCAGCATATTCATGATGTAAAGAGACTCACGGTAATGACGATTTCCACACTGAAAGAAATCGAAATGCAGTTTGGTCTGATATTACGCCTGTGTGTCGTATTAATGACAAAAGCGGATAAAAAAGTTGTCATTTTTTTTCATAACATGATCAGGGTCAGATTTTTACCCAATGGAAAACGATGATTTTTTTATCAGTTTTGCCGCACTTTGCGCGCTTTTGCCGTAATCGCACGGGTGGATAAGCGTTTACAGTTTTCGCAAGCTCGTAAAAGCAGTACAGTGCACCGTAAGAAAATTACAAGTATACCCAGGCTTAAGTACCGGGTTAGTTAACTTAAGGAGAATGACATGGCGGTAACGCAAACAGCCCAGGCTTGTGACCTGGTCATTTTCGGCGCGAAAGGCGACCTTGCGCGTCGTAAATTGCTGCCTTCCCTGTATCAACTGGAAAAAGCCGGTCAGCTCAACCCGGATACCCGTATTATCGGCGTAGGGCGTGCTGACTGGGATAAAGCGGCATATACCAAAGTAGTCCGCGAAGCGCTGGAAACCTTCATGAAAGAAACTATTGATGAAGGTTTATGGGACACCCTGAGTGCACGTCTGGATTTTTGTAATCTCGATGTCAATGACACCGCTGCATTCAGCCGTCTTGGTGCGATGCTGGATCAAAAAAATCGTATCACCATTAACTACTTTGCCATGCCGCCAGGCACTTTTGGCGCAATCTGCAAAGGGCTTGGTGAGGCGAAACTTAACGGCAAACCGGCGCGCGTGGTGATGGAAAAACCGCTGGGGACGTCGCTGGCGACCTCGCAGGAAATCAATGATCAGGTCGGTGAATATTTCGAGGAGTGCCAGGTATACCGTATCGACCATTACCTTGGTAAAGAAACGGTGCTGAACCTGTTGGCGCTGCGTTTTGCTAACTCCCTGTTTGTGAACAACTGGGACAACCGCACTATTGATCATGTTGAGATTACCGTGGCAGAAGAAGTGGGGATCGAAGGGCGCTGGGGCTATTTTGATAAAGCCGGTCAGATGCGCGACATGATCCAGAACCACCTGCTACAAATTCTCTGCATGATTGCGATGTCTCCGCCGTCTGATCTGAGCGCAGACAGCATCCGCGATGAAAAAGTGAAAGTACTGAAGTCTCTGCGCCGCATTGACCGCTCCAACGTACGCGAAAAAACCGTACGCGGGCAATACACTGCGGGCTTCGCCCAGGGCAAAAAAGTTCCGGGTTACCTGGAAGAAGAGGGCGCGAACAAAAGCAGTAACACGGAAACCTTCGTGGCTATCCGTGTCGATATCGACAACTGGCGCTGGGCTGGCGTACCGTTCTACCTGCGTACCGGTAAACGTTTGCCGACCAAATGCTCTGAAGTGGTGGTCTATTTTAAAACGCCAGAGCTCAATCTGTTTAAAGAGTCGTGGCAGGACCTGCCGCAGAACAAACTGACTATCCGTCTGCAACCTGATGAAGGCGTGGATATTCAAGTGTTGAACAAGGTTCCTGGTCTTGATCACAAACATAACCTGCAAATCACCAAGCTGGATCTGAGCTATTCAGAAACCTTTAATCAGACGCATCTGGCAGATGCTTATGAACGTCTGCTGCTGGAAACCATGCGCGGTATTCAGGCGCTGTTTGTACGTCGTGATGAAGTGGAAGAAGCCTGGAAATGGGTGGACTCCATTACTGAAGCATGGGCGATGGATAACGATGCGCCGAAACCGTATCAGGCCGGAACCTGGGGACCGGTTGCTTCGGTGGCGATGATTACCCGTGATGGCCGTTCCTGGAATGAGTTTGAGTAATATCTGCACTCATCCTTTATGGTTATTTTACCGGTAACATGATCTTGCACAGATTGTAGAACAATTTTTACACTTTCAGGCCTCGTGCGGATTCACCCACGAGGCTTTTTTTATTACACTGACTGAAACGTTTTTTGCCCTATGAGCTCCGGTTACAGGCGTTTCAATCATAATATCCATGTATGAAACGCGTTGTGAATCATCCTGCTCTGACAACTCAATTTCAGGAGCCTTTATGAATCCACAATTGTTACGCGTAACAAATCAAATCATTGAACGTTCGCGCGAGACTCGCTCTGCTTACCTCGCCCGGATCGAACAAGCGAAAACTTCGACCGTTCATCGTTCGCAGTTGGCATGCGGTAACTTGGCTCACGGTTTCGCCGCTTGCCAGCCAGAAGACAAAGCCTCCCTGAAAAGCATGTTGCGTAACAATATCGCTATCATCACCTCCTACAACGACATGCTCTCCGCCCACCAGCCTTATGAACATTATCCCGAGATCATTCGTAAAGCACTGCATGAAGCTAATGCGGTTGGGCAGGTTGCGGGTGGTGTTCCGGCGATGTGTGATGGTGTCACCCAGGGGCAGGATGGTATGGAACTGTCGCTGTTAAGTCGCGAAGTCATTGCGATGTCTGCGGCTGTGGGGCTGTCCCATAACATGTTTGATGGCGCGTTGTTCCTCGGCGTGTGCGATAAGATTGTCCCTGGGCTGACGATGTCAGCGCTGTCGTTCGGTCATCTGCCTGCGGTATTTGTGCCGTCAGGTCCGATGGCAAGCGGGTTGCCAAATAAAGAAAAAAGTGCGTATTCGCCAGCTTTATGCCGAAGGGAAGGTGGATCGAATGGCACTGCTGGAGTCAGAGGCTGCGTCTTATCATGCCCCTGGTACATGTACTTTCTACGGTACTGCCAACACCAACCAGATGGTGGTGGAGTTTATGGGGATGCAGTTGCCGGGCTCTTCTTTTGTTCATCCAGACTCCCCGTTACGTGATGCATTAACCGCAGCCGCTGCGCGCCAGGTTACACGCATGACCGGTAACGGCAATGAATGGATGCCGATCGGTAAGATGATCGACGAGAAAGTGGTGGTGAACGGTATTGTTGCACTGCTGGCGACCGGTGGTTCTACTAACCACACCATGCACCTGGTGGCGATGGCGCGTGCAGCCGGTATTCAGATTAACTGGGATGACTTCTCTGACCTTTCTGATGTCGTACCTCTGATGGCGCGTTTGTATCCAAACGGTCCGGCCGATATTAACCACTTCCAGGCGGCGGGTGGTGTACCGGTTCTGGTGCGTGAACTGCTCAAGGCGGGCCTGTTGCATGAAGATGTCAATACGGTGGCGGGCTTTGGTCTTTCGCGCTATACCCTCGAACCATGGCTGAATAACGGCGAGCTGGACTGGCGCGAAGGTGCAGACAAATCGCTCGACAGCAATGTGATTGCTTCCTTTGAACAACCTTTCTCGCATCATGGCGGGACAAAAGTGTTAAGCGGCAACCTGGGCCGTGCCGTCATGAAAACCTCTGCAGTGCCGGTTGAAAACCAGGTGATTGAAGCGCCTGCTGTTGTTTTCGAGAGCCAGCATGACGTTATGCCTGCTTTTGAAGCAGGTATGCTGGACCGTGATTGTGTGGTTGTTGTCCGCCATCAGGGGCCAAAAGCGAACGGAATGCCAGAATTACATAAACTCATGCCGCCACTTGGTGTATTATTGGACCGGCGTTTCAAAATTGCGTTAGTTACCGATGGACGACTCTCTGGTGCTTCAGGTAAAGTGCCGTCAGCTATCCACGTAACACCAGAAGCCTACGATGGTGGGCTGCTGGCAAAAGTGCGCGATGGGGACATCATTCGTGTGAATGGACAGACAGGCGAACTGACGCTGCTGGTAGACGAAGCTGAACTGGCTGCTCGCGAACCGCACATTCCTGACCTGAGCGCGTCACGCGTGGGAACAGGACGTGAATTATTCAGCGCCTTGCGCGAAAAACTGTCCGGTGCCGAACAGGGCGCAACCTGTATCACTTTTTAAGACGACAAAATTTGTAATCAGGCGAGAGAAAACTCTGATGAAAAACTGGAAAACAAGTGCAGAATCAATCCTGACCACCGGCCCGGTTGTACCGGTTATCGTGGTAAATAAACTGGAACACGCGGTGCCAATGGCAAAAGCGTTGGTTGCTGGTGGGGTGCGCGTTCTGGAAGTGACTCTGCGTACGGCGTGTGCAGTTGATGCTATCCGCGCTATCGCCAAAGAAGTGCCGGAAGCGATTGTCGGTGCCGGTACGGTGCTGAATCCGCAGCAACTGGCAGAAGTGACTGAAGCAGGAGCACAGTTCGCAATCAGCCCAGGACTGACTGAACCACTGCTGAAAGCGGCGACAGAAGGGACTATTCCTCTGATTCCAGGTATCAGCACTGTTTCCGAACTGATGCTGGGTATGGACTACGGCCTGAAAGAGTTCAAATTCTTCCCGGCAGAAGCTAATGGCGGCGTGAAAGCACTGCAGGCAATTGCGGGTCCGTTCTCTCAGGTTCGTTTCTGCCCGACTGGCGGTATTTCTCCGGCTAACTACCGTGATTACCTGGCGCTGAAAAGCGTACTGTGCATTGGTGGTTCCTGGCTGGTTCCGGCAGATGCGCTGGAAGCGGGCGATTACGAGCGCATTACTAAGCTGGCGCGTGAAGCAGTAGAAGGCGCGAAGCTGTAACAGTCAAAATGCCCGATCGTGGATCGGGCATTTTTGTCGCGTTTTTGCCAGATTTAACCTTGTACTTTTACCTGTGCGGCGGCGTGCTTCGCACGTTCAATCGCTTCATCAACACGTTCTGCTGTAGCCAGCGCAACCCCCAGACGACGGCTACCATCAATTTCCGGCTTACCAAATAAACGAATCTGCAAACCTGCGCCAACGGCCTTCTGCACGTTGTCAAACGTGACATTCTGGCTGGTCAGTTGCGGCAGGATAACGGCTGAAGCGGCAGGACCATACTGGCGAATCCCGCCCACCGGCAGTCCCAGGAAAGCACGCACATGCAGGGCAAACTCAGAAAGATCCTGAGAAATTAACGTCACCATCCCGGTGTCATGCGGGCGAGGGGAGACTTCACTAAAAATCACCTCATCACCACAGACAAACAACTCGACACCAAACAGACCATAACCACCCAGTGCAAGCACCACCTTGCGGGCAATCTCCTGCGCACGTTCGAGGGCCAGTGGGCTCATTTGCTGCGGTTGCCAGGATTCACGATAGTCACCATCTTCCTGGCGATGACCTACAGGCGCACAGAAATGAACACCATCCACCGCGCTGACGGTCAGCAGGGTAATTTCGAAATCAAACTTAACGACGCCTTCAACAATCACGCGACCCGCTCCGGCGCGACCACCTTGCTGGGCGTACTCCCATGCCTGAGCCAGTTGTTCGGCAGAGCGAATAAACGTTTGCCCCTTGCCGGAAGAGCTCATCACCGGTTTAACAATGCAAGGATAGCCAATGGCGGCGACCGCCTCGCGGAAAAGGTCTTCGCTATCAGCGAAACGATAAGTTGAAGTGGGAAGCTGAAGCTCTTCCGCAGCCAGACGACGAATACCTTCGCGGTTCATCGTCAATTGTGTTGCACGCGCGCAGGGGACAACATTTAGCCCTTCCTCTTCAAGCTGGATCAGCATATCGGTAGCAATAGCTTCGATCTCCGGCACGATATAATGTGGTTTTTCCAGTTCAACAACACGGCGCAATGCGTCGCTATCCAGCATATTAATGACATGGGCGCGATGAGCGACATGCATGGCGGGCGCGTCGGCGTAGCGATCGACCGCAATCACCTCTACGCCGAGGCGTTGGCATTCGATAGCCACTTCTTTACCCAGTTCACCGGAGCCCAATAACATCACGCGAGTTGCTGCCGGACGCAGCGCAGTGCCTAATAACGTCATAACGAATATCCCCTGATTAGTTCCGCGTGAAGTATAAACGAAAACGTTTGCGCGTGTCTTTATTGCTTGATTGCTTGCGTTGATTTCTCGACTGAAAAGAAATATACTGTATAAAATTACAGTTATGATGAGAGGCTGCAAATGGCGGTTGAAATTAAATACGTAGTCATTCGTGAGGGCGAAGAGAAGATGTCGTTTACCAGCAAAAAGGAAGCCGATGCTTATGACAAAATGCTCGATACAGCGGATCTACTCGACACATGGTTGGCGAATTCTCCGGTGACAATGGAAGACGAGCAGCGTGAGGCGCTTTCTTTGTGGTTGGCGGAACAGAAAGATGTGCTTAGTACCATTCTGAAAACCGGTAAATTACCTTCTCCTCAGGTGGTTGATACTGACACGGATGGGGAAGGTGAAACTCACGCCGCCTGAAGTAACTTGCGCTCCTGATAATTTGTACCATGCTTTCTCCTGAATCATTGTGCTATGGAGAAAAACATGAAAAAAAGAGGAGCGTTGTTGGGGCTGTTGTTGGTTTCCGCCTGTACATCAGTTTTCGCTGCCAATAACGAAACCAGCAAGTCGGTAACTTTCCCCAAATGTGAAGGTTTAGATGCAGCCGGAATCGCTGCGAGTGTAAAACGTGATTATCAGCAAAACCGCGTGGCGCGCTGGGCAGACGATCAAAAAATCGTCGGTCAGGCCGATCCGGTGGCGTGGGTTAGTTTGCAGGACATTCAGGGGAAAGATGATAAATGGTCGGTACCGCTGACCGTGCGTGGTAAAAGTGCCGATATTCATTATCTGGTTAATGTGGATTGTAAAGCGGGAATGGCGGAATATCAGCGGCGCTAATGGCTTCTGGTAATTCGGTTTACCGCTGGCGGATGCGGCGCGAGCGCCTTATCCGCCCAACAATGCACTAACCCCCAGAATCCTGATAAGAAACGCCAGGTTCGCATCAGGCAATTACAATCAAATCTACAAGCCTCAAATTAATCACATCATCCAGCACCTTACCTGACGTGAATTTCCTGTGAGGACTGCCTCCCGTCCCGCTTATTTGCGCATCTTTTGTCTCTATATACACTTTCTGACATCATCATTCGCTATGCTATTGCCATTAAAATGGTGAATTGAGGAGCAAAAATGGCTAACTGGTTAAATCAACTGCAATCCCTTCTTGGGCAAAGCAGTTCTTCCTCTTCGTCTACAGATCAGGGATTGGGAAAACTTTTAGTACCCGGCGCATTAGGCGGGTTGGCAGGACTGCTGGTTGCGAATAAATCAGCGCGTAAACTATTAACGAAATACGGTACAAACGCGTTGCTGGTTGGCGGCGGAGCGGTCGCCGGTACAGTACTGTGGAACAAATACAAAGATAAAATTCGTGCGGCGCATCAGAACGAACCGCAATTCGGCACCCAAAGTACGCCGCTGGATGAACGTACAGAACGTTTAATCCTCGCCCTGGTTTTTGCTGCCAAAAGCGATGGTCATATCGATAGTAAAGAACGCGCGGCTATCGACCAGCAATTGCGTGAAGCTGGTGTTGAAGAGCAGGGGCGTGAACTTATCGAACAGGCAATCGAGCAACCATTGGATCCGCAGCGCCTGGCCCAGGGGATTCGCAACGAAGAAGAGGCACTGGAGATCTATTTCCTGAGCTGTGCGGCTATTGATATTGACCATTTTATGGAGCGCAGTTACCTGAATGCACTGGGGGATGCGCTGAAAATTCCCCAGGAAGTCCGTGAAGGAATTGAACGCGATCTCGAACAGCAAAAACGCACTTTGTCTGAATAATATCTCACTCCGTATAGCCTGATATGCCTGTTTATCGGGCTATACAAAACCGCACAGCTATTTGAGCGAATTAATTTTCGCTGGCGACATCCTTTCGATTTTCACGCCATTACCTGTCATCATCTATACAATGACCGCCCTGTTTCGCTTGCATCCCGGGTGAGTTTTGCCACCCTTATAAGATGTTTCAACCAGAAAGAACAATAACATGCTACCAAAAGCCGCCCGCATCCCCCATGCCATGACGCTTCATGGCGACACGCGCATCGATAATTACTACTGGCTGCGGGACGACACACGCTCGCAGCCGGAAGTGCTGGATTACCTGCAACAAGAAAATAGCTACGGTCATCAGGTCATGGCGTCGCAACAAGCTTTGCAGGATCGGATATTAAAAGAAATCATTGACCGCATACCGCAAAGAGAAGTCTCTGCACCTTACGTCAAAAATGGCTATCGCTACCGGCAAATTTATGAACCTGGTTGTGAATATGCAATCTACCAGCGTCAGTCGGCGTTCAGTGAAGAGTGGGACGAATGGGAGACTCTGCTCGATGCGAACAAACGGGCGGCGCACAGTGAGTTTTATTCAATGGGCGGAATGGCGATTACGCCCGATAACACGATTATGGCACTTGCAGAAGATTTTCTTTCCCGACGCCAGTACGGTATCCGTTTTCGCAATCTGGAAACGGGCAACTGGTATCCTGAACTGCTGGACAACGTGGAACCCAGCTTTGTCTGGGCGAATGACTCCTGGACATTTTATTATGTTCGCAAGCATCCGGTGACGTTGTTGCCGTATCAGGTCTGGCGGCATGCCATTGGCACTCCAGCATCTGAAGACAAACTGATTTACGAAGAAAAAGACGATACCTTTTACGTCAGCCTACATAAAACGACGTCGAAACACTATGTGGTTATTCATCTTGCCAGCGCTACTACCAGTGAAGTTCGGCTGCTGGATGCAGAGCTGGCCGATGCCGAGCCGTTTGTCTTTTTACCGCGTCGCAAAGATCACGAATACAGTCTTGATCACTACCAGCATCGGTTTTATCTGCGCTCCAACCGCAACGGCAAAAAATTTTGGCTTATACCGTACCCGTATGCGTGATGAGCAAGCGTGGGAAGAGTTAATCCCTCCGCGCGATAACATCATGCTCGAAGGCTTTACGCTGTTTACTGACTGGTTGGTGGTTGAAGAGCGTCAGCGTGGGTTAACCAGTCTGCGGCAAATCAACCGCAAAACGCGGGAGGTTATCGGCATTGCCTTTGATGATCCGGCTTACGTTACCTGGATTGCCTATAACCCGGAACCTGAAACCTCACGATTGCGTTATGGCTATTCCTCCATGACTACGCCAGATACATTGTTTGAACTGGATATGGATACCGGAGAGCGTCGGGTATTAAAACAAACGGAAGTCCCTGGTTTCGATGCGGCGAATTACCGCAGCGAACACTTGTGGATCACCGCCCGTGATGGCGTCGAAGTGCCTGTTTCGCTGGTCTATCATCGCAAGCATTTCCAGAAAGGCCACAACCCGCTGCTGGTATATGGATATGGCTCTTACGGCGCAAGCATTGATGCCGATTTCAGTTTTAGCCGCCTGAGTTTGTTGGATCGCGGTTTTGTCTACGCCATTGTCCATGTCCGTGGTGGCGGCGAGCTGGGGCAGCAATGGTACGAAGACG
Source organism: Escherichia sp. E2661 (assembly GCF_004745185.1). NCBI lineage: Bacteria > Pseudomonadati > Pseudomonadota > Gammaproteobacteria > Enterobacterales > Enterobacteriaceae > Escherichia > Escherichia sp. E2661. The sequence goes on from NZ_PDIG01000037.1 coordinate 226,102, forward strand.
GTAAATTCCTGAAAAAGAAAAATACCTTTAATGACTATCTCGATGCCTGCGACGCATTGTTAAAGCTGGGCTACGGTTCACCTTCACTCTGTTATGCGATGGGGGGCAGTGCTGGCGGTATGTTGATGGGCGTTGCAATTAATGAGCGCCCCGAGTTATTCCACGGCGTGATTGCCCAGGTACCGTTTGTTGATGTTGTAACAACGATGCTTGATGAGTCGATTCCTCTTACTACCGGCGAATTTGAAGAGTGGGGAAATCCGCAGGATCCGCAATATTATGAGTATATGAAAAGCTACAGCCCGTATGACAATGTCACGGCTCAGGCTTATCCGCATCTGCTGGTAACGACCGGATTACACGATTCACAGGTGCAATACTGGGAACCGGCAAAATGGGTGGCTAAGCTGCGCGAGCTTAAAACTGATAACCATCTATTATTGCTTTGTACCGACATGGATTCAGGGCATGGCGGTAAATCCGGACGTTTTAAATCCTACGAAGGTGTGGCAATGGAATATGCTTTTCTGATAGCCCTGGCGCAGGGGACATTACCAGGCCAATCAGCGGGTTAAACACTCTCCAGATAATGCTTCAAGGTTAAACGTAACTCCGGGCTCATACTGTCAAGGTTGTTAAACAACCAGCGCAGATAGCCCGGATCGCGCTTTGCAACGTCTGATACGGCTTTACCGCGATACTTGCCAAACGTGAACGTTGTCAACAACGACGGCCGCCCGGTGATATCCGCCATCTGCTCCGCCGTCCAGCCTGATGTGTTCATAATATCGATAAGCAGGGCTGCGGTAATATAGCAATCATACAGCGCGCGGTGGTGATGCAGACCCGATGGTGTCTGGACATTCAGCTTTCGCGATTTATACAGTGCCATATTGCTGTACTTGATTCCTGGCCACAAACGACGAGCCAGTTTCATGGTGCAAATCCACTCACCGGGCATTTCTGGCAATACCCGGCGGTCAAAAATGGCATTGTGGGCGACATACCATTCGCTACCGTAATAGTGCGGGATAACTTCTTCAATCCACGGTTTGTCGGCAACCATGGACTCTGTGATACGGTGAATCGCCATGGCTTGTGGACTGATGGGACGGTCGGGACGCACCAGGTGGCTCATAGGGTTGACGATTTTCCCGTTAACAACATCAACAGAGGCAATTTCAACGATCCCTCCCTGCAAACCGCAGGTTTCTGTATCGATAATGCGCAACATGGTCATGCTCCAGGAAGAAAACGCCTAGCGTAATGGAATGATATCGCCTTGCCAACCCTGGGAAGAGCGCTGGCCAACCAACAAAAGCGAACCGCGATCGGCGCGGACGATAAGGCGGCCATGTTCATCCCACAGCGCGCTGTTCCCGCGGGCGTTCGCCATTAGTACGGCGATGGAGTATTGATGTGAGAAAAACTCTAAGCGTCGGGTCGATGCCGACAAATCAGGCTCGCTGATGCACTGGCCTGTGGTGAAGAGTGAACAGCTCGGATCCATATCAATACCTTCCGGTTGTCCATCCACTACAGTGATGGTTTTAGAAAGTTGACCCAGGCATGCGCCATGACTTTGATGATAAATTCCTGGCGTTTTCATCCAGGGGGCGAATACTGCAATACCGCGAATAAAACGCTCATTATATTCAACGGGAAGGCCAGCAATAATGGTCATTCGCGAGGTTGTTGCTGCATAACAAAGCGGGTCTAAAAGCGAGAGATCGGGCGGAGACGGAAGCGCACGTCGTTTGTAATCACATCCCAGTAGAGAAAGTGAGGGAAAAACCAACAGTTCGCACTGGTGTCTGGCGGCAGCCCTCACGAACTCCAGATGATGGGCTACCTGTTCAGTGAGTGAAGCATTACGAGGCTCATATTGTGCTGCTGCAACTTTCCAGTACGACATGATGACTTCCTTTTCATAGTGTCTGCGAATAATGGTGTGTATGAGAAAATACTTATAATTTAGCAGGCACCATGTAAGAAAGTGTAACTTAATATAAGGTTTATTTAAGTTTGGGCTCGTAAGGTAAACGTGACAGATTTACAGAGGCGAGACGGTGGGTGATAAGGCGCTCACGAAACCAGCCACGCAAGTGTTCCGGTTGTTCACGTTCAACCGCTTCAGCAATCACCGGCATATTGTACCGTTCTTTAAATGCCACTCCGGCAGCGGCCAGATCGACATTTACTTTATCCATTTCAGTTTGATCCAGTTTGGCCAGATTCTTCAGCATACGGTGTCTCCTCGTTAATTGCGGGCAAAAGTTACTAAGAGTCAGCCAGGATGGCAAGCCTGAATTGATGATCCTCGACTCTCTCATTAGACAAGGTTATGCTCTGTAAAAAACTCATTACAAAAAGGAATAGATAATATGGTTTCAACTGCGCGTTCTCTTCGTTATACGCTGGCAATCATTGCCGGTTTGTTGGCGGCCCCTTCCGTCTGGGCTCATGCGCACCTGACTCACCAGTATCCTGCGGCGAATGCGGCGGTCACCGCTGCCCCACAGGCCGTTACTTTAAATTTCTCTGAAGATATTGAACCTGGATTCAGTGGGGTCAAAATCATCGGCCCGAAGAATGAAAATGTTAAAACATTACCCGCGAAGCGTAATGAACAAGACAAAAAGCAATTGATCGTTCCGCTTGCCGACGCCCTGAATCCCGGAAGTTATACCGTTGACTGGCATGTTGTTTCGGTGGACGGGCATAAAACCAAAGGGCAGTACACCTTTACTGTGAAATAAAGCATGCTAGCGCTTACCTGGGTCACACTGCGATTTATCCATTTTATCTCTCTGATGCTGGTTTTTGGCTTCGCGATGTACGGGGCATGGTTGGCACCAGTGACGATTCGTCGATTATTGACGAAGCGTTTTTTGCGTTTACAACAGCACGCAGCCGCATGGAGTTTGATCAGTGCCGCAGCGATGTTCGCCGTTCAGGGTGGGTTGATGGGGGCGGGATGGCCAGATGTAGTTTCGCTGAGCATCTGGCAGTCGGTGTTACAAACGCACTTCGGAGGCGTCTGGATTTGGCAAATCGTTCTCGCTCTCGTTACGTTGACCGTCGTTCTGATGCAACCACGGAATATGTTGCGGTTACTGTTTATGCTGACTACCGCGCAATTTATCCTGATGGCGGGTATGGGACACGCGACATTAAATGAAGGATTAACCGCAAAAATTCATCAGACCAATCACGCCGTACATCTTATCTGTGCTGCCGCATGGTTTGGAGGGCTACTGCCGGTTGTCTGGTGTATGCGGCTGGTGAAAGGGCGCTGGAAACGCCCGGCCATTCATGCGCTGATGCGTTTTTCCTGGTGCGGACATTTTGCTGTCATTGGCGTGCTAGTGAGTGGTGTGCTCAATGCATTACTTATCACGGGATTTCCCCCCACGCTTGCCTCTTACTGGGGCCAGCTCTTATTGCTCAAAGTCATACTGGTTATGATTATGGTGGTTATCGCGCTGGCAAATCGTTATGTTCTGGTCCCAAGAATGCGGCATGATGAAGTCCGGGCTGTTCCCTGGTTTGTATGGATGACTCAACTCGAGTGGGCGATAGGCGCGGTGGTACTGGTGATTATCAGCCTGCTAGCGACTCTGGAACCGTTTTGATGGATTACGATAAATGATGAAAAAAAGTATATTGGCGTTTTTGTTGCTCACCAGTTCCACTGCGGCGCTGGCGGCTCCTCAGGTGATTACCGTCAGCCGTTTTGAAATTGGCAAAGACAAATGGGCGTTTAATCGCGAAGAAGTGATGTTGACATGCCGACCGGGTAATGCGCTGTATGTCATCAACCCCAGCACCCTGGTGCAATACCCTTTGAACGATGTTGCGCAAAAAGAAGTTTCCAGTGGGAAGACTAAGGCCCAGCCTATTTCGGTGATCCAGATTGAAGATCCCAACAAACCCGGTGAAAAAATGAGCTTGATGCCATTTATAGAACGAGCTGAAAAACTCTGCTAGTTACCTGAGTTAGCTTTTTGATTTGCCAAAAAAAAACGCCCAGGATCTTTTATCAGATCGGGCGTTTTTTTTACTTTTAAAACGATGATAAAGACGCTTTTTTCTGACCACTTTTCGTGTGGACTGGAAAACCTGGCGTCGTCATCTATTCTTAAAGGGCAAGGCAACTAAGCCTGCATTAATGCCAACTTTTAGCGCACGGCTCTCTCCCAAGAGCCATTTCCCTGGACCGAATACAGGAATCGTATTCGGTCTCTTTTTATCTATTAAGCCAGCGGATGAATACATCACTGTTGTCCCTGTGCTGACTTCACAATCAACCATAACACACACTCTACTGCTTCAGTCCAGCCTTTTTTAACATTTATGTTAAAATAATGTGATCTTCTGCGCGGGAGTAAAAAAATTGATGAAAGAGGCAGGCCGCACCTATCAGAAAATTGATGGCAGCCATTGGCGACATATCTGGTTGGTGGGGGATATTCATGGCTGCCTTGGGCTACTGCGTATCAAATTATGGCATTGCCGTTTTGACCCGTGGCAAGACTTATTGATCTCGGTAGGTGATGTTATTGATCGTGGTCCGGAGAGTTTGCGTTGTCTTCAACTACTGGAGCAACGCTGGGTCAGAGCGGTAAGAGGCAATCATGAGCAGATGGCGATAGATGCGCTGGCCACGCAGCAGATGTCTTTATGGTATATGAACGGTGGCGACTGGTTTGCTGCACTGGCAGATAAGCAACAGAAGCAAGCAGAAAGGGCGCTCAGCAAATGCCAGCATTTGCCTTTTATTCTTGAATTAAACAGTCGCACTGGCAAACACGTTATTGCCCATGCTGATTATCCTGACGATGTTTATCAATGGCAAAAGGACGTCGATTTGCACCAGGTATTGTGGAGTCGTTCGCGATTACGTGAAGGCCAAAAAGGGCAGGGAATTACCGGTGCTGACCATTTCTGGTTTGGTCATACGCCGTTACCTCATCGCGTAGATATTGGAAACTTGCATTATATAGACACCGGCGCCGTCTTCGGAGGGACACTCACCGTGGAACAACTCCAGTAATTAAAAGTCACTGTACTCCTGCGCGGGCCGCCAGAACCCATCAATAAAATCCTCAACAGGAAAGCAGCCGCCGTGGCGGATCCGTTGATCGTCCATTGAGTAGACGCACTGCTGTTCCGTGTTGTAAACATCAACAACAATATCTTCACAGCCAGCATCCAGATAGCAAACAAAAAGTACCAGCGCGAACATTTCATCCTCGAAGTGTGGTGCCGTACCGTTAAGTTTAGGAGAGGATTTTACTTCGGGGAAATAACCAGAATAAATAACCCGCCATGCCGACGGGTTCTTTTTGGATCATGCAAGACGCATAATCCAGGCATCAGACTTTTGATCGTAGCGGGTACGGTACAGGACAGAGTGTTCGCCGTTTAGTAGAGCTGGAATGCTGGTTTCGGCGTCCCAGGCATCCAGTTGCATACATAAATCGGGGTCAGATTTACAAGGAATTGTTAATGTTCGATCACCTGGCGATTCGCCGTGTAACTCGCCGTCATCGATTTCAAAAGCGCCTATGCGCACACTGGTTTTCATCTTCGTGCTCTCCATTTATCTGCCGGTTGTGGTACGACCAGTCCGATCGCACCATTTTTCAGCGTAGTTGAGGCAGGCGAATGTGCCAGTCAAAAAGTGCGCTTTTTTTGTGCGCTATCAGGCGTTACCGGTAAAAAGTTTCCCATCGCGCACCAGTTCACGTGGGTAACTGTTTTTCAGTCGCGAGCCAATACGTTTGGCTAAACCTATTGGCTGATTCTGGAAGGTTACCAGCACATCATCCGTAGTTGGCACGGTTTGCGGGTAAACATCGCGCCCGCGATACCACTCTTCCGCTTCCTGAGGCGTCAGTTCGAAAGCGTTCGTATGGTTCGGGGATGCCAGGGCAATAACCGCTTCATGCTGCCAGCGATAACCTTTGTTATGCGTTTCAGCAAGCTTAATTCCCAGACGGGAAAATCGGACTTTACCGATCAGGGCTTCAATGCCTGCCGGGAACAGCCAGAGTTCTTTATCGCGCTGCCAGAGGCGCAGATTTTCATCCCACTGTAAGCCAACGGCAGTCGCCGCCTGGCGAATTTGTGCGGCTTCGCGATCTTTGATTGGGCTAAACGGGAAATTACCCACTTTGTATTTCGGTGCGGGTAAGGCGGGAATCGACTGTGTTTTGCGTAACCGGGCAACGAAGAAGCCTTCGCAGTCGTAAATTTGTGGGAAAACGTGCAAAAAGCCTTCTTCGGTGAGCGCCTTGTCCGCGCCAGGGAAGAGATCGCCCAGCGGTAAAACTCTACTGCGTCGGGGTAAGTCTCTTTCAGCCACAGGCAAACGGCTTCGTTTTCTTCCCGGTTTAAGGTACAGGTCGAGTAAACCAGCGTACCGCCAGGGCGTAATGCATGAAAGGCACTGTCGATCAGTTCCCGCTGGGTGGCAGCGATTTCCTGATTGCTTTCTGGTGACCAGTTTTTCAGTGCGTCGGGATCTTTACGCACCACGCCTTCGCCAGAGCAGGGGGCGTCCAGTAAAATGGCATCGAACATTTCTGGTAACGCCGCACCAAAGACGCGGCCATCAAAATGAGTCAGAGACACGTTACGGATACCGCAGCGACTGATATTGGCATGTAACACTTTTACCCGGCTGGCGGAAAACTCATTGGCAAGAATCGCCCCTTCGTTATTCATGCGAGCGGCAATTTGCGTGGTTTTTGAACCTGGCGCGGCGGCGACATCCATCACCCGCTGTGGGGTATTATCGTCGGCAAACAATGCGGCAACGGGCAACATTGAACTGGCTTCCTGAATATAAAACAGGCCGCTTAAATGCTCGGCGGTACTGCCCAACGGCAATGCATCTTCATCGTCGCGTTCAATCCAGAAACCTTCTTCACACCACGGAATCGGCGTTAGCGTCCAGCCGTAAGGGGCGGTTAATTGCAGGAAATCAGCAACGGAGATTTTCAGGGTATTTACGCGAATGCTGCGGCGCAACGGGCGCTGACAGGCGGCGAGAAAATCATCAAAAGAGAGCGTCGAAGGCATGGCTTCGCGCATTTGTGTCAGAAAGGCGTCCGGGAAATAAACGGTGTGTTGGGCCACGAGCATGTACCAACTGGCAAAAAACAGGCGCGCAGTTTAGCATAAACGCTCCGGCGCAGGCACGCCGGAGCAATGTGGCTTATCGGGGGAGTGCTGTTCCCCATTCACGCCACTCTTTCGGTTCACTTTCTTGCAACAGGAAGTGTTTGCCTTCCTGAGCTTTCGGCGCCAGCGGCGTACCTGGAGGCGTGGCGAAGGCGATCCCGCCACGGATAAACTGGTTAAAGGTACCGGTTTTCACCACGCCGCCCGTCAGACCGAAGTCCAGACTGTAGCCCGAAGCTAGCCAGAAGACGGAATTGTTACGTACCAGGTGCTGGTAACGTTTACTGATGCGCATCGCAATCATCACGCGATCTGACAATGTCCCCAGCGTCATTCCGGTGACTGTACCTACTTCCAGACCACGGAACAGTACTGGCGTACCAACACCTAACGAACCGGCTTCTGGCGCTTCAACAATAATGCTTAAGCCATCAAGGTAACGCGAATCAGTAATGGTGGCTTCTTGCAATTCAAAGTCACGGCGAGGATTACCCCGACCTGGTTCGACGTTGATATACGGCTGGAGGATCGTATCAAGATGCTCAACGCCTGCTGCCGAAATTTGCGGTGTGACCACTGAGAAGCGTGTACCACCGCGCGCAAAGGTCTGGACATATTCCGGATAGAGCACCGCCTTTGCCTGTACTTCATTGCGCGCGGTGATCAGATCCAGAGTCTGGATTTGCCCGATATCAATACCGAGATAGCGAATTGGCATACCGACCGCCAGTTTTCCGGCATCGAAAGCGTGGAGCGTAATCTGCCCGCCAACCGCACGAGCTGCTGTTTCGGAAGCATACAGAATCCGCTTATCGCCTTTACGTTGGCTGGCGCTGGCACCGCTGAGATTATCGAAGCTGATGGCCCCCTTTAACGCCCGCGAAAGCGGTGACGCCTGAACGGTCAGGCCGCTGCCGTTAAGTTGAACTTTCGCGCCGCCTTCAGCCCAGAACACGCTGTTGCTGGTCAGCAGGTTGCGATATTCCGGTTTAATATGCAAATCGATATCGAACGCATTGGCCCGTGGACGTACGGTAATCACTTCACCGACCTCAAATTTACGGTACAGCACTACCGACCCTGCCTGCACATCCGGCAGTGTCTCCGCACTTAAACTCACGGTCGTGGTAGGTAAATCACTAAGACTATTTTCGAGGGCTTTTTCCAGATTGGCATACAGCGGATAGCTGGCTTTCATCTCGCCTTTGTCGCCGGGCAGAATACGTATCCCGCCGTTGAGCCATTCTGAGGCGCTGGCACCGAGAAACTCGACACCATCCAGACCCACTTTCACGTCGACACGACTATTAACGACAAATTTGCTGTCGCCTTTTACCAGTTCGCGATGCTGGGGTTCGATAGCGACGGTAAATGTCACACCTTTGCTGGTGAGTTTACGGTCGATAACCTGACCTACCTGTACGCCGTGAAGAATGAGCGGCTGACCGGCATCAATTCCATAGCTTTCTGGTGCAGTCAGGGTAAGCGTCAGAACATCGGGTTCATGCAGTAAAGCTTTCTCGCCAGGCACAACGACAAACTCTTTGCGTGGCTCGCCATCACCCGGTACCAGTTCGAACGTTTTGCCGGTCAACAGGGCGCTGAGATTGGCGTCGTTGAGAGATAACTTCGGGTTACGTAATTCGATGCGGGTATTTTCACGAAGCAGGGTGACGACGCTGGGATCAACGGTCATTTCCCCGGTGACTTTGCCACCTGGGTTTAAATTCAGTTTGGTCAGTTGCCCGACTTCCAGCCCCTGGTACATGAGCGGCGTTGAATCGGCGTTTAATCCGGCTCCACCTGGTAGATCCAGCTTTATGATCACTCCACGCTGGCTGTGGGCGAGATCCTCATACAGACCAAAGGTATCTTCCGGATCGGCAGGTTTCGACTCTTCTGGTGAATCGAAGGCAATCGCACCGTTAACCAGGGCAGCCAGACTTTCCAGTTTTACCTTCGCGCCACTGATACTGACATTGGCATCAACACCAGAAACGTTCCAGAAGCGGCTGCCTTTTTTCACCAAATCGGTGAAACGCCGCTCAATCAGGACATCAATCACCACGCCTTGCTTATTGGGATTGATCGCATAGTCATAGACGCGTCCCACCGGAATTTTGCGGAAATAGACCAGCGAACCGCTGTTCAATGAACCGAGATCGGGGGCTTGCAGGTGAATCATCAGATCACCATTATCCAGCCGATACTTTGGCTGGGTATCGAGCGCCACAAAGTGATCCTGCTCTTTACCTTTACCCGGCATCATGCCGATATAGTTACCGCCGACCAGCGCATCAAGCCCGGAAACACCTGCCAGTGAGGCTTTCGGCGTCACCAGCCAGAACTGCGTCTCTTCGCGCAGGGCATCTTTCATATCGGACTTGATGCTGACCTTCACTTCAATCTTACGTAGATCGTCGCTGAGGCTGACATCCTGCACCGTGCCGACTTCAACGCCCTGATAACGAACAGGCGTGCGACCTGGAACAATGCCGTCTGCCGACATAAAGTCGATGGTGACGGTATTGCCTCTATCCTGATAACTACCCCAAATCAGCCAACCGGCAATCATTAGCGCGATGAACGGCAACAGCCAGAAAGGTGAGATACGGCGTTTAGTTTTAATTTGCGCTTCAGTCGTCGAAGCGGGCGTTTCCTGACTCATGTGCATCCCAAAGTAAGCGGCTGTCCAGCCATTCCACAGCAAGAATAGTCAAAATAACCGCTGCGCCGAAATAAAACGCAGCGGGTCCCATAGTAAAAGCGAGGATCTGATCGCGATTAATCAGCGACATGGTTAATGAAATGACAAACAGATCGAGCATCGACCAGCGGCCAATCCAGGTCACCATCCGCAATAGCAAAATCCGCGTGCGTAAGCCTTGCTGGCATTTAAAATGAATGCTTACCAGTAAAGTAAACATGACGATGACTTTGGTGAACGGCACCAGGATACTGGCGATAAAAACAATGCCGGCAACTGCAATATTGCTGTTTGCCAGCGACATAATTCCAGAAAGAATCGTATCTTCTTGTCGTCCACCGTTCAGGTAGATGATCGAAATAGGCAGCAGGTTGGCAGGTAACAATAAGACAATTGAAGCCAAAAGCGCCGCCCAGCATTTTTGAATACTATGATGGCGACGCAAGCGAAGTGGGATATGGCAACGGGGGCAACGACCGCGCGGATCGGGATAGCCGGTAAAGTGACAACCCAGGCAAACGCGTAATTTCTCATCCCTACGTGTGGCAGGGCGCTGCGGATAAAATCGCTCCCACAGCTGTTCAACATTAAGATGTGACAACGTCACCGTTGTTAAAATCACCAGCGCGAAAAAAGAGAATAGTCCGACGCCCGCCTGGATATGGGCGTAATCCTGTACCTTTATAGAAGCAACGCCAATGCCGACCAGATAGATATCCAGCATTACCCACTCTTTTAGTCGCTCCAGCATCAGCAACACCGGGCGTAAATTCATTCCCAGTCGATTGCCAAACCATAAATAAGCAATAGAAGTCACCAGTATGAGAGGTGCACCTATAACGCAGAAAAACACCATTGCGCCGGTTATCGCATCGCCCTGTTTGGTCATCTGCCAGATGCCTTGCATTACATTGGCGTCGATACGGATACCTAACAGCCAGATATGTAATAGAGGTTCGCCCCAGGCAAAAGGCATAAGCAACAACATAGTAAAAGCCATTGCTGCCAGCCTTGTGAGCGACCAGTCACGCCCATCGCGAATTTTCGCCTGACAGCGCGGGCAATAGGCACTCTGGTGAGAATTTATCTCGGGCAGGCTAAACAGCATGTCACATTGCGGGCAACGTTGATAATCACCACGCGGTAGTTCCTCGCCAATTGCGCTCACTGTTATCTTTTTTGTCGGCGTAATTTGTGGGGTGTTAAGAGCCATGACATGCCAAATGTGATAAGAATTAACATTTATCTTAACCCATGATGGGAATGATCTTGAGCATTAACGCATTTAATGCTTATTTTAATAGGCTGGCAGTTCCAGGTAAGACAACTAAGTGATTATATAATGAACAAAACAGAATTTTACGCGGACTTAAACCGCGACTTTAATGCGTTGATGGCGGGAGAAACCAGCTTTCTGGCAACGCTGGCGAATACCAGTGCTTTGTTATACGAGCGTCTGACTGACGTAAACTGGGCTGGGTTTTATTTACTTGAGGACGATACGCTGGTACTCGGGCCGTTTCAGGGCAAAATTGCCTGCGTACGGATCCCGGTAGGGCGTGGCGTGTGTGGCACTGCAGTTGCCCGCAATGAAGTACAGCGAATCGAGGATGTTCACGCCTTTGATGGGCATATCGCCTGTGATGCGGCGAGTAATTCTGAAATCGTTCTGCCGTTGGTGGTGAAAAATCAGATTATTGGCGTTCTCGATATCGACAGTACTGTCTTCGGCCGCTTTACAGACGAGGACGAGCAAGGCTTACGTCAGCTTGTGGCGCAGCTTGAAAAGGTGCTTGCAACGACGGATTACAAAAAATTCTTTGCGAGCGTCGCAGGATAATCAACGGATAACGTAGCATTTACTGATGACGTCATTATAATGACGCCTGTTCATGCCTGCGCTTGTTGGCTACGTCCGTTGTAATCAGGAAATTTCATGGAAAATCAACCTAAGTTGAATAGCAGTAAAGAAGTAATCGCGTTTCTGGCCGAACGTTTTCCCCACTGTTTCAGTGCGGAAGGTGAAGCGCGTCCGCTGAAAATCGGTATTTTTCAGGATTTGGTCGATCGCGTTGCTGGGGAAATGAACCTTAGCAAAACGCAACTGCGATCCGCTTTACGTCTCTACACTTCGAGCTGGCGCTATCTGTATGGCGTTAAACCAGGCGCGACGCGTGTCGATCTCGACGGCAACCCATGCGGTGAGCTGGACGAGCAGCATGTAGAACATGCTCGCAAGCAGCTTGAAGAAGCGAAAGCGCGCGTCCAGGCGCAGCGTGCCGAACAGCAGGCGAAAAAACGCGAAGCTGCCGCAGCTGCAGGTGAGAAAGAAGACGCACCACGCCGCGAACGCAAGCCACGTCCTGCTGCGCAACGCCGTAAAGAAGGCGCCGAGCGCAAACCTCGCGCGCAGAAACCGGCTGAGAAAGCGCCAAAAACAGTAAAAGCACCTCGCGAAGAACAGCACACCCCAGTTTCTGACATTTCAGCTCTGACTGTCGGACAAGCCCTGAAGGTGAAAGCTGGTCAAAATGCGATGGATGCCACCGTATTAGAAATCACCAAAGACGGCGTCCGCGTCCAGCTGAATTCGGGTATGTCTTTGATTGTGCGCGCAGAACACCTGGTGTTCTGAAACGGAGGCCGGGCCAGGCATGAACATGTTTTTTAGGCTTACCGCGTTAGCTGGCCTGCTTGCAATAGCAGGCCAGACCTTCGCAGTAGAAGATATTACGCGTGCTGATCAGATTCCGGTATTAAAGGAAGAGACGCAGCATGCGACGGTGAGTGAGCGCGTAACGTCGCGCTTTACCCGCTCCCATTATCGCCAGTTCGACCTCGATCAGGCATTCTCGGCCAAAATCTTTGACCGCTACCTGAACCTGCTTGATTACAGCCACAATGTGCTGCTGGCAAGCGATGTTGAACAGTTCGCGAAAAAGAAAAATGAGCTGGGCGATGAACTGCGCTCCGGTAAACTTGACGTTTTTCTACGATCTTTACAATCTGGCGCAAAAACGCCGTTTTGAACGTTACCAGTACGCCTTATCGGTACTGGAAAAACCGATGGATTTTACCGGCAACGACACTTATAACCTGGACCGCAGCAAAGCGCCCTGGCCGAAAAACGAGGCCGAGTTGAACGCGCTGTGGGACAGCAAAGTCAAATTCGACGAGTTAAGTCTGAAGCTGACAGGAAAAACGGATAAAGAAATTCGTGAAACCCTGACTCGTCGCTACAAATTTGCCATTCGCCGTCTGGCGCAAACTAACAGCGAAGATGTGTTCTCGCTGGCAATGACGGCGTTTGCGCGCGAAATTGATCCGCATACCAATTACCTTTCCCCGCGTAATACCGAACAGTTCAATACTGAAATGAGCTTGTCGTTGGAAGGTATTGGTGCGGTGTTGCAAATGGATGATGACTACACCGTTATCAATTCGATGGTGGCAGGTGGTCCGGCAGCGAAGAGTAAAGCTATCAGCGTTGGTGACAAAATTGTCGGTGTTGGTCAAACCGGCAAGCCGATGGTTGACGTGATTGGCTGGCGTCTTGATGATGTCGTTGCCTTAATCAAAGGGCCGAAAGGCAGTAAAGTTCGTTTAGAAATTTTACCTGCCGGTAAAGGGACTAAAACCCGTACGGTAACACTGACGCGTGAACGCATTCGTCTGGAAGACCGCGCAGTTAAAATGTCCGTGAAGACCGTCGGCAAAGAAAAAGTGGGCGTACTGGATATTCCCGGTTTCTATGTTGGCTTGACAGACGATGTCAAAGTTCAGTTGCAGAAGCTGGAAAAACAGAATGTCAGCAGCGTCGTCATCGACCTGCGTAGCAATGGCGGCGGGGCGCTGACCGAGGCAGTATCGCTCTCTGGTTTGTTCATTCCTTCCGGTCCGATTGTTCAGGTCCGTGATAACAATGGTAAAGTCCGCGAGGACAGTGATACCGACGGCCAGGTGTTCTATAAAGGCCCGCTGGTGGTATTGGTTGACCGATTCAGTGCTTCGGCTTCAGAAATCTTTGCCGCCGCGATGCAGGATTACGGTCGCGCGCTGGTTGTGGGTGAACCAACATTCGGCAAAGGTACTGTCCAGCAGTATCGTTCTCTGAATCGTATCTACGATCAGATGTTACGTCCTGAATGGCCGGCGCTGGGGTCAGTGCAGTATACAATCCAGAAATTCTATCGCGTTAACGGTGGCAGTACCCAACGTAAGGGCGTCACGCCGGATATCATCATGCCGACGGGCAATGAAGAGACGGAAACGGGAGAGAAATTCGAAGATAATGCGCTGCCGTGGGATAGCATTGATGCTGCAACCTATGTGAAATCAGGCGATTTATCGGCGTTTGAGCCGGAATTGCTGAAGGAACATAATGCGCGCATCGCGAAGGATCCTGAATTCCAGAACATCATGAAGGATATTGCTCGTTTCAATGCCATGAAGGACAAACGCAATATTGTTTCTCTGAATTACGCTGTGCGTGAGAAAGAGAACAATGAAGATGATGCGATGCGTCTGGCGCGCCTGAACGATCGCTTTAAACGTGAAGGCAAACCGGAGTTGAAGAAACTGGATGATTTGCCAAAAGATTACAAGGAGCCAGATCCGTATCTGGACGAGACAGTGAATATCGCACTCGATCTGGCGAAGCTGGAAAAATCCAGACCAGCGGAACAGCCCGCTCCCGTCAAGTAACATCAATCAGGCACAAGAAATTGTGCCTGATTTTTTAACAGTGGCAAGATGCCGTAAATCAGATGCTACAAAATGTAAAGTTGTGTCTTTCTGGTGACTTACGCTCTATCCAGACTTGAAAATAGTCGCGTAACCCATACGATGTGGGTATCGCATATTGCGTTTTGTTAAACTGAGGTAAAAAGAAAATTATGATGCGAATCGCGCTCTTCCTGCTAACGAACCTGGCCGTTATGGTCGTTTTCGGGCTGGTACTGAGCCTGACAGGGATACAGTCGAGCAGCGTTCAGGGGCTGATGATTATGGCCTTGCTGTTCGGTTTTGGTGGTTCCTTCGTTTCGCTTCTGATGTCCAAATGGATGGCATTACGATCTGTTGGCGGGGAAGTGATCGAGCAACCGCGTAACGAAAGGGAACGTTGGCTGGTCAATACTGTAGCAACCCAGGCCCGTCAGGCAGGGATTGCTATGCCGCAAGTAGCTATCTACCATGCGCCGGATATCAACGCCTTTGCGACAGGTGCTCGTCGTGATGCCTCTCTGGTTGCTGTCAGCACCGGTTTGCTGCAGAACATGAGCCCGGATGAAGCTGAGGCGGTAATTGCCCACGAAATTAGCCACATTGCGAATGGTGACATGGTTACCATGACGCTGATTCAGGGCGTGGTAAACACCTTCGTTATCTTTATTTCGCGTATTCTGGCGCAGCTTGCCGCGGGCTTTATGGGCGGTAACCGTGATGAAGGTGAAGAGAGCAACGGCAACCCGCTGATCTACTTTGCGGTTGCGACGGTGCTGGAGCTGGTATTTGGTATTCTGGCGAGCATTATCACCATGTGGTTCTCGCGTCACCGTGAATTCCATGCCGATGCAGGTTCAGCCAAACTGGTTGGTCGTGAGAAAATGATTGCTGCGCTGCAGCGTCTGAAAACCAGCTATGAGCCGCAGGAAGCAACCAGCATGATGGCTTTTTGTATCAATGGTAAGTCCAAATCGCTGAGTGAGCTGTTCATGACTCACCCGCCGCTGGATAAACGTATTGAAGCCCTGCGTACCGGTGAATACCTGAAGTAATTTGCAGTAAATTATAAAAAAGCGCGTCCTGGTTGACGCGCTTTTTTTTTAGCCTTGTGCGCGCGGTTGGGTAATGCGTAAACCACTGACACAGGCGGCGATCACTGCCAGAATAGCCGCAGCCGTCAGCGAGACGTGCGTACCATTATCACCAAACTGATTCAACATCAGCGCCACCAGAGCTGCGCCGCTACTCTGACCAAGCAGACGCGCTGTACCCAACATTCCACTGGCACCACCGCTACGCTCACGCGGGGCGGAGGTAATAATGGTGTGATTATTGGGGGACTGGAATAACCCAAAGCCTGCACCGCATAAGATCATCGGCCAGATGATATTGATATCGGCAGGTGAAGCTGGCAACAGGACCAGTGAAAAAAGTCCCGCCGCCATGATGAACAGCCCTAAAGCACCAAGCAATCCTGCATGGACGCGCTCTATCAAATAACCTGCCAGCGGAGCCATTACCATCGTTGCCAACGGCCACGGGGTCAGGAGCAAACCTGTCTCAACTTCACTACGCCCAAGTACGGTTTGCAGATAAAAAGGCAGGGAAACCATCGCCAGCATTTGCGCGCAGAAAGAACAAATGGAGGTACAAATTGATAGTGTAAACAGCGGAATACGCAGTAAATCCACTGGTAGCAGTGGAACAGGAAGGGAAAGCTGGCGGCGAATAAAGAAAATACCAACAATAATCATTACCGCCAGTTCAGCACCGATCAGCGTCAGTGATTGCCCCTGAGCAAAACCACTCAACGCGGTAATAAGCAGGCCAAATGTCAGCGCATTCATCACGGCGCTGGGCAGATCAAACCGCGGCTTACTGGCACGAGAACCATTTGGCGGCAGAAAACGCATCGCAAGGAGTAGGGCGATAATACCCAATGGTACGTTAATTAAAAATAACCACTTCCAGGACGCAATTGAAAGGATTGCGGCGGCGATCGTCGGCCCGGCAGCGGAGGAGACGGCGACGATAAAAGAGTTAATTCCCATCCCTCGCCCCAGAAAACGTTGTGGGTAGATTAAGCGGATGAGTGCAGTATTGACGCTCATTAACGCTGCGCCGCCAAAACCTTGTATTACACGCGCCAGGGTTAGCATTTGCAGTGAATCAGAAAGAGCGCAGAACAACGATGAGAGCAGAAAAACCACCAGACCGAATTTATAAATTCGTCGATAGCCAAACATATCGCCCAAAAAAGAAAACGAGAGTAAGGAGATAACAATCGCGATTTGGTAGGCATTCACCACCCAGATGGAACTGGCTGGTGTGGCGTGGAGATCGGTTGCAATGGTTGGCAAGGCGACATTAGCGATAGCGCCGTCGAGAACCGCCATCGAGATACCAATAATAATGGTTAAAATTGCGCCGTACCGCTGAGGCAACGGCAGGCCATCGGCCTGAACTTTTGGCATAGGAATTTTATATCTTTTGGTAATAATCAACAGGGGTATGATTTTAGCACTGATATTCACGGCGAATGTCGCAGAATTGTAACTAACCGGCAAAAGATGGATTGCGACCACCCTGGCGCGAAATTATAATAAAAAACAGTTCTGATTTTTATAAAACACTCGCAATGAGGTGATAAATGGCTAACGCAGATCTGGATAAACAACCTGATTCTGTATCTTCCGTACTGAAGGTTTTTGGCATTTTGCAGGCGCTGGGCGAAGAGCGCGAAATAGGGATAACCGAGCTGTCACAGCGTGTCATGATGTCAAAAAGCACCGTTTATCGCTTTTTACAGACCATGAAAACCCTGGGCTATGTCGCACAGGAAGGGGAGTCGGAGAAATACTCTCTGACTCTAAAATTATTTGAGCTGGGCGCTCGTGCGTTACAAAACGTCGATCTTATTCGCAGTGCAGATATCCAGATGCGTGAGATCTCCCGTTTGACCAAAGAAACCATTCATCTTGGCGCACTGGATGAAGACAGTATCGTTTACATCCACAAAATTGACTCTATGTACAATTTGCGCATGTATTCACGGATTGGCCGTCGTAATCCTCTGTACAGCACTGCGATTGGTAAAGTGCTGCTGGCCTGGCGCGATCGCGATGAAGTGAAGCAAATCCTTGAAGGCGTGGAATATAAACGCAGCACCGATCGGACCATCACCAGCACAGAGGCGTTATTACCCGTGTTAGATCAGGTCCGTGAGCAGGGATACGGCGAAGATAACGAAGAACAGGAAGAAGGACTGCGTTGCATCGCCGTTCCGGTGTTTGACCGCTTTGGTGTGGTGATTGCCGGCTTGAGTATTTCCTTCCCGACGCTGCGTTTTTCTGAAGAACGTTTGCAGGAGTATGTGGCTATGTTGCATACGGCAGCGCGCAAAATATCCGCACAAATGGGGTATCACGACTATCCATTCTGATTAAAATAAGAACCTGCCTGCATAAAATTCAGACAGGTTCTTCATTTAGCGTGGATTAAATAATGTTAATAGTGATATCGTTCGAGCAGAAGATGAAAGTACTTTATATCCATTAGTTTTGATATGGATATTTGTACCGTTATCTATCAATCATTATCGACGACGATATTGCTTTTACGTAGCAGCGGGCAATCTGTAATCCCCAAAAATCCACTTTTAGTATGCAGATATTGCACCGTGCTTGTGCTTCGGGCGGTGAGATATGTGCATTGCAGTCCTAACCCGGCAGCATTTTCCTTGCTTCCAATCAGAACGCCATATCCGCTGAGTAATAATCCTGTCCATACCAGTGCTATCAAGATAATTGTGCGAATGATGAATCGCATTACGACCTCTTCTCTTTTTGTTTGCTTAATCGTAGCGGCAATATGGACTGAAGCAAGCGTATCATTCCGAAAAAGCACGAATATCGACATGGTTAGACGTTGTTTAACTAACGCATGATAGTTTAAAGGCAGAAGAGAGGTTAAACGGAGATTGGAGTGAAAAAGTTTCGATGGGTCGTTCTGGTTGCCGCTGTGCTGGCTTTCTTGCTGTTATGGATGCAGGTATTCAACATAATGTGCGATCAGGATGTGCAATTTTTCAGCGGAATTTGTGCCATCAATCAGTTCATCCCATGGTGATATCATTTTTTCATCAGTAGATTTCCTTCCTGCGTAGCAGTGGTAAAATGGCGCCTCTACTTAGAGGTGGTTAAATGAACGAAGTTGTAAATTCAGGCGTGATGAACATTGCGTCTTTGGTCGTATCGGTAGTAGTTCTTATTATTGGGCTCATCTTGTGGTTTTTCATCAACCGTGCCAGTTCCCGGACTAACGAACAGATTGAACTGCTTGAGGCATTGCTGGATCAGCAGAAACGGCAGAATGTACTGTTACGCCGCTTGTGCGAAGCTAACGCACCTGAAAAAGCCGATGAAAAGGTGACTGAGAACCAAAAAACGGGTGAAGATGAAGATATTATTCGTCTGGTAGCAGAACGGTAATCCTTCCTCAATTTGAGTAACCCTGTGTTGATGGGTTACTCATCTCATCATTCTTACATGCACTATAATGATGCAATTGATTAAAATTAATCCTTTATTGGATTTTGATTATTTTCTCTGTTATTAATTCATTTATTTTGACATCAGAAAAAGTTATTTTTTGTACTTGCTGATTGGGATGTTTGCATCGGAATATTGATTAATTACAGCATTGTTTATAAGCGAAACGTTTCTCTTCTCATTTTTTTATCATTCATCATTTTTTCTTATTTTACATTATTAACATGCTTTGAATATGGCATCGGCATTGCATCTGTGTATGTTGTTAACTGACTGTTTTATGAGATAAAGTTATATAACACTTTATCATTACATAGTATAAAAAAGTGATATCACACACATTGTGTAATTAAATTGTATTTCTGAACTGGAAGATTAGAACTTATTGAACTATGTTAGAAACCACATCAGTTCAGGCATCTGTTTGTACTGGTATGCTTAAGTGTCTCGATATATCGACACGCATTCCGTTGCATAAATGTGCAAAAAAAAAGTGGAAGGCGCATCGAGATTTGTGCAGCTGATCGAGACATGTTTAAAAATGGCTTGCCATAATTAACGTTGTATGTGATAACAGCTTTGGGTTAAACGAGGTACAGTTCTGTTTATGTGTGGCATTTTCAGTAAAGAAGTCCTGAGTAAACACGTTGTCGTTGAATACCGCTTCTCTGCCGAACCTTATATTAGTGCCTCAAGCAGTAATGTGTCAGTTTTATCTCTGTAATGCCTGCGGGCGAAGAAAACAATCTAAGGAATTTTTCAAATGGCAAAGATTAAAGGTCAGGTTAAGTGGTTCAACGAGTCTAAAGGTTTTGGCTTCATTACTCCGGCTGATGGCAGCAAAGATGTGTTCGTACACTTCTCCGCTATCCAGGGTAATGGCTTCAAAACTCTGGCCGAAGGCCAGAACGTTGAGTTCGAAATTCAGGACGGCCAGAAAGGTCCGGCAGCTGTTAACGTAACCGCTATCTGATCGAATTCACTGATCTGAAGTGTCAACGCACTTCAATCTCGCTATAAAGCCTCGTCGAAAAGCGAGGCTTTTTACTTTGTTTAATGCTCGCTTACGACCTTCGAATATTTGCCCGCAGCGCGATTCGCGTTACACTTGCGGCATTTAGTATCCCGCCGGAGTTTTCATGTCGTTTTCCTGTCCACTTTGCCACCAGCCTCTATCTCTTGAAAAAAATAGCTATATCTGTCCGCAGCGGCATCAATTTGATATGGCGAAAGAGGGATATGTCAATCTGCTGCCCGTTCAATATAAACGATCCCGCGATCCGGGAGACAGCGCGGAAATGATGCAGGCGCGACGTGCGTTTTTAGATGCCGGTCATTACCAGCCGCTTCGTGATGCGATAGTCGCTCAATTGCGTGGATATCTTAATGAGCACGCAACAGCGGTACTGGATATTGGCTGTGGGGAAGGGTATTACACTCATGCTTTTGCCGATGCCTTGCCAGTAGTGACAACCTTTGGTCTTGATGTCTCTAAGGTCGCAATTAAAGCTGCGGCGAAACGCTATAAGCAGGTTACCTTTTGTGTCGCTTCCAGCCACCGTCTGCCTTTTGCCGATGCCAGTATGGATGCCATTATTCGCATCTACGCGCCATGCAAAGCAGAAGAGTTAGCGCGTGTCGTCAAACCGGGAGGCTGGGTAATTACCGTTACTCCAGGGCCACGACATTTAATGGAGTTGAAAGGGCTGATTTACGACGAAGTACTTCTGCATGCCCCCCATACTGAACAACTGGAAGGTTTTGCATTACAGCAGAGCGATGAACTGCGGTATCCGATGCGTCTTCGCGGCGATGAAGCTGTTGCATTGTTGCAGATGACGCCGTTTGCCTGGCGTGCGAAGCCTGATGTCTGGCAAACGTTGGCGGCAAAAGAAGTATTCGACTGCCAGACGGATTTTAATATTCACCTCTGGCAGCGAACAAATTAACCGTGGTAGTGCGTCCAGAGGATCTGGACGCCGATGCCGATCAGTACCAACCCGCCGAGAATTTCCGCTTTTTTCCCAATAATTGAGCCGATAAAGCGACCAACCATCATCCCTAATGTCGACATAATCAAGGTTGCACAACCAATGGCTAATGCGGTCGCGATAATGTTGACCTGCAGGAAGGCAAGACCTACACCCACAGCCATGGCATCCAGGCTGGTGGCAATCGCGGTGGTTACCAGTAGCCAGAAACCGTGTCGACGGCGCGGTTCTTCATCTTCATCATCTGCGCCACGAAAACCCTCAATAATCATTCGCCCGCCGAGGAATATCAGCAGCACAAACGCAATCCAGTGGTTCCATTCGAGGACAAAGCGGCTGGCTAACATGCCCATTCCCCAGCCGATCAGCGGCGTCAGGGTTTCGACGGCACCAAAAATAAGGCCGGTTCGCAACGCTTCAGAAAATTTCGGTTTATGGAGGGTGGCACCTTTACCGATTGATGCAGCAAATGCATCCATCGACATACCAAACGCAAGAAGAACAGTAGCAGTGATATTCATGACAACGTCCTGACCGGGGTATCCATAAAACACATCTTCGCCCCCCGCAAACATGCACACATGAACGACAAGACGCGCTCATGCAGGCATAGCGATTGATGTGCATATGGTCTCGCCTGACTGAAAATGTTCAGTCCGTACGTGCCACGTTTTTGCAACGAGTATGTTGACACGTACATTTCCGGAGTCTGGAAATCGGCTACTCCCCAAATGAGGGCGCAACCTTAACATATATTGAGAATATAAAACAACTCCTGGAATATATTATTTCATCACTTCATTGATAACGATTTTCATTTAGATTTATATATAAATGAAACGTTAAAATAAATAACAAATGATCGAAGAAATAATATAGCCTAAGCTATGTCTGGTTATTAAAAATACACTTAACATAGCTTTGGCTAAAGATATAACCTATTGAGTTGAAACAAGAAGTTTATAAATCTTTTCCAGATCGTCGATATTTCGAACGCGGATTAACAACCGACGCTGTTCTAATTGCATAACCAGGACACCATCTTCCGATAAGTTCATCGCTTTGATTCGGCTATATTCAATCCAGACATTGGCGAAGAAAAAACCTTTCTGTTTAAAGATGATCTTCGGAACGCGGATCCAGAATATATAAAAGCCCATCAGAGCCAGTGCACTTAATAACCATGTCGTTATCAGCGCGCCATGATTCGTGACGTTGTTATAGATAAGAATGACAATCAATCCGACGAAGATAACGCTATCGATGCGACCACGCCGGAGCAAAGGAATTGCCAGCAGGGTGGGGCCGTTGCAGCGGGGCATGATGAACTGATCGTAGATCGCGAAGGCCAGGAGTGCGGCGATGAAAAGAATCAGTACCAGGTCCGTGATTGTCATTAATCCTCCAGATAAAAAAACGGGGCCAAAAGGCCCCGGTAGTGTACAACAGTCTTACAGTCCCAGCAGGCCGCAAGCGTAACCAGCGATACCGATGACGAAGAAGCCAACGATGATCCACAGCGGGTTCACTTTTTTGCGCAGCAGCCACATACAAGCAAAGGTCAGCAACAGAGGTACCAGGCCCGGCATTAACTGGTCAAGAATGGTCTGTACAGTGGTAACGTGCTCTTTACCCGTCTGGTCAGTGATGCGTGAGACGACCAGCGGGATGTTGACATGTGTCCACTTGTTAACCAATGCCCCCATGACAAACAGGCCGAGAATAGACGCCCCTTCCGTCAGTTTTTGCAGGAAGCCGCCGCCCATATCTTTAACGATATCGATGCCCTTGGAGTAACCATATGCTACGCCGTAGTAACGCGTTGCCAGACGTACCAGGTTAAACAGGATAAAGAACAGCAACGGACCTAACAGGCTGCCGCTCATCGCGATACCGGCGCCCAGCGCTGCGAATACCGGACGTACTGTACCCCAGAAGATTGGGTCGCCTACACCTGCCAGCGGACCCATCAGACCTACTTTGATACCGTTGATTGCGCCATCGTCGATCTCTGCACCGTTAGCACGCTGTTCTTCCAGCGCCAGGGTTACGCCCAGAATTGGCGCCGCCACAAACGGTTGGGTGTTAAAGAATTCGAGGTGACGTTTAATCGCCTGTTTACGGGCATCGTTGTTTTCCGGGTAGAGGCGACGAATCGCCGGCACCATAGAGAAGCAGAAGCCCAGCGCCTGCATACGCTCGAAGTTCCATGAACCCTGGAAGAGGTTAGAACGCAGGAAGACGCCACGAATATCACTCTTAGTGAGTTTTTTCTCAGTGGTAGTTTGAGTTGTATCAACCATTTCGCTCACCTGTTAGTCCAGTTCGTTGTCGAGATCGTTGTTACCAGCAGCCTGAACTGGCGCACCGGCGACACGGTTATATTTCGGGCTCAGCTGAATGTAGAGCACCGCCATAACGGTACCGATGACACCCAGAGCAACCAGGTTAAAGTTGGTGAATGCTGCGGTTACGAAGCCGAGGTAGAAGAACGGCATCAGGTAGCCAGCACGCATCATGTTGATAACCATCGCATAACCAACTACCACGATCATGCCACCGGCAATGTTCAGACCATTGGTCACCACTTCCGGAATGGCGTTCAGCATGTTTTGAACTTCGCTGGTACCAACAGAAAGCGCAACGATAACGGCCGGAATAGCCACACGCATTGCTTGCAGGAACAGAGACGAAACGTGGATCCATGAAATCGCCGTCAGGTTACCGTTTTCAGCTGCCTTATCCGCAGCGTGCTGGAAAGCAACGGTAATAGTACGAACGATAATGGTAAGAACCTGGCCTGCTGCTGCCAGAGGGATTGCCAGCGCGATACCGGCACCGATGCTCTGATGACCAGCAATAACCAGAATTGTAGAAATAATTGATGCCAGGGCGGCGTCAGGTGCAACAGCGGCACCGATGTTCATCCAGCCCAGCGCGATCATTTCAAGGGTACCACCGATAATAATACCGGTTTTCATATCCCCAAGAACGATACCCACCAGGGTACACGCGATTAGCGGACGGTGAAACTGAAATTCATCGAGGATTGATCCCATACCTGCGATACAGGCTACGATAAATACCAGCACAATTTGAAGAGCGGTAATCTCCATTGTACTTCTCCTGTTTACGTAAGACTTAAGTGTGAAAACTGAGTGATAATCAACACAATACGTTACTTATCGATTTTGCTGATCAGATCCATCATTTTCAGTTTCTGGTCGGTGGAAACCTTACGGACTTCCAGCTCGATGCCGCGTGCATTCAGTTTCTTGAACGCTTCGATATCTTTTTCATCAACCGAAACTGCGTTATTCACCTGAGTTTTGCCCTGACGGAATGCCATACCACCGACGTTGACTGAGGTGATTTTCACGCCGCCTTCAACGAGACGCTCAACATCTGTCGGGTTGGTAAATAACAGCATCACGCGTTCGCCCGCATATTTCGGGTTGTTGTAGACGCGAATCATTTTGGCGACATCAACTACATGCGCTGTTACGCCGGGAGGTGCAACCTGGGTGAGCAGTGTCTTACGAACGGTATCCGCAGCCACTTCGTCACTAACTACGATGATACGGGAGACATTAGTTTCTTTGGTCCAGCGGGTAGCAACCTGACCGTGAATCAAACGATCGTCGATGCGCGCGAGGCCAATTACCATATAGTCGTTTGGTCCCATTGGTTTTGCCGGTGCAGGAGCCGCTTTCGGTGCCGCTGCGGCGGGGGCTGGCGCTGCTTTTTCAACGGGTTTCGCTTTCAGTGCTTTCACACCTTCGCGGCCTGTTTCTACCGCCAGTGCTACCAGCTCGTCAAAGCTTGGGTCATCATCACGAGCCATTAACGTTTCCACTAACATTGGAATGTTAACGCCTGCGATCACTTCATAATGCTCTTTGTCGACGACAATGCGGCTGGCAGCATTGAACGGACTGCCTCCCCATGTATCAACGAGAAACAGCACGCCTTTAGTGGTGTCGAGTTTTGCCAACTGAGCGTTGTACTTTTCGATTAGCGTTTCGGCATTTTCGCCAGGAACAAAATCGATCCAGCCAACGTTTTCCTGCTCGCCTAACAGCATCTCTGCCGTTTTAAGCAACTGCTCTGCAGCCCAACCATGTGTGCCTATAACAATAGCAATGGTCACTTGCTACCTCCTTATTATTGTTAACATCTCAACGAGCCAGATGTATTTTTGAATCGTCGTCCACAATCGAATCGATTCAGATAAGGGCTACAACCGGAAACCCCCTGTGCCTCGCGATTTATTTTAGATATCGAAAAAAATATTTTATGTGATGAAGATCCGTAAATTAACTTTGAATTGACAAAATTCCGAAAGAGTAAAAAAAGTTGTCACATTCATTTGCAAAGGAAGGTAAATCTTTGCCAAATCAGAGATCTCTCTGATATGTTTAACTCCCGTTTAACAACCAAGGAGTATAGGGCTGCAGCCCGCAGTATGGATCGTCACCGACGTCACTTCAGCATCAGGCCATATAGCGCCTGCCTTACTGGCATTTTTTGCCGCACCTTTTGTTTGTATTTTCTCGTTTCGCCTGCATTATTTCTGGCGCCGATTAGCTATTCCTTAAGCAGGAGCTTGTCATGGAATTCTTAATGGATCCCTCGATTTGGGCGGGGCTGCTCACGCTTGTCGTCCTTGAAATCGTGCTGGGTATCGATAACCTGGTTTTTATCGCCATCCTTGCCGATAAACTGCCGCCGAAACAACGTGATAAAGCGCGTTTGTTGGGGCTGTCACTGGCGTTGATTATGCGCCTGGGGCTGTTATCGCTTATTTCATGGATGGTCACGCTGACCAAACCGCTATTTACCGTAATGGATTTTTCTTTCTCCGGGCGCGATCTGATTATGCTGTTCGGGGGGATATTCTTGCTGTTCAAAGCGACAACCGAGTTGCATGAGCGGCTGGAAAACCGCGATCATGACTCTGGTCACGGTAAAGGTTATGCCAGTTTCTGGGTGGTCGTCACACAGATTGTCATCCTTGACGCTGTCTTCTCGCTGGATGCAGTGATTACTGCCGTAGGGATGGTCAACCATCTACCGGTAATGATGGCTGCGGTAGTGATTGCGATGGCAGTTATGTTGCTGGCATCGAAACCGCTGACGCGATTCGTTAACCAGCATCCAACAGTTGTAGTGCTCTGTTTGAGCTTCCTGTTGATGATTGGTCTGAGCCTCGTAGCTGAAGGTTTTGGTTTCCATATTCCAAAAGGCTACCTGTATGCAGCAATTGGTTTCTCGATCATCATCGAAGTGTTTAACCAGATTGCGCGCCGTAACTTTATTCGCCATCAGTCGACTTTACCGCTGCGTGCGCGTACCGCCGATGCCATTCTGCGTCTGATGGGGGGTAAACGTCAGGCAAATATTCAACACGATGCCGATAACCCGGTGCCAATTCCGGTTCCAGAAGGTGCCTTTGCCGAAGAAGAGCGTTATATGATTAACGGCGTTCTGACTTTGGCGTCACGTTCTCTGCGCGGCATTATGACGCCACGCGGCGAGATCAGTTGGGTAGATGCTAACCTTGGCGTTGATGAAATCCGCCAGCAACTGCTCTCTTCACCGCACAGCCTGTTTCCGGTATGTCGTGGTGAACTGGATGAAATCATCGGTATCGTGCGTGCCAAAGAACTGCTGGTGGCGCTGGAAGTCGGTGTCGACGTGACGGCAATTGCTTCTGCTTCTCCGGCGATAATCGTTCCGGAAACCCTCGACCCGATCAACCTGCTGGGCGTGTTGCGTCGTGCTCGTGGTAGTTTTGTTATCGTCACCAACGAGTTTGGTGTGGTGCAAGGTCTGGTTACGCCGCTGGATGTACTGGAAGCTATTGCTGGTGAGTTCCCGGATGCAGATGAAACGCCGGAAATTGTTATCGATGGTGACGGTTGGCTGGTAAAAGGTGGTACAGACTTACATGCCTTACAGCAGGCGCTTGATGTTGAGCACCTTACCGATGATGATGATATTGCGACGGTTGCAGGTCTGGTAATTTCGGCAAATGGTCACATTCCTCGCGCAGGCGACGTGATCGATGTTGGACCGCTGCATATCACCATCGTAGAAGCCAATGATTATCGTGTTGATCTGGTTCGCATTGTTAAAGAGCAACCGCCGCACGATGAAGACGAATAGCACTAACGCAATGGCATAACGGGCGTAACGTGTCTGTTATGCCTGGTGGGCGGCGGTTGGCTGCCCGCCAGCCATTTCGGGAAATCACGCAGCGGCATGGGCTGCGCGTACAAATACCCTTGTAAAATATGCACGCCATGACGGCGCAAATACTTCGCTTGTTCTTGCGTTTCAACGCCTTCCGCCACCAGTTCAATATTCAGTCTTTGCCCCAGCGCAATAATGATATCTGTCACCGTCGAGTTAACTGCATCTGAACCAATCGCCGCAGTGAAAGACTTATCAATTTTCAGCACGTCAGGACGTAACGTTTCAAGCCAGGAAAACGAACTGTTGCCGGTGCCGAAGTCATCAATCGCCAGCTTGACGTTTTTTACGATGCAGTTCGCGGGCAATCCGATAATCAACATCCAGTAAGGCATCGCGCTCGGTAATTTCGAGGATTAGTGGCTGAATCGGGTTAGCACTAAACCAGTAACGATTGAGATCTTTTAACAATACGCCACGGCGAAAATGGCTGGGGGCGACGTTAATGCCGATGTGGAACTGGCTGCTCATTGGAAAAACGTGGAGTTGACGGATGGTTTCCATCATCACATAACGGGTAAGTGGCACTATCAGGTGATGTTCTTCCGCAATGGGGATAAAAACATCCGGCGAGATCCATCCCTGACGCGGATTATTCCAGCGCAGCAATATCTCTACACCAATACATTGCTGCGAGCGCGCGTTGAGTAGAGGCTGACAAAATAACTCAAATTCGCGCTGCGCCAGCCCGAGATTTATCTCGCGTGAAAAGCTCATTCTATGGGCCGTGGCCAACCATGCGATGTACCCCACCAGTAAACTCAACAGTACCGCTAGTGGAAACTGGCTGGGAAGATATTGCAACGCCAGCGCTGTCGCACCAGGTCCACTAACGCTGATGATAAAAGGAAAATTCTGCGATGAAACCTGGTAACGTTCATTGCCATTAAGCGGAGGTAAAGAATCAACCAGACCATCATCATAGAGTAAATGGCGATCGGCTACCGTCAGGCTGGCCGTTCTTATTTGCGGCAATTGCGGCTCCAGCAACATTGCCATCAACAGGTCGATGTTGATCATCTCCATCACGCCATCTCGACCATTGCCCGGTAAAGGCGTCCACTGAATCAATACCGGGCTGTCTTTAATTAATACGCGGTCGGTAGTTAAGCGTAAAAGGGGCTGCGGCGCGGGTAAATCAGCCTGGATATCTTCAGCAGGAACATTGCGATAACCAAAAATGCTGGAACAATAAAGCGTGCCGTCTTGCACCAGGCCAATTGACCGTACAGTTTGCAGTTTTGCCGCCTGTTTTCGTAAGGGGAGATGGGCGACTGAGCAGGGGAGTCCAATCAGGGGAAGCAGTACGTTGTTACTCGCCTGAAGTGGAAGCAGGACTTTGTCTAATTCCTCAACGGCGTGATTGGCAAAGAGCACTACCCGCTGCTGATTTAAGTTCCGCTGTGAAATAAATCGCACGCTCAGTGTTGCCACAAACGTAAAGAGTGCGCAAATCGTACAAACAATCATTCGATTACGGCGATAGGTTTTAATGATCCGTTGTGCTTTTTGCATGCGGGCCACCCGGTAAGCGTATGGCGACAAACGCCTGACGCAACAGTGGAAGTGTAGTGGGGAAAATTACAGCAGACGAGAAAGCGAGGGTAAATTCGCCCATCCGTTGCAGATGGGCGAGGATAAAGTATTAGTCACACTGGACTTTAATCGCCAGACCACCGCGTGAGGTTTCGCGATATTTAGCGTTCATATCCTTTCCTGTTTCGTACATCGTTTCGATGACTTTATCCAGTGAGACGCGTGGTGCACTAGTACGACGCAGAGCCATTCGCGCGGCGTTAATCGCCTTCACTGATGCAATAGCGTTACGTTCAATGCACGGAACCTGAACCTGACCCGCAACCGGGTCGCAAGTCAGACCAAGGTTGTGTTCCATGCCAATTTCCGCCGCCACGCAAACCTGTTCAGGGCTACCGCCCAACAGTTCTGCAAGACCCGCCGCAGCCATTGAACAGGCAACGCCCACTTCGCCCTGGCAACCGACTTCCGCACCGGAAATAGACGCGTTCATTTTGTACAGTGCGCCAATCGCTCCGGCCGCCATAAAATAGCGGGTATAAATATCAGGGCTCACCGATTCAATAAAGTGGTCATAGTAAGCCAGTACCGCCGGAACAATGCCACAAGCACCGTTGGTTGGTGCAGTCACCACGCGGCCACCTGCGGCGTTCTCTTCGTTAACTGCCAGCGCAAACATGTTTACCCAGTCGATGACATTCATCGGATCGTTAGACAGTTTATCGCTGGAAACCAGCATACGGCGCAGGGCAGACGCACGGCGCGGAACACGCAGCGGGCCAGGCAATACGCCTTCGGTGTTCATCCCACGATCGATACATGCCTGCATGGTTTGCCAGACATGAGCGAAGTACTCGTCGATCTCTTTCTTGCTGTGCAACGCCAGTTCGTTCTGCATTGCCAGACCGGAAAGGGAATAACCGGTTTCATTACAGTACGCAAGCAGCTCGGTGGCGGATTTGAACGGATACGGCACACTGACTTCGTTGGCGGCATCGTGACCAAAATGTTCTTCATCGACGATAAAACCGCCGCCGATGGAATAATAAGTTTTGCTGTAAACAACGGTATCGCCGTTATAGGCGTGGATTTGCATCCCGTTTTCATGCAGCGGCAGGTTACCGTTATGAAAACGCATCCCGTTGTCGCGTGGGAAATCCACTTCATGCCGTCCCTGTGCCAGCAGCAGACGTTCGCGCTCTTCTACGTCGCGAATAAAACCGGGAATACTGTCGATATCCACGGTGGCAGGTTCGTTACCTGCAAGACCCATAATAATGGCGATATCGGTGTGGTGGCCTTTACCCGTCAGCGACAGTGAACCATAAACGTCCACGGCAACGCGGGTAACGCTATCCAGTAAGCCTTTTTCGACCAGATCATCGACGAACTGTTTACCCGCCTTCATAGGCCCTACAGTATGGGAAGATGAGGGACCAATCCCCACCTTAAACATGTCGAATAGACTAATCACGATAATACTCCTGACAAGGTGACTGGACTTCCAGTAACGAACGAATAACAGCGCATAGTGTAAGAGGGAACGCGGCGACAGGCTTAACTATTCACATGAATTAAACTAATCAAAAACCGCGATTTAACTAATATTGCGATGATTGTCTCAAGTAGTGTTTTGTAGATGTAAAGATAAGTATAGTCAGGGTTTCACACCAATTTGTAGCGCCAGTTCACGAATTATGCCTGCGGTCATTCCCCATACAAAATACTGTTCGTACCAGGAAAGCCATACCCGATGCGAATCGCCACGGCGGTAGATATCCAAAGGATGATAACGGCCCAAATGTAACGCCTGGGCGAGCGGCATTTCAAATACTGCGGAGACTTCATCTTCACTGGCGCGATACGGTAAATCAGGCGGGATAATGCCGACCACGGGAGTGACCTGGTAGCCCGTGACGCTATCGACAGGGGGTAACACGCCGATAACCTCAACGGCTGAAGGCGGTATGGCGACCTCTTCTTCGGCTTCACGCAGCGCAGCGGCGATAACTGACGCGTCCGTGTCATCGACTGCACCTCCAGGGAATGCGACTTGTCCAGCATGTTTGCGCAGATGAATGGAACGCTGAGTCAACAGTAAGCCCGGTTGCGGTCGGCGGACGATGGGGATTAACACGGCAGCCTGACGATGATTTAAGGTTTCCCGGTTAATTTGCGGACGCAATAGTTGAAATCGCGATAAAAAATCATCAAGCGTCAGGCCACGGTATTCCACGTCTTACTTCTCCAGTTGCTTCAGGATACGATTAACTTTATCAAAAGTTTCCTGATATTCCGCTTCTTCCTGGCTATCAGCAACGATGCCGCCACCAGCGGAACAGTAAATCTGCCCGTTAACCGCCGTTAGCGTGCGGATGGTGATGCTGGTATCCATATTGCCGCAGAAGCTTAAATAGCCAATGCTGCCGCACCAGGCATTGCGTCGCTGCGGTTCCAGTTCATCAATAATCTCCATTGCCCGCACTTTCGGCGCGCCGGTGATTGAGCCTCCAGGAAAAGCCGCGCGCAGCAGATCGCTGGCATGCAACTGCTCTGGCAAGCGCGCCGTTATGGTGCTGACCAGATGATGCACGGCAGGGAAGGGCTCTACCACAAACAGTTCAGGCACTTTTACTGAGCCTGGTACGGCAACGCGGCCGATGTCATTGCGCATTAAATCGACAATCATCAGGTTTTCGGCGCGATCTTTCGGTGAGTTCGCCAGTTTTTCAGCTTGTTTGTTATCTTCCTGAGGATCGGACAAGCGTGGGAGCGTGCCTTTAATCGGGCGGGTCTGGATCTCACCACCATCACAAAGAATAAACCGTTCTGGTGAAAGGCTTAAAATCACACCTTGTTCCAGACGCAGGAAGGCACTGAACGGTGCGCGGTTGGCCTGATTAAGCTGAACGAACGCCTGCCATTCATCGCCAGAATAGGTCGCGTGAAAACGCTGGGCGAGATTCACCTGATAGCAATCGCCGCTGTGCAGATATTCCTGTACCTGGCGAAATTTCTCGCCATACTGCTCGCGGTTCATATTGGATTGCCAGGCGGATGTTAACTTGAAATCTTGCTGTGGTGCTATTTGCTGGCTGTCCAGCCACACCAGACGAGCATTGACATCACGATGGCTGAGTAGCGAAATACGCTGACGCTGGTGGTCGACGATCAGCGCCCAGTCGTAGATACCAACCGCCATGTCAGGCAAGTCGACATCTCGTTGCGCAATTTCTGGCAGCGACTCAAACCGACGACCCAGATCGTAGCCAAACAACCCAAGCGCGCCGCCCTGAAATGGCAAATTATTGTTATGCGACGGGTGAATGTTTGCACGGTCCAGTGCCTGTTGGAGCACTTTGAGCGGATCGTCAGTGGTCGTTGTGCGGATTTCTCCTTCACACACTACGGTTTCATTATCGTGAGTGGTTAAAGTGCAAACGGGGTCAGCCACCACAATATCAAAGCGACTATGCGGATGGTCGGCGTAGCCGGAGTGCAACAACATCGCCCACGGCAGGTGGCTTAAGCGGGCAAAATAAAATTCAGCGGCGTCCTGACGCCAGGGTAAAGTAATCACAGCGGGAGATAACGTCTTCATCAGTCCTGACTCTACTGGCTATGTGCCGGGTAGCATGAAATAATTAGCGCCAACAATTTAGCAGGAGTTAACAATGTTTGCAGGTTTACCTTCACTCACCCATGAACAGCAGCAAAAAGCCGTTGAGCGTATTCAGGAACTGATGGCACAGGGGATGAGCAGCGGTCAGGCAATCGCGCTGGTGGCAGAAGAGCTGCGCGCCAACCATACCGGCGAGCAAATAGTGGCGCGTTTTGAGGATGAAGACGAGTAACACAAAATGATCCGTATCGATTTCGTCACGGATGACGTCCTGTATCTTGATACGGATAGCCTCATCGGCTGGGATTTTCCGGGATGAACTTACATCGTGCCATTTTTGACGGTATGTGCCTGGACGGCGCGCGTTATGACAATGG
The DNA here is from genome assembly GCF_004745185.1 of Escherichia sp. E2661. NCBI lineage: Bacteria > Pseudomonadati > Pseudomonadota > Gammaproteobacteria > Enterobacterales > Enterobacteriaceae > Escherichia > Escherichia sp. E2661. Next base: position 259,056 of record NZ_PDIG01000037.1, read on the forward strand.
TCCACCGCGTCGAAACAAAAATCACGGGGCCATATCTGTTGATTAATTTGGGCTGTGTTGATGATGACGAGAAAAAAGGACGCTTTTCTGAGGTCAATGAAAGCGTCCGGATTGATTTTTAAAGCTGGAGTTTTAACTCACACAAGGGCTTTAAGTTCTTCCTGCATATAAGACGAGAAGTATTCAGGGTTTTTAATCACCACGCGTTCGCCAGAATCCATCTTTTTTGCCCATCCCACCATTTTTTCCGTGAATCCAGGATTCCAGCCTTCCTGTTCAGCTCGCGCAGTAATATCGGCGGTACTCGCGGGGACTCCCAGGTCATGCAAATATTTAAATATTCCTTTCGCCGTACTTTCATTCATCGAGCTTGGTGTTGATGCTGATACATCCATGGCACTAATGAAATCCAGGGCTTTATCTATTGCAGCAGGCATATTCTTGTCCTTAAATTAACCACGTTTTTGATAAGGCTATATATGACCTTAAATTGCATCTAATATCAAAGGGATTATAACGATATATCAGTAGTTAACCTGTTGACATTCAGGTGTTTTAAAGGTAGCAGGTCATGGCGGGTTTTCTAGTGATACAGCAAAAAATTAACGGTGAATCGCCGCGCTCCAGCCAGATTGTTAAGGGCAGAAAAGTCAGAGTAAACGGCTCGGGGAGTTAACAGAATGGTTTAGTTTGGGTGATTAATATCATTTTTGTATAGAAGCAGTTGAAATCATAAAAATAAGTTACCTGACGGATTTCATTATTTATCTAAAGTATCCTCTTAAACACTGGCCGATTTGTTTATAACCGACCAGTATTTTCGAACAATTATCGTCTGATTTTTACTTTGATAGAATTCTTTTTCTGGAATTAAACCGCAGCGATAATCTTAATTTCAACCTTGTACTGCGGATTCATCAGCCCCGCCTGCACCGTGCAGCGCACCGGCGCGTGACCCGCTACAACCCAGGCATCCCACGCTTTATTCATTGCCGCAAAGTCGTTTTTATCGGCAAGGAAAATGGTGGCATCCAGAATGCTCGATTTATTGCTGCCCTGTTTTTCCAGCACGGCGTCAATTTGCGCCAGCGTGTTGGCGGTTTGTTCAAAAGCATCGGCATCGAGGTTTTCTGGTACGCCAGTGTAGTAGAGCGTGTTGTTGTGGATCACCACATCAGACCAGCGGGTTTCAGCGTCGATACGAACGATAGTCATCATTATGTCCTCATTAACTTTCCATTTTTGTGCTGCAAAGACTGCCACAATGTGAGGTTGCCGTCACCACTTCAACTGGCGAAAACCAGCCTGGCCTGACATAATCCCTGTTCAAATCAACAGGGGGTAGTGTGACGGACGATTTTGCACCAGACGGTCAACTGGCGAAAGCGATACCAGGCTTTAAGCCGCGAGAACCACAGCGACAGATGGCGGTAGCCGTCACCCAGGCGATAGAAAAAGGCCAGCCGCTGGTGGTGGAAGCAGGAACCGGTACGGGCAAAACCTACGCTTACCTGGCTCCTGCGCTGCGGGCGAAAAAGAAAGTCATCATCTCGACCGGCTCAAAAGCGTTGCAGGATCAGCTCTACAGCCGCGATTTGCCAACGGTCTCAAAGGCATTGAAATACACGGGCAATGTGGCGTTGCTGAAAGGGCGCTCAAACTACCTCTGCCTCGAACGACTTGAACAGCAGGCGCTGGCGGGCGGAGATTTGCCAGTACAAACCTTAAGCGATGTGATCCTCCTGCGCTCCTGGTCTAATCAAACAGTCGATGGCGATATCAGCACCTGCGTTAGCGTGGCGGAAGATTCACAGGCGTGGCCGCTAGTCACCAGCACCAACGACAACTGTCTTGGCAGCGACTGCCCAATGTATAAAGATTGCTTTGTGGTTAAAGCGCGTAAAAAAGCGATGGATGCTGATGTGGTTGTGGTGAACCATCATCTGTTTCTGGCGGATATGGTGGTTAAAGAAAGTGGATTTGGCGAACTGATCCCGGAAGCAGACGTGATGATCTTCGACGAAGCCCACCAGCTGCCGGACATTGCCAGCCAGTACTTTGGGCAGTCGCTCTCCAGCCGACAACTGCTCGATCTGGCAAAAGACATCACCATCGCCTATCGCACCGAATTAAAAGACACTCAACAGTTACAAAAATGCGCCGACCGTCTTGCCCAGAGCGCGCAGGATTTTCGTCTGCAACTCGGCGAGCCAGGTTATCGCGGTAATCTGCGCGAACTGTTAGCCAATCCGCAAATTCAGCGGGCGTTTTTACTGCTCGATGACACCCTTGAACTCTGTTACGACGTGGCGAAATTGTCGCTGGGGCGTTCCGCCTTGCTGGATGCGGCATTTGAACGCGCCACGTTATATCGTACACGTCTGAAGCGGCTAAAAGAGATCAACCAACCAGGCTACAGCTACTGGTACGAATGCACTTCGCGCCATTTCACTCTCGCGTTGACGCCGCTCAGCGTGGCGGATAAATTCAAAGAATTAATGGAACAAAAGCCCGGAAGCTGGATCTTTACCTCGGCAACGTTGTCGGTGAATGACGATCTGCATCATTTCACCTCGCGGCTTGGTATCGAACAGGCGGAGTCGTTGCTGTTGCCAAGCCCCTTTGATTACAGCCGCCAGGCGTTACTCTGTGTGCCGCGCAATCTGCCGCAAACCAACCAGCCAGGTTCTGCTCGCCAGTTAGCGGCAATGCTGCGACCGATCATCGAAGCTAACAACGGTCGTTGCTTTATGCTTTGTACCTCGCACGCCATGATGCGCGATCTGGCTGAGCAGTTCCGCGCTACCATGACGCTTCCCGTATTGTTGCAGGGGGAAACCAGCAAAGGGCAACTGTTGCAGCAATTTGTCAGTGCCGGTAACGCGCTTCTTGTGGCAACCAGTAGTTTCTGGGAAGGGGTGGACGTGCGTGGCGATACATTGTCATTGGTGATTATCGACAAGTTGCCGTTTACCTCGCCGGATGACCCGCTGTTAAAAGCGCGCATGGAAGATTGCCGTTTGCGCGGTGGCGACCCGTTCGATGAAGTGCAACTACCGGATGCCGTCATTACTCTCAAACAGGGAGTAGGGCGACTGATTCGCGACGCCGACGATCGCGGCGTGCTGGTGATTTGCGACAATCGGCTGGTGATGCGCCCTTATGGCGCCACTTTTCTTGCCAGCCTGCCGCCCGCGCCGCGTACCCGTGATATTGCCCGTGCGGTTCGTTTCCTTGCGATACCATCCTCCAGGTAATTTGTGATGGAGTATGGTATGATGCGCGCCTTTTTATTGATCTAAGCACGAAGACCCATGCGAATTCTGGCTATCGATACCGCGACAGAGGCCTGCTCTGTCGCCCTGTGGAACGACGGTACTGTCAACGCTCATTTTGAGCTTTGCCCTCGTGAACATACTCAACGAATCTTACCGATGGTGCAGGATATCCTGACCACCAGCGGAACTTCCCTGACTGATATTAACGCTCTGGCTTACGGGCGCGGCCCCGGTAGTTTTACCGGCGTGCGCATTGGTATTGGCATTGCGCAAGGGCTGGCACTTGGTGCGGAGCTACCGATGATTGGCGTCTCCACGCTAATGACAATGGCGCAAGGAGCATGGCGCAAAACTGGCGCAACCCGCGTACTGGCAGCCATTGACGCGCGAATGGGCGAAGTTTACTGGGCCGAATATCAGCGTGATGAAAACGGTGTCTGGCACGGTGAAGAAACCGAAGCCGTACTCAAACCAGAACTCGTTCATGAACGGATGCAACAGCTTTCCGGTGAATGGGTAACGGTAGGGACGGGCTGGCAAGCCTGGCCGGATCTCGGTAAAGAACGCGGGCTGGTTTTGCGCGATGGCGAAGTGTTACTGCCCGCTGCAGAAGATATGCTGCCGATTGCCTGTCAGATGTTTGCCGAGGGTAAAACGGTGGCGGTGGAAAATGCCGAGCCGGTTTATTTGCGTAACAACGTCGCGTGGAAGAAACTTCCGGGCAAAGAATGAATCTTAAGAGTATGCCCTGAGAAAAAAGGAGTCGCATCATGGCGGTTCAAAACAATGTTATCAAAGGCATACTGGCAGGTACGTTTGCGCTGATACTGAGCGGTTGTGTCACTGTGCCGGACGCCATTAAAGGCAGTAGCCCAACGCCGCAACAAGATTTAGTTCGGGTGATGAATGCGCCGCAGCTGTACGTTGGTCAGGAAGCTCGATTTGGCGGTAAAGTGGTTGCGGTGCAAAACCAGCAAGGGAAAACCCGCCTGGAAATTGCCACTGTACCACTCGACAGCGGAGCAAGACCGACGCTGGGAGAACCGTCGCGTGGGCGCATTTATGCCGATGTGAATGGTTTTCTTGATCCGGTCGATTTCCGAGGCCAGCTGGTGACAGTTGTCGGGCCAATCACCGGTACGGTTGACGGAAAAATTGGCAACACGCCATATAAATTTATGGTAATGCAGGCAACGGGCTACAAACGTTGGCATTTAACCCAGCAGGTGATTATGCCACCACAGCCGATTGATCCCTGGTTTTATGGTGGGCGAGGCTGGCCCTATGGCTACGGCGGATGGGGCTGGTATAATCCAGGTCCCGCGAGAGTACAAACAGTTGTAACTGAATAATTGCTTGTTTTTAAAGAAAAAGAAACAGCGGCTGGTCCGCTGTTTCTGCATTCTTACAGTAAAGATAAAAATAAATAGTGACGCGCTTCGCAACCTTTTCGTTGGGTAATTATCAAGCTGGTAAGATGAGTTAATATTATGTTAACAACATGTTTATCACTTGGGGTTGCGATGACGACGAACACGCATTTTAGAGGTGAAGAATTGAAGAAGGTTTGGCTTAACCGTTATCCCGCGGACGTTCCGACGGAGATCAACCCTGACCGTTATCAATCTCTGGTAGATATGTTTGAGCAGTCGGTCACGCGCTACGCCGATCAGCCCGCGTTTATGAATATGGGGGAGGTCATGACCTTCCGCAAGCTGGAAGAGCGCAGTCGCGCGTTTGCCGCTTATTTGCAACAAGGGCTGGGTCTTAAAAAGGGCGATCGCGTTGCGCTGATGATGCCTAACTTATTGCAATATCCAGTGGCGCTGTTCGGCATTTTGCGCGCCGGGATGATTGTCGTAAACGTCAACCCGTTGTATACCCCACGCGAGCTTGAGCATCAGCTCAATGACAGCGGCGCATCGGCGATTGTCATTGTGTCTAACTTTGCCCACACTCTGGAAAAAGTGGTTGATAAAACCGCCGTTCAGCACGTTATCCTGACCCGTATGGGCGATCAGCTTTCCACAGCGAAAGGCACACTGGTTAACTTCGTTGTTAAATACATCAAGCGTCTGGTGCCGAAATACCATCTGCCAGATGCCATTTCATTTCGTAGCGCCCTGCATAACGGCTACCGGATGCAGTACGTCAAACCCGAACTGGTGCCGGAAGATTTAGCTTTCCTGCAATACACCGGCGGCACCACAGGTGTGGCGAAAGGCGCGATGCTGACTCACCGCAATATGCTGGCGAACCTGGAACAGGTCAACGCCACCTATGGGCCGTTGCTGCATCCAGGTAAAGAACTGGTAGTAACGGCACTGCCGCTCTATCACATTTTTGCGTTGACCATTAACTGTCTGCTGTTTATCGAACTCGGCGGGCAGAACCTGCTTATTACTAACCCACGTGATATTCCGGGGCTGGTGAAAGAGCTGGCGAAATATCCGTTTACCGCTATCACCGGCGTAAACACCTTGTTCAATGCGTTGCTGAACAATAAAGAGTTCCAGCAGCTGGATTTCTCCAGTCTGCATCTTTCCGCTGGCGGTGGGATGCCTGTTCAGCAAGTGGTGGCAGAACGCTGGGTGAAACTGACCGGACAGTATCTGCTGGAAGGTTATGGCCTGACCGAGTGCGCGCCGCTGGTCAGCGTTAACCCGTATGATATTGATTATCATAGCGGTAGCATCGGTTTGCCGGTACCGTCGACGGAAGCCAAACTGGTGGATGACGACGACAACGAAGTACCACCGGGTCAACCGGGTGAGCTTTGTGTCAAAGGACCGCAGGTGATGCTGGGGTACTGGCAGCGTCCGGATGCTACCGATGAGATCATCAAAAATGGCTGGTTACACACTGGCGACATCGCGGTGATGGATGAAGAAGGATTCCTGCGTATTGTCGATCGCAAAAAAGACATGATTCTGGTTTCCGGTTTTAACGTTTATCCCAACGAGATTGAAGATGTCGTCATGCAGCACCCTGGCGTACAGGAAGTCGCGGCTGTTGGCGTACCTTCCGGCTCCAGTGGTGAAGCGGTGAAAATCTTCGTAGTGAAAAAAGATCCATCGCTTACCGAAGAGTCACTGGTGACCTTTTGTCGCCGTCAGCTCACGGGCTACAAAGTACCGAAGCTGGTGGAGTTTCGTGATGAGTTACCGAAATCTAACGTCGGAAAAATTTTGCGACGAGAATTACGTGACGAAGCGCGCGGCAAAGTGGACAATAAAGCCTGAGCGTTAAGTCAGTCGTCAGACGCCGGTTAATCCGGCGTTTTTTTTTGACGCCCACTAAAGAGAATACAATTTGAATTACCAAATGATTACCACGGACGATGCGCTGGCTTCTTTGTGTGAAGCCGTCCGTGCCTTTCCGGCGATAGCCTGGATACTGAATTTGTTCGTACGCGCACTTATTACCCGCAGCTGGGGTTGATTCAACTTTTCGATGGCGAGCATCTGGCGCTAATCGATCCACTCGGGATCACCGACTGGTCACCGCTGAAAGCGATCCTGCGCGATCCGTCCATCACTAAATTTCTCCATGCGGGCAGTGAAGATCTGGAAGTGTTCCTCAACACGTTTGGTGAATTGCCACATCCCCTGATTGACACGCAAATCCTCGCTGCTTTCTGCGGACGCCCGATGTCGTGGGGTTTCGCTTCCATGGTGGAAGAGTACACCGGCGTTACGCTCGACAAGAGCGAATCGCGCACCGACTGGTTGGCAAGACCGCTAACCGAACGTCAGTGTGAATACGCAGCGGCGGACGTCTGGTATTTATTACCGATCACCGCAAAGCTAATGGTAGAAACGGAAGCCTCTGGCTGGTTACCTGCGGCGCTGGATGAGTGCCGCCTGATGCAAATGCGTCGTCAGGAAGTCGTTGCGCCGGAAGATGCATGGCGTGATATCACCAATGCCTGGCAATTACGTACACGCCAACTGGCCTGTCTGCAACTGTTAGCCGACTGGCGCCTGCGTAAGGCGCGGGAGCGCGATCTGGCGGTGAACTTTGTCGTGCGTGAAGAGCATTTGTGGTCGGTTGCGCGTTATATGCCGGGGAGTCTGGGCGAGCTGGACAGTCTGGGTTTATCCGGTAGCGAAATCCGCTTCCACGGAAAAACGCTGCTTGCGCTGGTGGAGAAAGCGCAGGCATTACCGGAAGAGGCGTTACCGCAGCCAATGTCAAACCTGATGGACATGCCCGGTTATCGCAAGGCGTTTAAAGCGATTAAGTCGCTGATCACTGACGTGAGCGAAACGCACAAGATCAGCGCCGAGTTGCTGGCATCGCGTCGGCAAATCAACCAACTGCTGAACTGGCACTGGAAACTGAAACCGCAGAACAATTTGCCCGAGCTGATTTCCGGCTGGCGCGGTGAGCTGATGGCAGAAGCGTTGCACAATTTATTGCAGGAATATCCGCAGTAAAACCTTCCTGAGCCGGACAGGTGCGTCCGGCTTCAGACAAACTACAAATCTAACACCAGGCGTTTACCCTTCGCGCGTGAACAACAGATCAACATACTTTGCTGGCTGGCGCGTTCTTCATCGCTGAAATACTGGTCCCGATGGTCAGCTTCACCTTCCAGAATCGCTGTTTCGCAGGTCCCGCATACCCCTTCACGACATAAACATTCCACTTTTGCCGCTTTATTATTTTCAATAACCTGCAAAATGGTCATCTCTTCCGGCACCACAAACTCTTTACCGGAACGGGCGAGCACCAGTGTAAACGCATCGCCGGTTTTGTCTTCAATAGCAAACTGCTCACAGTGCAGCGTATCGGCGGCGATGTCCAGACGTGCAGCTTCACTTCTTACCGCTTCATTTAGCGCCTCGGGGCCACAGGTATAAACGTGTGTGCCAGGTTCGATATCCGCCAATAATCGCGCTAATTCAAGTCGCGTTCCGGTCGATGAGTGATGCAAATGGATTTTCTCAGCCTGCGGATGTTGGACTAGCTCATCACGAAATGCGCAGCTTTCTGGATTTCGCGAGCAGTAATGCAGCTGCCAGTCGACGTCGCTGTGTTGCAACTCTGCCATGTGCGACAGGAAAGGGGTGATACCAATACCGCCCGCGATAAACAGATGCTTTCTGGCCGAGGGAATTAGCGCAAACAGATTATTAGGCGTCGAAATGGTCAACCGATCGCCTGCTTTCACCTGCTGATGCAAAAAGCGCGAACCACCGCGCGAGTTTTCTTCCAGTCGAACGGCAATCTGATAATGAGTTGTATCGAGCGGCGAACTCAGCAGTGAATACGCATTGCTGTACTGGTTATCACCATCGCTCATCTGCACAATGACGTGACTTCCACCGTTGAACGCAGGCAGCGGTTTGCCATCGGTTGCCACCAGCGTGAAGCGTTTCACCTCTTCGGTAAGCAGTTCCACCTGACTCACCTGTACTTCAAACATTTGATAGTCTGACATTGCTGTACTCCATCAAAAATCAGCCCGGCGGCGGAATAGACCGCCGCCGATGTCATTAGTCCTTAAACACCTGCGCCAGCAGATTATGGAAGTGGGCGATACCGTGTTCGGAAATCCCGCTACCGCTACTGTCGGCCATGATGCGCCCCTGACCACGATAGCCACGCGATTTCAGCCCTTTCTGTACGCTTTCAACCAGACGCAAATCCTCCGGACGGAATACATCGCGATACCACTCAATCAGCGATTTTTGCTCGTCGGTTAACTCTTCATTGGTGAAGTAAATATCGTAGTTTTGCAGGGTAGTTTCAGAATCCACCGGGAATTCATAAATGACCGTCATCATCCCTTTGATCGGTGTGACGTTCAGCATAGTGCACGGCCACAGCCAGAAACCGTGGAATGCCGCATCCGTACCCTCTTCAAATTTAAACGACTGTTCGGACGGTTTGGCGAAACCGTATTGCAGCGTCCAGTTACCGTGCATGGTGTGCCAGTAACGATCAACCTGAACGGAGTCGGAGAAACCTGGATGCGCCGGACCACAGTGATAGCACTCGAGATAGTTATCGACAATGTTCTTCCAGTTGGCAGGCGTGCGGGTGGTAAAGCGGGCCGCCAGTTTCAGGTCGTGGACTTCCGGGCAGGCTTCCAGCACTTTCGCGCCCAGACCGGGTAACTGATCTTCTACGCTGGTGGCGTTGGGGTCCATGTTGATGAAGACGAATCCAGCATATTCTTCCAGACGCACCGGAACCAGTTGCGCTTTGTCGCTATCGAAATTGGCGACGTTTTCACAGTTACGTGCGTGGGCCAGGTTGCCATCGAGTTTGAATGCCCATGCGTGATATGGGCAGGTAATCACATTTTTTGCTTTTCCTTCACCGCTCAACAACTGATGACCACGGTGCGGACACACGTTATAGAACGCGCGCAAAACCTTATCACGACCGCGTACCAGCACGATGCTTTCGCCAATGATCTCACGCGTCACGTAATCATTAGCATTCGCCAGTTCGCTGCTGTGGGCGACGCAAATCCAGCTTTTAGCGAAGACGTTCTCTTTTTCGTGTTCAAAGGCGTTCTGATCGGTATAAAAACGGGCAGGAATGGTCCACGCCTCTTGCGGGTTAGCGCAAAAATTTTCGGGTAGTACAAAGTCAGGGCTCAGATTGCTCATAGGGATACCTTTATCGTTAGGATGATGGCGCTCAGTTGTCGCCTTTGAATACGGTTCCCGCAGGGAGCACTGGCGTTTTTTCCGGGGCTTCAACCGGTGTCTGCGGGAGATAATGTTCAACTTGATGAGCCGGAATGTCGGCGTAATCCTGTTTCAGCCAGCGAAGAAATCCGCCGACTTTCACCAGTAAAATGACAAGGAAGGGAAGGGCTGTGAGCACGACGGTGGTTTTCATCGTTTCCAGCGACGCGCCGGTGAACAGAATTGAAAGCGGGATCAGTGTGATCACCACGCACCAGAAAAGACGCAGCCCACGGTCAGGATCGTCACCTTCCTGGAGATTTCGCGTACTGGTCGCCGCCATGGTGTAGGCCACCGCATCCATATGCGAGGCAAGGAAAATAATCATCACGCCCAGGTATGCGGCGAGGAACAATTTACCGGCTGGCAACGACATCAGAACTTGTTGAACGGCAGTTTCACCGCCCAGTGTTTCCAGCACCTGTGGGACGTTGATTACGCCATTGATAAACTGATGAATGGCATAGCTTTCCATTACACCAAAGAAGAACCAGCAACCGACGGTGCTGCCGAGGATCAGTCCCCAGATAACTTCTTTAATCTTACGACCGCGCGAAACGCGGGTGACAAACATTGCCACACCGGGCGTGTATGAGATCCACCACAGCCAGTAGAAAACGGTCCAGTTGCGGGTAAATGAACCATCGCCAAGCGGATCGGTAAATAAGCTCATTTGCAGGAAGTTTTGCGTGGTCAGGCCGATGGCATTGATGATGCTGTTGGTAATAAATTCGGTTGGGCCGACAATCAGAACCAGCAATGGCAGCAGGAAGGCGCCCCAGCCGACCATTTTGCTCAGACGTTGCAAACCGTTGTTGATACCAATCCACGAGCTAAGGCAAAAAATACCGCCGGAAAGCAGGATAACAAAAGCCTGTACGGTAAAGTTATCCGGTAAACCGGTCAGCGCGGAAAGACCACGAGTAAAAGTTGCGGCGGTGACGACCAGGGAAATAGTCAGTGCGCCGACAGTGGCGATCAGAAACATCAAATCGACCAGTTTTCCCCACGGACCTTGCGGGCGAATGCCGGTAATAGCAGCAATAATGCCGGAAAGGCTCAGCCCCTTATTTTTCCGCACATGGAAGTGGTAAGCCATGATTAATGAGGCCAGCGTATAGGTTGCCCACGCGCTGATTCCCCAATGGAAGAAGGAGTAGGGAACGCTAAATTCGAGTGCCTGTTGTGAACGCGGCGCGATATTTAAACCAGGCGTTTGATAATAATAGGCCCACTCAGCAACCCCCCAATAAAGCGTAGAAGAACCTAAACCGGCACAAATAAACATAAACAGCCAGGAGAGCGTGCTGTATTCCGGTTTTCCTTCGCCAAGACGAATATTGCCGTATTTACTGGTGGCTAAATAAATCACCAGTCCCATTGCCAGCAAAACCAATACCTGTACGGCGGAACCTAACGTACGCGTGACAAAAGTGAATATTGCGTTGGCCGCGTCGGCCGATTGTTGTGGGAAAAGGCTTAATGCAGCTGCGATGAAAAGAATGGCCACCAGACTGATGCTTATCAGCGGCACATCTTTTTTCTTAACATTGCTCATCATGAGTCATCTCCTGGGCATAAAAGCCCGTCTCTGGCTTTTGCCAGTTGTAATTATGTGCAGGGTAATGAATTGCATGTTGTGTTTAACAAATTGATTATTTGCATGTTACATAAATTAAACAATTAAGAATACGGAAAGCCATAAAACACGAAACGGAAACAATAAAAGGTGAAATGACGCAGGTTATTTACTGAAGAGAATGAATAAAAAAACCGCGTCAGTGACGCGGTTCAAATAAACTGGTTTGACCTTAACGCAAAATAATTTTGCAAATCGCGTCGGCAACCTGTGGTGTGGTGGCATTGCCTTTCATATCGGGTGTTTTCGGCCCGTGAGCAATCACTTCTTCAATCGCTGCCAGAATACCGTTATGCGCTTGCTGGAAACGCTCATCGCCATTGCCGAGGAAATCGAGCATCATTGCACCGGCCCAAATCGTGGCGATAGGGTTAGCAATATTTTTCCCGTAGATATCCGGCGCGGAACCGTGGACAGGCTCGAAGAGCGACGGAAAAGTACGTTCCGGATTCAGGTTGGCGGATGGGGCAATGCCGATGGTGCCGGTGCAGGCCGGGCCAAGATCGGAAAGGATATCGCCAAACAAATTGGATGCCACCACCACGTCAAAACGTTCTGGTTGCATCACAAAGCGCGCGCAGAGAATATCAATATGCTGCTTGTCCCAGCGGATCGCCGGGTAATTTTCTGCCATTGCTTCCACGCGCTCATCCCAGTACGGCATGCTGATGGCTAAACCGTTAGATTTGGTGGCAGAAGTTAGCGTCTTACGTGGGCGGCTTTGTGCAAGTTCAAAGGCATAACGCAAAATACGGTCGACGCCACGGCGGGTAAATACCGATTCCTGGATGACAACCTCATGCTCCGTTCCTTCGTTTAGCCGTCCACCCAGAGACGAGTATTCGCCTTCTGTGTTCTCGCGCACTACGTAAAAATCGATATCGCCAGGCTGTTTCCCCGCCAGTGGGCAAGGTACGCCAGGAAAGAGGCGGACCGGACGCAGGTTAACGTATTGGTCAAATTCACGGCGAAATTTCAGCAGCGATCCCCATAACGAAATATGGTCCGGAACGGTATCCGGCCAGCCGACAGCACCAAAGTAGATAGCGTCGAAACTGCTGAGTTGTTCATGCCAGTCGTCCGGCATCATTTTGCCGTGATGGCTGTAATATTCGCAACTTGCCCACTCCATCTGCTCAAAGCTTAAGGCGAAGCCCCAGCGTTCAGCGGCAGCCTGTAACACACGAATCCCTTCAGGAAGGACTTCTTTGCCGATTCCATCCCCGGGTATTGCAGCGATCCGAAACGTTTTCATCATTGGGTTCTCACTTCCTGACCATCAAAATTGACAATACCCTCATCCTATAATTGACTGAAAAGGAATTAATCCCCGCAACTGGTGAAACATAAAACACGAATCATGAATAATTTACCGCTGCTGAACGATTTGCGCGTCTTTATGCTGGTGGCTCGCCGGGCTGGTTTTGCTGCTGTAGCAGAAGAAATGGGTGTTTCTCCGGCTTTCGTTAGCAAGCGTATCGCCTTACTGGAACAAACGCTGAACGTGGTGTTATTACACCGCACCACTCGTCGCGTGACGATCACCGAAGAAGGTGAGCGGATTTATGAGTGGGCGCAGCGCATATTGCAGGATGTCGGGCAGATGATGGATGAACTCTCCGACGTGCGCCTCGTGCCACAAGGGATGTTGCGTGTTATCAGTAGTTTTGGGTTTGGACGGAGAGTTGTTGCTCCGGCATTATCGGCGCTGGCAAAGGCTTATCCGCAACTGGAATTACGCTTTGACGTGGAAGACAGACTGGTCGACCTGGTTAATGAAGGCGTCGATCTCGATATTCGTATTGGTGATGACATTGCACCTAACTTAATCGCCCGCAAACTGGCGACCAATTACCGTATCCTCTGCGCGTCGCCGGAATTTATTGCACAACATGGTGCGCCGAAACATTTCACGGACCTTTCAGCGTTACCTTGTCTGGTTATAAAAGAGCGCGATCATCCATTTGGCGTCTGGCAATTGCGCAATAAAGAAGGAAACCACGCCATTAAAGTCACCGGCCCGCTGTCGTCTAATCATGGTGAAATAGTGCATCAATGGTGTCTCGATGGTCAGGGTATTGCGCTGCGCTCCTGGTGGGATGTCAGCGAAAATATTGCCAGTGGCCATTTGGTGCAGGTACTACCAGAGTATTATCAGCCCGCGAATGTCTGGGCGGTGTATGTATCCAGGCTGGCAACATCAGCGAAGGTGCGGATAACGGTAGAGTTTTTACGCCAGTATTTTGCCGAACACTACCCGGGTTTTTCACTGGATCACGCCTGATTAATGATTCAATTATCGGGTTATTATCAGGTTAAAACCTGATTTTCTCCTTTCTAAGCCACTACAGATTGGTTAGCATATTCACCTTTAATCGCGCATTTCCCAAAGAAAATTAAAGAGGTTAACGTGTTCGCTGAATATGGGGTTCTGAATTACTGGACCTATCTGGTTGGGGCCATTTTTATCGTGCTGGTGCCTGGGCCGAATACTTTGTTTGTGCTTAAAAATAGCGTCAGCAGTGGAGTGAAAGGTGGTTATCTTGCAGCCTGCGGCGTATTTATTGGTGATGCGGTATTAATGTTTCTGGCGTGGGCAGGTGTGGCAACGTTGATTAAGACCACACCGATATTATTCAACATCGTACGTTATCTTGGCGCGTTTTATTTGCTCTATCTTGGGGGTAAAATTCTTTACGCCACCCTGAAGGGCAACAATAGCGAGGCCAAATCGGATGAACCGCAATATGGCGCTATTTTCAAGCGCGCCTTAATATTGAGCCTGACCAACCCGAAAGCTATTTTATTCTACGTGTCATTTTTCGTGCAATTTATCGACGTTAATGCGCCACATACGGGTATTTCGTTCTTTATTCTGGCGATGACACTTGAGATAGTCAGCTTCTGTTATTTGAGCTTTCTGATTATTTCCGGCGCCTTTGTCACGCAGTACATTCGCACTAAAAAGAAACTGGCAAAACTAGGTAACTCTCTGATTGGTTTGATGTTTGTTGGTTTTGCCGCTCGACTGGCGACGCTGCAATCTTAATGCTTTCCGCCCGCGATACCGCGGGCTTCCCTCCTGAACGCTACCGCGACTGGACGTTGACACGGTGCTAAAAAGTAACCAATAAATGGTATTTAAAATGCAAATTATCAGGCGTACCCTGAAACGGCTGGAGTAAACGGTTTTCAGCGCATTTACCGAAGGAGGGAGAAGGATGCTACAAATCCCACAGAATTACATTCATACACGCTCAACACCTTTCTGGAATAAACAAACCGCACCTGCCGGAATATTCGAACGTCATCTTGATAAAGGAACTCGTCCCGGGGTTTACCCTCGATTGTCCGTTATGCATGGGGCGGTCAAATATCTCGGCTATGCTGATGAACACAGCACAGAACCTGATCAGGTGATCCTTATCGAAGCAGGGCAATTTGCGGTGTTCCCGCCGGAAAAATGGCACAACATTGAAGCCATGACTGACGATACTTATTTCAACATCGACTTCTTCGTTGCCCCTGAAGTCCTGATGGAAGGCGCAAAACAACGGAAAGTCATTCATACCGGGAGATGAATTATGGGCAAAGCAACGTATACCGTAACCGTCACCAATAACAGTAATGGTGTCTCTGTTGATTATGAAACAGAGACACCGATGACATTGCTGGTGCCAGAAGTTGCGGCGGAAGTGCTAAAAGATCTTGTTAACACGGTGCGCTCTTATGACACAGAAAACGAACATGATGTTTGTGGCTGGTAATTTTACCTGATAGAAAATTGCGCCATTTTATGCGTCATCGCAAAAAAAATATGCGTGATGCCCATCACAATTTTTTACTTCTTTGATGTTGTGCTATGCTTTTTATTAGCGACCAACTCGCTAATACAAAACAGATAAGGAAGGATAAAATGGGCATTCTGTCATGGATTATTTTTGGGCTTATTGCAGGTATTCTGGCTAAGTGGATTATGCCAGGTAAAGATGGTGGTGGATTCTTCATGACTATCCTGTTGGGGATTGTCGGCGCCGTGGTCGGCGGATGGATCAGTACACTGTTTGGTTTTGGTAAAGTCGATGGCTTCAACTTTGGCAGCTTCGTGGTTGCGGTGATCGGTGCGCTTGTCGTGCTGTTTATCTACAGAAAAGTCAAAAGCTAACGCTGAAATAAAACAAAGGCTGCTTTTTCGCAGCCTTTGCTATTTTTACAGGTGCAGTGTTACCACCACCCTAGCTCGGTACCGAGGACGACAATAATCGCAACACCCATCATAATAATCGTTGTTTTTTTCATCTTTATGCTCCTGGGGCAGCATAGCCGCCAATAAAAAACCACGCTAAAAATACGACTGCCGTAATAAAGATTACGACAGGGAAAATAATACCGATTCGCATGTTATCACCAATCAAAAGGATGTGAATACGCCTCAGGAATCCAGAGCTGAATGCGCGACAAAAGGCTTTTTCTCTTTGTGTTTTTTCTCCTGGTACATTGCAATATCGGCGGCATGCAGGGCGCTGTCGGCATCGGTTGTTTCAGGATCCACTTCAATAATGCCAAGCTGGCGCCAGGATAAAACAAGTCAACATCACCTAAGTGATATTCACCGCGTATTTGCTGCTGAATACGCTCACGCAATGACGGGATATCGGCATTTTCATCGGCCAGCGAAGCGACCAAAAATTCATCACCGCCGAGACGACCAATAATCTCGCTATTCTGATGTAGTGTGTTAAGGCGCTGGCCAACCTGAATGAGAAACAGATCGCCGCTATTATGACCAAAACGGTCATTGATTAATTTGAAGTTATCCAGATCGATAAAGGCAATAATTGCTTTACGCTTCAGATGCCGCGCGAGAGAAAAAAGTGTCGTCAGATTATCAAAAATTGCCCTTCGATTCGGCAGTCCCGTCAAAGAGTCAGTATAGGATTGCGCAATCAACGCCGCATTAGCTTCACGCAATTGCTCAACCAGCGCCTCTTTTTGGATGTATTGTGTAATAAGCCCGGCGAATAACTGCAAAACTTGCTCTGCACGTTCGCTCCACGGGCGTTTCTCGCTGCTGGCGGCGCAAAGCGTGCCGTAGAATGAGCCATCCGGTAAGTGAATCGGTGTGCTCAGAAATGTCGTGATCCCAAGATTGCGTGCCGCAATGCAGTCGCCCCAACGGTCAGGGACTTCATCGCTGAAAAAACAGTTCTCATCAATTGCGCGTTTGCACAATGAGTGATCCCAGGAAACGGTAAAATTCTCCGGGATGTGCATTTTTTGGCTATTACGGGCATACAAAATGTGTTGCAGGCGCGCGTCAATATCCACTTTTGTCAGATACGTCGACTCCATGTCGGTAACCATTTCCAGCATCTCCAGAAGTTGCCGGACCAGACTTTCCAGAGACTGTTCCGAGGCGAGTGACTGCGAGACGCGGGCAATGATCTGATCTGACACGAAAGAACTCCAGGTGGTGGTAGGTAAAATGCTGAATATTTAATCTTTGCAGGCATGATAAAACATCATCAACAAAGATGAAACCAGACGTAATATATTTTGAATGAATGTAAAAGAAATAGTGCTGCAAAACATAACGATACCGCGATACTCTAAAGTGTAGATAAACGAGAGAGATCACTATATGAAAGTTATCCGTTTTGCTCTACCTTGCCTGTTAGTCCTGGCGGGGTGTTCAACCGCTTCTCAACCCGATGCGCCTAAACCACCACATGTTGGAATGGCTAATCCTGCATCGGTCTACTGCCAGCAAAAGGGAGGTGCGCTCATTCCGGTGCAAACAGCGCAAGGGGTCAGCAACAATTGCAAATTACCGGGTGGTGAAACGATTGATGAATGGGCATTATGGCGGAGGGATCATCCGGCTGATAGAAAATAACAACCGGATGCCGGGCTGGAATCACAAACTGCGTAGCCAATCGGCCAGCACCAGTGCATGGTTTTGCGTGGTATTTTTTGCCGAATAGAGTAGGGTTAGTGTCTGCTGGCGGGCAATATCCGCCAGTCGTTTCCCTTCTTGCTCATGCTGCGCCAGTTCTGCAAGATATTGTTCGCGAAAGGTTTCAAAATCGATCACTTCGCCGTGAAAGGCTTTGCGTAGTTCTGTTGAAGGCGTGATGGTTTTGTCCCATTCATCAAGTGCTAAATCTGTTTTCTTGATACCACGCGGCCAGAGACGATCGACCAGTACGCGATAACCATCGCCTTGTTCAGCCGCATCATAGACGCGTTTACACTGAATATTCATCGTGTTTGTTCTCCCTTTCACGCAACATTGCCACGCCACTATAGCACTTTGTTTTTATGCTTATGGCGGCTGCGGCAAAAATTACTGCTTACCAATAATCAGCGAAACCAGGCCAGCAGCAATAAGCGGACCGACGGGCACACCGCGAAAAAGCGCTACGCCCAAAACCGTACCCATCAGCAATCCGGCGACCAGTTGTGGTTGACTACCCATTAACGTGACGCCGCGTCCGCCAAGCCAGGAAACAATGACGCCTACGGCAATCGCGACTAATGATTTCCAGTTCAGAAACGAGTGAACAAGTGTTGACGGGGGCAGCGTCCCGCTGGCGATTGGGGCCATAACACCGATGGTGAGAATAATTATCCCGATGCTCAACCCTTGTTTTTCAATCCAGGGGAAAAAGGTGCTCAACGGTGTGACGCGGACAATGATCAACACCAGAATTGAAACGGCGACAGTGGTGTTGTGGCTGATGAAGCCCAGCGCAGCTAATCCGAGGAGGATTAACAAAGTGACATCAAACATCGTGGTTTCCTTGCCAAAAAATAATTATCCCCTGTACTTTACGCTTGCTGAGGGCAGGAATCAGACATTAATTACACTTTTTGCATAAAAAATAGGGAGAATTGTCATCAAACTGCCATTTGCGTACGCTAACAATAACGTGAAAACAGTTATCTCCAGGGGTAAAACCATGAACGATCAAATGTTCATTGAGACACTGATTATCACGTCATCGTTTTTTGCCATTGCGGTTGTGCTGGTGCTGTCAGTTTTGCTACTTGAACGGACCAGCTAGTTATACTGTGCGGCGGAAATGGACCAGCTCTGGTTGCGCAATACGTAAATAATCTGCGGTGTTAAGAATAACTGATTTATCCAGCATGCCCGCATTGAAGGCAATTTCATCGAATCGCTCGAAGAGTAGTGGGTCGGCGACCAGTTTGAGTTTGGGGTGAAAGCTGAAAGGTGGGATAGCGCCAAAAACGCAGTTCGTGAGTTCATCGACCTCTGCCGGGCTGGCAAGCGAGGCGCGTAACCCGCCAATGTGACTGGCGAGTTGGCTCAGATCGGCCTGTTGATCGGCAGGGAGTATCGCTAATACATGTTGATTAACGCCATTACCTTTGACTTTACACACCAGCGCCTTGGCGCCCTGGCCCAAAGCGGTGCCGCGAATTTCTGACACCGCTTCACATTTGCCCACAGCTTCGTGGGTGACGATGCGGAAGTTAGCGCCTTCTTGTGATAATAAAGCGATTAAGCGCTGATGCGTCACGCTTCCTTTAGCCACTTCAGTCATTTCACGCTCCTGGATTTATAACTAAACAACCACAGAAGATTATCATGAACTGCTGTTTTTGTTCTGTTTATTGACATACAGACGTTCATCGGAAGCTTTATAAGCATCATGGATCGTATCGGTTTCTTTCATCGCGTAAATACCGGAAGAGAAGCCGATCTCTTTCTGCGGCGCGATGTGTTGCAGGCGTTTTTCAATACGTTCAGGCAATTGCGCAGCAATTTGTGGCGTCGAATCGACCAGGATGATGCAAAATTCATCACCGCCGAGACGGATAGCATAATCACTTTTACGAATCGACTGTTTAATCGCCTGTGCTAATAAAGTAATCGCTAAATCACCTTCCTGATGACCCAGTGTGTCGTTAATTTGTTTTAACTTGTCCATGTCAATAGCAATGAACATGACTGCAGAACCTGCCTGAACCAGGCGTTGCAAGCGTTGCTGCAACTCAGGAGTCAATATTTTGCGGTTATACAATCCGGTCATCGCATCGCTAATATTTTCGCGAGTCACGTTTTGGTACAAGCGGAAGTGCATGCGTACCATATTCAGTAATATCAGTGCCGTCAGCAGCCAGAAGACAACGCTTTTCCATGAAGATGTAATAAAGTAAAGAATATCAATGGATAATGTGACGCGAATTCCGCCAGGCAAGTCATGGACATAACTGACATACTGAAATAGATTGTCTTCACTCTGGTTGATAATAATGTCTCGGCCCGAATCTACATCGGTAAGCGTAACATTGAGAAAACGCCAGAGGAGAGGGCGGTCATGAGTGTAAAAGATATTCCGCAGATTGTTTTTATTGATATCCAGCAGCACAATCCCTTTAAGTTGACCCGCGAGATAAACCGGCGTCAGCAAGCTCATCACATTCTGTTTGGTACGCTGATCCTGGTAAATGCTCGATAACACGGTGCGACCGGTAAACACCTTTTCAATATCTTTACGGTTAATGCCAATGCTTCCTGATTGCAAAAACGACCAGTTATTCATGGCGAAGTATTCAACATTGACTGGCTCATAAAAATAGACATAGCGGTCATTGAGATCGAGATAATAGTGAAATTTCTCTTCGGCCATCCCAAGACCGGAACCATACTCATCTTGATGGCGATTACCTTCCACCGCTTGATCAAATGCGGGTAATAGCGCCGCTGCTTCCACAATTGTGTCACAGTCATCGGATGCGCTCTGTAATGTCCCGCGTAAGCCAGAATAAGTATGGGCCGTCAGATTTAATCCATGAGTATTATTGGCCGTTTCAAAAGCCTCGCAGATAGCACGTCGCTGTTCTGGCGACACCTCTGACTGCTCAGCAGCAAGTGCGCGCATGACATGTGCGGCAATACTCTGATTTTGATACTTATCATAGAGAAAGGAGGAATCCGCTTTCTGGACGATATAGCGCAAGTAGGCGCTCATCGCTCTGTCGCTGGCGACAAGTTCAAAAATAAGGAAGGAAGATGTCAGCACAATGACACTTGCGGCGATAAAATGCCGGAGCATTCTATGGTGCAATTTCATGATAAATGGCACTCCTTCGGTTAGTGAAATGAGAAAACCAGTTAAAGTTCGATTGCGGCCTGGCACAGGGGCGCTAATTATACTCATCTCTGTGCCGTTGGGGAGGAGAAATTTAGTGGTATTAGATATTAATTGTATGCAAAAGCCACGCAAAAAGCATGGCTGTGAATATTTTTGCACTCAAAGACGATGAATAATCACTTTGTTGCCTCCCTCGTTTTTCGCCTCACGTAAGGCTTTATCTGCTTCTGTCATGACAAGTGAAAGATTGTGCGTATCTCCGGTGGAAAAAACACTGCCAATGCTGATGGTCATTGGTTCAGGAACATTATACCTGTTACTAAAGCCGGTCAGGAGTTCGACATTTTTACGCACACGTTCAGCAATAATTTTTGCCTGGGCAGCATTGAGTTCGGTAAATAGCAGGCCAAATACTTCCCCCTCAAGACGGGCTAAAATGTCATCGGGGCGGATACTTTGCTGGATAATATCGACAATTGAAACCAGCACTTTATCACCCACATGATGCCCCCATTGGTCATTGATGCGTTTGAACTGGTTAATATCTACCAGCATGATACAAAAATCCTTCACAACAGGTTGCGTCAATAATGATTCTACGCTGTTGAAAAAGTACCGGCGATTATAAATATTGGTCAACACATCATGAACCGCCAGTTTGCTGGAGAGTTGCAGCTCCTGAAAAATGTTATAAATCAGAAAAGCAACAACAAACAGTTTGCTGGAAACTTCGATACCACGACTGATGTACCAAATGGTGTAATTGTATTCATCCAGGGTCAGCAGAAGTAAGTTACAGCAGAGCGATGCCAGACATAATAACGCTATTGACGGCCAAAGTTCGCTGGCTAATCGTGTGCGCATGATAATAAAGAACAGTAAACATGCCCACAGACAAACCAAAATTTTTTGTGTAGTTAATTCCCCAGCTCGCAGAATGGCTATCCGGACAGTAATCTACGACGTACAAGGAATAGTCTGGATTATAACTGCTCAGGTTGTGTGCCAGTAAAGGAAACAACATGAAAGGTATCAGCGCCAACAACAGGATGCAGGTTTTTTTCTTGTTGTTCGTTAGAATACTGTTTCGGTCATAACAGAAGAGAGCTAACGCTGTTAAGCAAATGAAACTTAGCTGGCGAAACAGATATAATATGGAAACATCATTTGATTTAGCCTGAATAAGTGTGCTGTCACTGATAGGTTTATGAATAATGACAATGGTTTCAGTTAAATAGAAAATACCACTTAAAAATGCAAGGCTTAAAATGAGTGTTGGAAAAATTTCACGGTTAGTGAAATATTTCATTAGCATGAATAGAAAAATGACGGCGTTAAGGAAAAACAAAGCCACAACAACCATCAGGTAATTCATCTGCGGGATGAGTTTTACATTGGTGTTTTCGTTATATAAGGTGGTGATGCAAAATAAAATCAATGTCAGCAGTAAACTGAAAATAAAAAAGCTTTAGTGCTTTTAGCTTTTGTGTACACATAGAAATCATAAAAAGGAGAGCAATGTGAGTGCTGGATTTTATTGATGCTCGAGATATATAGTTTTGACTAGGATCAATTTTCACTATCAATAAAAAATAATTAAAGAATAACCCCGGGAAAATACGTGTTAACCGAATCATTTTTCCGAATGATTGTTTTCTGGAACTAAATTGTGTAAAGGTTACGCTGTCATATTTAAAGCAATTGTAAGCTAACGTATATAATAAATTAAATAATTTACAGTAAGCTAAAAATCAGCCAGGTAATAATGACCTGGCTGATGGTACTAGTCTTTAGCAGTTGCGTTTTGCTTATGAAACAGTTCACGGAATACCGGATAAATATCATCCTGATCGCGGATATGCTGCATCGCAAAGTTTTCGAAAGTAGATTGCAGATGCTCATATTCTCGCCACAATGTCTGATGAGCGCGACGGGTAATTTCGATATAGCTGTAATAACGAACAACTGGCAGTAATTTCTTCGCCAGAATCTCATGGCACAGCGGAGAATCATCAGCCCAGTTGTCGCCGTCCGATGCTTGTGCAGCATAGATATTCCACTGCGCCGGGTTATAACGCTCTTTTACCACATCATCCATCAGTTTCAGCGCGCTGGAAACAATGGTGCCGCCCGTTTCCTGTGAGTAGAAAAACTCATGTTCATCAACTTCTTTCGCCTGGGTATGATGGCGAATGTAAACGACTTCTACGTTCTTGTATGTTCTGCTCAGGAACAGATACAGAAGAATGTAAAAACGTTTGGCCATATCTTTGGTGGACTGATCCATCGAGCCAGAAACGTCCATCAGGCAGAACATTACTGCCTGGCTGGAGGGATCGGGCCGTTTCTCATAATTTTTGTAGCGTAAATCGAAAGTGTCGATGAAAGGAACACGTTCAATTTTAGCTCGCAGTTCAGCAATTTCTTTGCGCAAGCGTTCCTCTTCCAGCAGTTGCGCAGGTTCAGTATTGCTGATTATCGCTAAATCTTCTTCCAGCGCGTGCAGTTCCCGCCGCTTGCCCGCGGTCATCGCGGTACGTCGCGCCAGCGAATTTTGCAATGAACGTACCACGCTAATGTTGGCCGGAACGCCATTTGCGGTATAACCCGCACGATGCGTTTTAAATTCGGTCAACTGGCGTTGCTGGTTTTGTTTCAGATTTGGTAAGGCCAAATCTTCAAACAACAGATCGAGATACTCATCTTTCGAAATCTGAAAGACGAATTCATCCTGACCTTCACCGTCCTGGCTGGCCTGGCCCTGACCGCTACCAGAACCACCGCCGCCGCCTTGAGGCCGCTCAATACGGTCGTTCTGTACGAAATGGTCGTTGCCCGGATGAACGCGATGGCGCAAGCCGCCACGCCCCTGATGAAACATTGGTTCGCTGATATCTTCCGTTGGAATGGAAACAGACTCGCCGCTGTCGACATCGGTCACCGAACGCTTATTAATGGCCTCGGAGATCGACTGTTTAATTTGCGCTTTATAACGGCGTAAAAAACGCTGGCGATTCACCATGCTTTTATTTTTGCCGTTCAGACGCCGGTCAATAAACCAGGTCATATGCCCCCCGTACTGCATTTGCCAACTGTATGCTACGCCTGTGTTGCCGCCTGTCTGGCCCACGGTTCGCTGTCGTTGTAGGCCCGGCGCATGCGCACCGGGCCGTAGTTGTTAAGACGATTTACGTACGCGCAAATACCATTCGCACAGTAAACGCACCTGTTTACGGGTGTAGCCTTTTTCCATCATACGGTCGACAAAATCGTCGTGTTTCTTCTGCTCGTCGGTTGAGGTTTTGGCGTTAAACGAAATGACCGGCAACAACTCTTCGGTATTGGAGAACATTTTCTTCTCAATGACCGTGCGCAGTTTTTCGTAACTGGTCCAGTTCGGATTGCGTCCACTGTTATTCGCTCTGGCACGCAGTACAAAGTTGACGATCTCGTTACGGAAATCTTTCGGATTGCTGATCCCCGCCGGTTTTTCGATTTTCTCCAGCTCGGCGTTCAGCGACTCGCGATCAAACAATTGACCAGTATCCGGGTCGCGATACTCCTGATCCTGAATCCAGAAATCCGCATAGGTGACATAACGGTCGAAAATGTTCTGCCCATATTCAGAATAGGATTCAAGGTAGGCCGTCTGAATCTCTTTGCCGATAAACTCGGCATATTTCGGGATCAGATAGCCTTTCAGGAACTCCAGATAGCGTTCGGCCTGCTCTTGCGGGAACTGCTCGCGTTCAATCTGCTGTTCAAGAACGTAGAACAGATGAACCGGGTTAGCCGCCACTTCCACGTGATCGAAGTTGAACACGCGGGAGAGGATCTTAAACGCGAAACGCGTAGACAGACCGTTCATCCCTTCATCGACGCCCGCGTAATCACGATATTCCTGATATGACTTGGCTTTCGGGTCGGTATCTTTCAGGCTTTCGCCATCATAAACGCGCATCTTCGAATAAATGCTGGAGTTTTCTGGCTCTTTCAGGCGCGAAAGAATGGAAAAACGTGACAATGTTTCCAGCGTGCCTGGCGCGCATGGCGCGTGAGTCAATTCACTATGATTAAGTAATTTCTCGTAGATTTTGATCTCTTCGGAAATACGCAAGCAATACGGCACCTTCACGATATAGACACGGTCGAGGAAGGCTTCGTTGTTTTTATTATTACGGAAAGTCACCCATTCAGATTCGTTCGAGTGGGCGAGAATAATCCCGTTGAACGGCAGGGCGGAGATACCTTCCGTCCCGTTGTAGTTACCTTCCTGAGTGGCGGTTAACAGGGGATGCAGCACTTTAATCGGTGCTTTGAACATCTCAACAAATTCCATGATCCCCTGGTTGGCGCGGCACAGCGCCCCGGAATAGCCGTAGGCATCCGGATCGTTCTGGGCGTGGTGTTCGAGTTTACGAATATCCACTTTCCCCACCAGCGCGGAAATATCCTGGTTGTTCTCATCGCCCGGTTCCGTTTTGGCAATGGCAATCTGTTGCAAAATAGACGGCCACACTTTGACCACGCGAAATTTAGTGATATCGCCACCAAATTCATGCAGGCGTTTTGCCGCCCACGGCGACATAATGGTGCCAAGGTAGCGGCGTGGAATGCCGTACTCTTTTTCAAGGATCTGCGCATCTTCCTGTGGATTGAACAGGCAGAACGGATGATCGTTAAC
Organism: Escherichia sp. E2661; assembly: GCF_004745185.1. NCBI lineage: Bacteria > Pseudomonadati > Pseudomonadota > Gammaproteobacteria > Enterobacterales > Enterobacteriaceae > Escherichia > Escherichia sp. E2661. The sequence goes on from NZ_PDIG01000037.1 coordinate 284,489, forward strand.
CGGGCTTCGCTCACCGTTGGCGCTCAATACGTAAATAGGCACGCGTTGCATTAATGATTTCAGTCGTTCAGCAAGTGACGACTTACCCCCACCCACAGGCCCCAGCAGATACAGGATTTGTTTCTTCTCTTCCAGCCCCTGAGCCGCGTGTTTCAGATAAGAGACAATCTGTTCAATCGCGTCTTCCATGCCGTAAAACTCTTCAAATGCCGGATAACGTGCGATGACCCGGTTAGAAAAGAGTCGAGAAAGTCTGGGCTCCTGGGCTGTATCGACCATGACAGGCTCACCAATAGCCATCAATAGCCGCTCTGCCGCGTTGGCATAAGCACTGCGATCTTGCCGACAAATGGTAAGAAACTCCTGCAGTGTGAACTCTTCGTCCTTGGCAGCTTCATATCGCTGGCGATAGTGATCGAATATATTCATGGTATGCCGTCCTTTCGTTTTTTAGCACAGGTTAAGAGCCGTTCATATGAATAGTAGAGGCTCCCGGAAGAGGTAAACTGAACGACGTCTCTTGCTAAAACACAGCAACTCTCATGCCATCCTGCCGACCATGAGAACAACGTGCCCGGTGATACACCTTCAAAATTAAGCGTAGATGGCAATTGAGAAACTTGCCTGCACGGCTTTCTGAATTTCAATGGCATATCAACAACTCATCCATAAAAAATTGCATAACTAATGTAAAGAATAATGCCGCCATTAATGCAGAATTCATTCAGCTGTAAGCACTGCGTCATCTGCGTCAGGAAAATTAAACAGTTACCTTTGGAAATGAAAACGTAAAAAAGTTTGGGTTTCGTTGTATTGACGGGTAAACTTTGTCGCCCGCTAAACATTTGTTTAAGGAATGATTAATTGTGACCAAACTCAAACTTCTGGCACTTGGAGTGCTTATCGCAACGTCTGCAGGCGTAGCACACGCTGAAGGTAATTTTTCCCTGGGCGCAGGCGTAGGTGTCGTTGAACACCCTTATAAAGATTACGATACCGATGTTTACCCAGTACCGGTAATCAACTACGAAGGCGATAACTTCTGGTTCCGTGGCTTAGGTGGTGGTTACTACCTGTGGAATGATGCAACGGATAAACTCTCAATTACCGCTTACTGGTCGCCGCTCTACTTCAAAGCCAAAGACAGTGGCGATCACCAAATGCGTCACCTGGATGACCGTAAGAGCACCATGATGGCTGGTCTGTCTTACGCTCACTTTACCCAGTATGGTTACCTGCGTACCACCCTGGCTGGCGATACCCTGGATAATAGCAACGGCATTGTCTGGGATATGGCCTGGTTGTATCGTTACACCAACGGCGGCCTGACCGTGACCCCGGGTATCGGTGTGCAGTGGAACAGCGAAAACCAGAATGAATACTATTATGGCGTATCGCGTAAAGAGTCCGCTCGCAGCGGTCTGCGTGGCTATAACCCGAATGACAGCTGGAGCCCGTATCTGGAGCTGAGTGCCAGCTACAACTTCCTCGGCGACTGGAACGTTTATGGCTCCGCGCGCTATACCCGCCTGTCTGACGAAGTTACTGACAGCCCGATGGTGGATAAATCCTGGACTGGCCTGATTTCTACCGGGATCACCTACAAATTCTGATAATGCATTTTTCCAGGGCATTTTGTGCATAAAAACAGGGCGTAATGCCCTGTTTTGCATTACGGTGGTGCAAAAACTGGGAGGAAGCGATGCAACAGAAAACGATTCAATTTAGTGGCGATGTCTCACTGCCAGCCATAGGGCAGGGAACATGGTATATGGGCGAAGAGGTCAGCCAGCGTAAAACCGAAGTTGATGCACTGCGTGCGGGCATTGATCTTGGTTTAACTCTCATTGATACCGCCGAAATGTATGCCGATGGCGGTGCCGAAAAGGTGGTTGGTGAAGCATTATCCGGCCTGCGTGATAAGGTTTTCCTCGTCTCCAAAGTCTATCCGTGGAATGCTGGCGGGCAAAAAGCCATTAACGCTTGCGAAGCCAGTTTACGTCGTCTCAATACCGATTATCTCGATCTCTACTTATTGCACTGGTCTGGCAGTTTCGCTTTTGAAGAGACTGTTGCGGCAATGGAAAAACTGATCGCCCAGGGCAAAATTCGTCGCTGGGGCGTTTCTAATCTTGATTATGCCGACATGCAGGAACTCTGGCAGGTGCCAGGGGGAAATCAGTGCGCTACCAATCAGGTGCTTTATCATCTCGGTTCGCGCGGTATTGAATATGATCTGCTACCCTGGTGTCAGCAACAACATATGCCAGTGATGGCATACAGTCCGTTGGCGCAGGCCGGGCGCTTACGTAATGGCTTGCTAAAAAACGCAGTGGTCAACGAAATAGCTCATGCTCACAATGCCACTGCCGCGCAAGTTTTGCTGGCGTGGGTGATCAGCCATCAGGGCGTGATGGCGATTCCGAAAGCGGCAACTGTCGCACATGTCCAACAAAATGCGGCAGTGTTGGAATTGACGCTTTCAGGGGAAGAACTGGCGATGCTGGAAAAAGCGTACCCGGCACCAAAAGGAAAAACTGCGCTGGATATGGTGTGATTTGCTGCAAGGCCGGATGCATGCATCCGGCACAGTAACTCACGCAAATTAACGTTTGGCAACGCGAATGGATTGCGCCAGATGTGAAGGTTTCTCTTTGGTGACTTTTTGAGTTTCTGAGGCGTAAGCTGTTTCTACACAAACAAATGTTTTGTAGCCATCATCCGGCATATCGCCCATGCTGACTGAAAGCGCCGGTCCTGGGTTCCAGCCAACGACGTTCAGATGATGCTGGTGGCCTACGGTGACAATACGATTCAACGCCTCGTCATTAATCACACTGCAATCCTGCGCATTCAGATACACGCGATCGGTACGGTCAGGGAAGGTCTGAATACCGTCGGTCAGTACATCTTCTTTCGCGTCATTTACTTTATCAATGAAGCGATCGCCCAGTCCGCTGACGCTTACCTTAGCAATATCACCCACGTTAAAGTAGGTATGTAGGGCAGAGGTGGTTTCAAATTCGCCATGTGATTCAAGATCGATTTCACAGGTTTTACCCACGCGGAAATGCGCTAACAGCGTAAAGTCGTGCGGCCAGAATTTTTTCGTCTCTTCGCTTTGTGTTAATTCGAAAGTCAGCGCTACGCCATCGGCATCTTCACGATGTGATTTCAGCGTCCACGGCAGGTTACGGGCAAAACCGTGCGCAGGCAGACCTTGTTGTGCAGCCGGACCAAACCACGGCCAGCAAACCGGTACGCCACCGCGAATGGCGACACCATTTTTAAACGGGGTATTGTTGCTCAACCACAGAACTTCTTCCTCACCCGCAGGTTTCCACGAGAGAAGATGAGCGCCCTGTAATGCAAAAGAGGCTTTTACCTGGGGATGATCGACCACAATAAGGTCCAGTTCATCCAGTTTACGACGGGAGAGGACAGGGGTAATTTGTTCGATGACCGGAAGGGCAAAAATTTTCTTAATCATGACGCAGTCCTTTAACTTCATTTCATCAGGTAAAAAAAAGAGCGACCGAAGTCGCTCTTTATAGATCACAGTATCATCTCAACTTATTTGGAGATGTGAGCGATCAGGTCCAGAACTTTGTTGGAGTAACCGGTTTCGTTGTCGTACCAGGATACCAGTTTCACGAAGTTGTCGTTCAGAGCGATACCAGCTTTAGCATCGAACACGGAAGTGCAAACTTCGCCGTTGAAATCGGTAGATACTACGTCATCTTCGGTGTAGCCCAGAACGCCTTTCATTTCGCCTTCAGCAGCAGCTTTAACGGCAGCTTTGATCTGCTCGTAAGTTGCAGCTTTTTCCAGACGAACGGTCAGGTCAACTACGGATACGTTCGGGGTCGGAACGCGGAACGCCATACCAGTCAGTTTGCCATTCAGTTCTGGCAGTACTTTACCTACAGCTTTAGCAGCACCGGTAGAGGACGGGATGATGTTCTGGGAAGCGCCACGGCCGCCGCGCCAGTCTTTGTGAGACGGGCCGTCAACGGTTTTCTGAGTAGCGGTGGTAGCGTGAACGGTGGTCATCAGACCTTCGATGATACCGAAGTTATCGTTGATAACTTTAGCCAGCGGAGCCAGGCAGTTGGTGGTGCAGGAAGCGTTGGAAACGATGTCCTGGCCAGCATATTTGTCGAAGTTAGCGCCTTTAACGAACATCGGAGTGTTGTCTTTAGACGGACCAGTCATAACCACTTTTTTCGCACCAGCGGTGATGTGTTTACGAGCAGTTTCGTCAGTCAGGAACAGACCAGTTGCTTCAGCGACAACGTCAACACCAACTTCGTCCCATTTCAGGTTAGCCGGATCACGTTCAGCGGTAACACGGATTTTTTTACCGTTAACGATCAGATGACCGTCTTTCACTTCAACGGTACCGTCGAAACGGCCGTGAGTGGAGTCATATTTCAGCATGTATGCCATGTAATCAGCGTCTAACAGGTCGTTGATTGCAACGATCTCGATGTCAGAACGTTTCTGAGCAGCACGGAAAACAATGCGACCGATACGGCCAAAACCGTTGATACCTACTTTGATAGTCATATATTCCACCAGCTATTTGTTAGTGAATAAAAGGTTGCCTGTAAAATTACAAAAACCTTACGCAGCGTCAAGCGGAATCGTGTCAATCATTGCGACAAATCAATCCTCTGCCTAAGCATTACGCGACTGACTTGCCTCACTCTTCCTTTGTGCCTGAAACCACATGAGGGCGGCGCCGGGAATTTTAAAGGGCAATTATGATAAAAATGTGATTTTCATCACGATTCAGGCGCTGCCATTTCGCTGAGATCAAGTTTAGGACAAATTTTTGCCAGTTGGTGTTAATGTTTTGTTAGAATTGGTCGCGTAATGTGAGCGTGATTAAAGTGAGATGTGAGCAAATGGCTAACAAACCTTCGGCAGACGAACTGAAAAACAAATTGTCCGAGATGCAGTTTTACGTGACACAGAATCACGGGACGGAGCCGCCATTTACTGGCCGTTTACTGCACAATAAGCGTGACGGCGTTTACCACTGTTTGATCTGCGATGCCCCTCTGTTTCACTCCCAGTCTAAATATGATTCAGGTTGTGGCTGGCCGAGCTTCTACGAACCGGTGAGTGAAGATTCAATTCGTTATATCAAAGACTTGTCACATGGAATGCAACGCATCGAGATTCGTTGCGGTAACTGTGATGCCCATCTTGGACATGTCTTTCCTGATGGGCCGCAGCCCACAGGCGAACGTTATTGTGTTAACTCAGCCTCTTTACGTTTCACTGATGGTGAAAATGGCGAAGAAATCAACGGTTGAAAAAACGATTCAGCAACTTATTCCACAGGAGCGGAAAAAATCATGAATCTTGATGAAATGATCAACAGCATGACGCCTGAGGTTTACCAGCGTTTATCGACCGCTGTTGAACTGGGGAAATGGCCAGATGGCGTTGCGCTGACCGAACAACAAAAAGAGAACTGCCTGCAACTGGTTATGCTGTGGCAAGCCCGAAACAATACCGACGCGCAGCATATGACCATCGACACCAACGGTCAGATGGTGATGAAGAGCAAGCAGCAACTGAAAGAAGATTTTGGTATTACGGCGAAGCCAATTGCTATGTTTAAGTGATGGAGTTATCCCCTTTACCGGTAATTAATAAAGGGGATTGCCTGAAATTAATTGTCCAACCCCTCGTCGATTTCATTTGTAGCTTTAAACCTTTCCGGAGCTTCACGTCTGTATTAACCCCCTGAATTTTTCATCCCTGAATCCTTTCTTTCGTTAAGTAGGGATCACTGCTGAATTTCCCTCTTTTGCGTACCGCCTTCCATCAATCTGTAACCCGTTCTCAGGTTTTCTGCGTATTTGTGATCTAAGTTGTAAATCGCAGATCAATATCTGTGTTTTAAAGATTTAATGTTGACCTCAAAAATCATGTGGGTAAGTATGATGGTCATCTAAGCAAAACAAAACACAGAGGATGACGCAATGAAAGCACTGGCTCGGTTTGGCAAGGCCTTTGGCGGCTACAAGATGATTGATGTCCCACGGCCCGTTTGTGGCCCGGAAGATGTGGTGATTGAAATTAAAGCCGCAGCTATCTGTGGTGCAGACATGAAACACTACAACGTTGATAGCGGTTCAGATGAGTTTAACTCGATTCGTGGCCATGAATTTGCAGGCCGAATTGCGCAGGTTGGCGAAAAAGTCAAAGACTGGAAAGTGGGGCAGCGCGTCGTCTCTGATAACAGTGGTCATGTTTGCGGCGTTTGTCCTGCCTGTGAACAAGGTGATTTTCTGTGTTGTACAGAAAAAGTGAATCTTGGTCTGGATAACAATACCTGGGGCGGTGGCTTTTCCAAATATTGTTTGGTTCCTGGCGAAATCCTCAAAATTCATCGCCATGCGCTGTGGGAAATTCCCGATGGCGTCGATTATGAGGACGCAGCCGTACTTGACCCTATCTGTAATGCCTACAAATCCATCGCGCAGCAATCGAAATTCCTTCCTGGTCAGGATGTGGTCGTCATCGGCACTGGCCCGCTCGGGCTGTTCTCTGTACAAATGGCGCGGATTATGGGGGCGGTAAATATCGTCGTCGTTGGTCTGCAAGAAGATGTGGCGGTCCGCTTCCCGGTTGCAAAAGAACTGGGGGCGACGGCAGTAGTAAATGGTTCTACCGAAGATGTGGTGGCGCGCTGCCAGCAAATTTGTGGCAAAGACAATCTCGGACTGGTGATTGAATGCTCCGGTGCCAATATCGCACTGAAACAAGCCATCGAAATGCTGCGCCCGAATGGGGAAGTGGTACGCGTTGGAATGGGCTTCAAACCTCTTGATTTCTCGATTAATGACATTACCGCATGGAACAAAAGCATCATTGGGCATATGGCCTATGACTCCACCTCCTGGCGTAACGCTATCCGGCTATTAGCCAGCGGCGCTATCAACGTCAAACCGATGATCACGCATCGTATCGGCCTTTCGCAATGGCGCGAAGGGTTTGATGCGATGGTCGATAAAACCGCAATCAAAGTGATTATGACGTACGACTTTGATGAATAACTACTCTCCTGAAGGAACGTTATCGCATGGAACAGATAACAAAACCGCATTGCGGCGCCCGGCTGGATCGCTTACCGGATTGTCGCTGGCATTCATCAATGTTTGCCGTCGTCGCTTTTGGCTTGCTTGTCTGCTGGAGTAATGCTGTTGGTGGCTTGATCCTCGCGCAGCTGAAAGCGTTGGGCTGGACAGATAACTCCACCACCGCCACATTCTCGGCAATTACGACCGCCGGAATGTTTCTTGGTGCGCTGGTGGGCGGCATTATCGGAGACAAAACCGGACGCAGAAACGCGTTCATCCTCTATGAGGCCATTCATATTGTCTCTATGGTTATTGGCGCTTTCTCGCCGAATATGGATTTCTTGATTGCCTGCCGCTTTGTGATGGGGGTCGGGCTGGGGGCATTACTGGTTACTCTGTTTGCCGGCTTCACCGAATATATGCCCGGTAGAAATCGTGGAACGTGGTCCAGTCGGGTTTCATTTATTGGCAACTGGTCATATCCGCTCTGTTCATTGATTGCGATGGGACTTACACCGCTAATTAGTGCCGAGTGGAACTGGCGAGTACAACTGCTCATTCCCGCAATATTGTCGCTTATCGCTACCGCGCTGGCCTGGCGTTACTTTCCTGAATCACCGCGCTGGCTGGAATCGCGCGGACGGTATCAGGAAGCAGAGCAAGTCATGCGGAACATTGAAGAAGGGGTCATTCGCCAGACGGGTAAACCCTTACCGCCAGTGGTTATTGCTGATGACGGTAAAGCACCACAAGCGGTGCCTTATTCTGCCTTACTGACGGGAGTATTACTGAGACGCGTTATTTTAGGCTCTTGTGTACTTATTGCCATGAACGTTGTGCAGTACACGTTAATTAACTGGTTGCCAACGATATTCATGACCCAGGGAATTAATTTAAAAGACTCCATTGTCTTAAATACTATGAGTATGTTTGGCGCGCCGTTTGGCATTTTTATTGCCATGCTGGTGATGGATAAAATTCCGCGCAAAACAATGGGTGTTGGGCTGTTAATTCTGATTGCGGTGCTCGGATATATCTATTCACTGCAAACCAGTATGTTGCTCATAACGTTGATTGGTTTCTTCCTGATTACTTTCGTCTATATGTACGTTTGCTATGCCTCGGCAGTGTATGTACCTGAAATCTGGCCGACAGAAGCCAAATTGCGTGGCTCGGGCCTGGCGAATGCAGTAGGGCGGATCAGTGGTATTGCCGCACCTTATGCCGTCGCAGTGTTACTAAGCAGCTATGGTGTTACTGGGGTATTTATCCTGCTTGGCGCTGTTTCAATTATTGTTGCAATTGCTATCGCCACCATTGGAATTGAAACCAAAGGTGTCTCGGTTGAAAGTCTAAGTATTGAAGCTGTGACTAATAAATAATTTTTAGGGGGATAAATGAAAAATTCAAAAGCAATATTACAAGTACCTGGCACCATGAAAATTATTGCTGCAGATATACCCGTACCCAAAGAAGATGAAGTGCTGATTAAAGTGGAATATGTCGGTATTTGCGGTTCAGATGTACATGGTTTTGAATCAGGGCCGTTTATTCCACCTAAAGACCCAAATCAGGAAATTGGCCTGGGCCATGAATGTGCGGGGACGATTGTGGCTGTGGGAAGCCTCGTGCGTAAATTTAAACCAGGGGATCGGGTAAATATCGAACCTGGCGTTCCTTGTGGCCACTGCCGTTACTGCCTGGAAGGCAAATACAACATTTGCCCGGATGTCGATTTTATGGCGACGCAACCGAACTACCGTGGTGCATTAACGCACTATCTGTGTCATCCGGCGAGCTTTACTTACAAACTGCCCGACAACATGGACATGATGGAAGGGGCGCTGGTGGAGCCTGCGGCGGTCGGGATGCACGCCGCCATGCTGGCAGATGTTAAACCTGGCAAAAAGATTGTCATTCTGGGCGCGGGATGTATTGGTTTAATGACTTTGCAAGCGTGCAAGTGCCTCGGGGCAACGGAAATTGCCGTGGTCGATGTGCTGGAAAAACGTCTGGCAATGGCGGAACAGCTTGGTGCGGCAATGGTCATCAATGGCGCTAAACAAGACACTATTGCGTGCTGTCAGCAATTTACCGAAGACATGGGTGCAGATATTGTTTTTGAAACAGCGGGTTCTGCGGTAACGGTAAAACAAGCTCCCTATCTGGTGATGCGCGGTGGAAAAATTATGATTGTCGGCACAGTACCCGGCGATTCGGCCATCAACTTTCTCAAAATCAATCGGGAAGTCACCATCCAGACGGTTTTCCGCTATGCCAACCGTTATCCGGTCACGATTGAAGCTATTTCATCAGGGCGATTCGATGTGAAATCGATGGTAACGCATATTTACGATTACCAGGATGTACAACAGGCATTTGAAGAGTCGGTTAACAACAAACGCGACATTATTAAAGGCGTTATTAAACTTAGCGATTAATTACTACGGGAGAACGGAATATGCTAGCAGATATCAGATTTTGGGAAAACGATGCCACCAATAAACATTATGCAATTGCCCATTTTAACGTATGGAATGCTGAAATGTTAATGGGTGTTATCGACGCAGCAGAAGAAGCAAAATCACCGGTTATTATTTCCTTTGGTACGGGATTTGTCGGAAATACCTCATTCGAAGATTTCTCGCATATGATGGTATCGATGGCACAAAAAGCAACGGTACCGGTAATTACCCACTGGGATCATGGCCGGAGTATGGAAATTATCCATAACGCCTGGAGTCATGGAATGAACTCCTTAATGCGCGATGCATCCGCGTTTGATTTCGAAGAAAATATTCGTTTAACCAAAGAGGCTGTTGATTTCTTCCATCCGCTGGGTATTCCGGTAGAGGCGGAATTAGGGCATGTCGGTAATGAAACCGTTTATGAGGAAGCGCTGGCGGGCTATCACTATACCGATCCTGACCAGGCCGCAGAATTTGTTGAACGCACGGGCTGTGACTCATTGGCTGTCGCCATTGGCAACCAGCATGGGGTTTATACGTCAGAGCCACAATTGAACTTTGAGGTCGTCAAACGCGTGCGCGATGCCGTTTCTGTTCCGCTGGTTTTACATGGCGCATCGGGGATCAGTGATGCTGACATTAAAACTGCAATTTCGTTGGGTATCGCGAAAATCAACATTCATACGGAACTGTGTCAGGCCGCAATGGTGGCAGTGAAAGAAAACCAGGATCAGCCTTTCCTGCATTTAGAGCGTGAAGTGCGTAAAGCCGTAAAAGAACGGGCATTGGAAAAAATTAAACTGTTTGGTTCTGATGGCAAAGCGGAATGATGATATGGATAATCTCGATGTTATTTGTATAGGTGCCGCTATTGTTGATATTCCATTACAACCGGTCAGTAAAAATATCTTTGATGTGGATTCTTATCCTCTTGAAAGAATCGCAATGACCACCGGGGGCGATGCAATAAATGAAGCAACAATTATTTCTCGTCTGGGGCATCGTACCGCATTAATGAGCCGCATTGGTAAAGATGCCGCAGGGCAATTTATTCTCGACCATTGTCGCAAAGAGAATATTGATATTCAAAGCCTGAAACAGGATGTCAGCATAGATACCTCTATTAACGTTGGACTGGTGACGGAGGATGGCGAGCGGACGTTTGTCACGAACCGTAACGGCAGTCTGTGGAAATTGAATATTGACGATGTTGATTTTGCGCGGTTTCCTCAGGCGAAATTATTATCACTGGCCAGTATTTTCAACAGTCCTCTATTGGATGGTAAAGCGCTAACAGAAATTTTTACGCAAGCGAAAGCCCGGCAGATGATCATTTGTGCCGATATGATCAAACCGCGGTTGAATGAAACGCTGGATGATATTTGCGAAGCATTGAGTTATGTCGATTATCTGTTTCCAAATTTTGCCGAGGCAAAATTACTCACAGGGAAAGATACGTTGGATGAAATTGCTGACTGCTTTCTTGAGTGCGGTGTAAAAACGGTAGTAATTAAGACGGGTAAAAACGGCTGTTATATCAAGCGTGGTGAAATGACGATGACGGTACCAGCAGTAGCGGGAATTACGGCCATCGACACCATTGGCGCGGGCGATAACTTTGCTTCAGGTTTTATTGCGGCACTGCTGGAAGGTAAAGAGCTGCGTGAATGCGCGCGCTTTGCCAATGCAACGGCAGCTATATCGGTACTGAGTGTTGGTGCCACCACCGGTGTGAAAAACAGAAAGCTGGTCGAACAATTGCTGGAAGAATATGAAGGGTAATGAAGGCAAATGAAAATGATACCTTTAGGCACAACGGATATAACGCTTTCTCGGATGGGGTTGGGGACATGGGCCATTGGCGGTGGCCCTGCATGGAATGGCGATCTCGATCGGCAAATTTGTATTGATACAATTATTGAAGCTCATCGTTGCGGTATTAACCTGATTGATACTGCGCCAGGATATAACTTTGGCAATAGTGAAGTTATTGTCGGGCAGGCGTTAAAACAATTGCCTCGCGAACAAATTGTCGTCGAAACGAAATGCGGTATTGTCTGGGAACGAGAAGGCAGTTTATTCAACAAAGTCGGCGTTCGTCAGTTGTACAAAAACCTCTCTCCTGAATCTATCCGCGAAGAAGTCGATGCCAGCTTGCAACGTCTCGGCATTGACTACATCGATATTTACATGACGCACTGGCAGTCGGTGCCGCCTTGTTTTACGCCGATTGCAGAAACCGTAGCAGTACTTAATGAACTGAAGGCTGAGGGGAAGATTCGTTCGATAGGCGCTGCTAATGTCGAAGCTGACCATATACGCGAATATCTGCGATATGGTGAGCTGGATATTATTCAGGCGAAATATAGCATCCTCGATCGGGCAATGGAAAACGAACTGCTGCCGCTATGTCAGGATAACGGCATTGTGGTTCAGGTCTATTCACCGTTAGAACAGGGACTGCTGACAGGTACCATCACTCGCGATTATATTCCGGGCGGAGCACGGGCAAATAAAGTTTGGTTCCAGCGTGAAAATATGCTCAAAGTGATTGATATGCTTGAACAGTGGCGGCCACTTTGTGCGCGTTATCAGTGCACAATTCCTACTCTGGCGCTGGCGTGGATATTAAAACAGAGTGATTTAATCTCCATTCTTAGTGGAGCAACCGCGCCGGAACAGGTACGCGAAAACGTGGCGGCACTGAATATCAACTTATCGGATGCTGATGCAATATTGATGAGGGGAATGGCAGAGGCCCTGGGGCGTTAACTACTCCACACGATCCACCTCTGTTTCTTTGAAAACTGTGATGAAAATCTGTGATTCAAACAGGTTATTTTGAAAGTAAACATCGCTTATGCGATAATCGCGCTAATGTGATGTAAAAGAGACAGGGGTGTAATCGTGGCGGCAAAAGACAGGATTCAGGCAATTAAACAGATGGTTGCCAACGATAAAAAAGTAACGGTTTCGAATTTGAGCTCGATTTTTCAGGTAACCGAAGAAACCATTCGCCGCGATCTTGAGAAGCTGGAAGATGAAGGTTTTTTGACCAGAACTTATGGTGGCGCTGTTTTAAATACAGCGATGCTGACGGAAAATATTCATTTTTATAAGCGCGCTTCGTCGTTTTATGAAGAGAAGCAGCTTATTGCTCGCAAAGCATTACCCTTTATCGACAATAAAACGACGATGGCAGCCGATTCCAGTAGTACCGTTATGGAATTGCTCAAATTGTTACAGGACCGTAGTGACCTGACGTTGCTGACAAACTCGGCGGAAGCCATTCATGTTCTGGCTCAGTCAGAAATTAAAGTTGTTTCAACCGGTGGGGAACTAAACAAAAATACACTTTCTCTGCAAGGGCGAATTACTAAAGAGATCATCAGTCGTTATCACGTCGATATTATGGTGATGAGTTGTAAAGGTCTTGATATTAACAGTGGCGCGCTGGATTCGAACGAAGCTGAAGCTGAAATCAAAAAGACAATGATCCGCCAGGCGGCAGAAGTCGCGTTATTAGTCGATCACTCCAAGTTTGATCGCAAAGCTTTTGTCCAGTTAGCTGACTTTAGTCATATTAATTACATAATAACTGATAAATCACCGGGTGCAGAATGGGAAGAATTTTGCAAAGACAATAATATCCAGCTGGTGTGGTAGCTTAAACACACGTTGTCAATGTTATTTGTTCCAGCGCCTGTGAAATAAAATGATGATAAAAATGCGGCAAGTAAATTTGCCGCAATTGCTACCTTTTTTAGCAAAATTCGAGGCACCAAATGGAACAATATGATCAAATTGGCGCAAGACTGGACCGCTTGCCTTTGGCCCGGTTTCATTATCGTATATTTGGCATTATAAGTTTTAGTCTGTTATTAACGGGCTTTTTGAGTTACTCCGGTAATGTCGTCTTAGCAAAGCTGGTAAGCAATGGATGGTCAAATAATTTCCTCAATGCTGCTTTTACGTCGGCATTGATGTTTGGTTATTTCATCGGTTCGCTTGCCGGTGGATTCATTGGTGATTACTGTGGACGGCGCCGGGCATTCCGCATAAACCTTCTGATTGTCGGTATTGCGGCGACAGGCGCTTCTTTCGTCCCTGATATGTACTGGCTCATCTTCTTTCGCTTCCTGATGGGGACAGGAATGGGGGCGTTGATTATGGTTGGCTATGCTTCATTTACTGAGTTTATTCCCGCTCTGGTTCGTGGAAAATGGTCCGCGCGACTCTCATTTGTCGGCAACTGGTCGCCCATGTTGTCAGCGGCGATTGGCGTTGTCGTTATCGCTTTCTTCAGTTGGCGCATAATGTTTCTACTGGGCGGCGTTGGGATAATATTAGCATGGTTACTTTCTGGTAAATATTTTATTGAGTCGCCTCGTTGGCTGGCGGGTATTGGACAATTAACGGGAGCAGAAAGGCAACTTCGTGAAGTAGAGCAGCAAATCGAAAAAGAGAAGGGTATTCATCTACCACCACTTGCTTTGAGGCAAAGCGAAAGTCGGAGTCATGAAATCAGTGGTACTTTTTGGTTGCTATTTAAAGGCGAGATGTTGCGGCGCACGTTAGTCGCGATTACGGTTTTAATTGCGATGAATATTTCACTTTATACCATCACCGTATGGATACCGACCATATTTGTTAACTCTGGTATTGATGTTGATAAATCGATATTAATGACCGCTGTTATTATGATTGGTGCTCCGGTGGGAATATTCATTGCTGCGTTAGTTATTGATCACTTTCCTCGCCGATTATTTGGCTCGTCTTTGCTTATAATTATTGCTGTGTTGGGATATATATATTCGATACAAACTACAGAATGGGCTATTTTAGGCTATGGCCTGGTGATGATCTTCTTTCTTTATATGTATGTTTGTTTCGCGTCTGCGGTGTATATCCCGGAACTTTGGCCAACCCATTTACGCCTGCGCGGCTCGGGATTTGTTAATGCAGTAGGACGAATCGTCGCGGTCTTCACTCCTTATGGCGTCGCGGCGTTATTAACACATTATGGTTCGATAACGGTCTTTATGGTGCTTGGTGTCATGTTGGTGTTATGTGCGCTGGTCCTCTCCATTTTTGGCATCGAAACGCGGAAGGTGTCGCTGGAACGAATTTCTGGTGTGAATTGAATCTTCGCTGATTGTGTCAATTGCCAGATGCAACGCTGGTGTGTTTATCTGGCCTACGATGTAATTAAGGAATTGTAGGCCAGAGATGGATCTGACTAATTTTATCCCTGCGTCTCTTCCCAGTCTGCCAGCGTGTACAATGTTGCCCCGGCAACTGACATCTCCATAAACGCGTGCGCACTGTCCTGCGGCTGGATATTCACGCCACGACAGCCATCGGTAATCACGTTCACCTTATAACCTAACTGTAATGCGTCCAGGACGGTAAACTTCACGCAATAGTCCGTAGCCAGCCCCATAACGATCAATTCATTGATTTCATGGTCGCGCAACCAACCATCGAGCTCGGTTTTCTGCCGCCGCCCGTTATCAAAAAAGGCACTGTAACTGTCAACTAAAGGATTTTCGCCTTTATGAAACACGGCATCAATCGACTTTTGCGCCAGCAGAGGGTGCAACGCCGCACCTTCGCTGTGTTGCACACAGTGATCGGGCCAGAAGGTTTGCGGTAGGCCATCGAGCTGACCCTGTGTATAAGGCTCTACACCTTGCTGGCTGGCGAAGCTGCCGTGATTGGCCGGATGCCAGTCCTGACTAGCGACGACCGCTTCACCGCGCGCTTTGCACCAGCTTATCAGGGCATTAGCAACATCAACCGTGCTATCGCCTTCGGCAACAGCCAGCGCACCGCCAGCGCAGAAATCATTTTGTAAATCGACCAGTAACAGAGCGCGTTGGGGCATTACAGTCTCCTTAATCATCCGGCGTCAGTTCGCCGCGTAGGTTTTGGCTCATGGCCCTGCGAATGGTTTCGGTATCCAGTCCCTGGCTGAGCAGGTAGTGCAGTTTGGTTAGCGTGGCTTCTACGGTCATATCCGCACCGCCAATAACACCGGCATGGGCGAGGGCGTTACCGGTGGCATAACCGCCCATATTCACTTTACCGGACATGCATTGTGTCAGGTTAACCACCACAATTCCGCGATCGCTGGCTTCTTGTAATTCTTGCAGGAATGCTTTGTTTTGCGGCGCATTACCCACGCCATAAGAGCGCAGAATCAACGCCTTAACCGGTTGACGCAGGAAGTTACGTACGACGTCAGCAGAAATCCCTGGATAAATCGTCACTACGCCGATCGGCTGTGGTGTAATCGGATGAACGATCAGCTCACCAGTGCCGTGTGGGGCGGGCGGTGTATTTAAACGGCGAATATGAATACCCGCTTCCAGTAACGGCGGAAGATTTGGTGACGCGAAGGCATCAAAACCATCGGCATGGGCTTTGGTGGTGCGGTTGCCGCGATACAGGCGATTATTAAAAAAGAGTGTGACTTCGTTGATGGGATAGTTCGCCGCAACGTACAACGCATTCAGCAAATTGATTTGTCCGTCAGAGCGTAACTCGGCTAATGGGATTTGTGACCCTGTCACAATAACCGGTTTTCCGAGGTTCTCCAGCATGAACGACAGCGCAGAGGCGGTATACGCCATCGTGTCGGTGCCGTGCAGAATGACAAAACCATCGTACTCGTCATAGTGCGCTTTAATATCTTCAGCAATATGCTGCCAGTCCTCTGGCGTCATATCAGAAGAATCCATCAGCGGCGTGTATTCATGAATGGTGAAATCCGGCATCTCTGGGCGATGGAATTCCGGCATCAGCGCCAGCTGGCGTTGTAGATGGCCCGACACCGGAATATATCCCTGCTCGGAACGCTGCATCCCGATGGTCCCGCCCGTGTAGGCAACGTAAATTGATTTCTTTTGCATGATATTGATATGAATGATACCGAAAGAGCAAAAGTATATACGTGAGGGGCAGCGAGCGCACCTGGATACTCTGTGGATATGAGAAAAGTCCGGCGGAACAGAGGGATTAGCGTTCCGCCGGAGAAAAATGGTTAATCCTGCAACGCATAGGTTACGGTCGTGACTACACGCACCGTTTTGTTAATCGCCGAGGGATCATCTTCGTCACTGCCACTGGCGAAAATCTGGAACACGCCTTGTGACGCATCGCTAATGGACCCCACCTGACTACCTGAATCCGTCGCAAACTGTAATGCTGCGTTACGTGCGTCTTTCGTTGCGGCAGCAATCATCTCCGCGCGAACTGCGCCAATACCATTAAAGCGGTAGGCGATTTTGCTATCAGCGATCGCGCCATCTGTGGCGATTTGCAGGTCGTTTAATTTAGCGACGATTTTTTCGACGGCAGCAACGTTATGCGTTTTTATCGTAACAGACCCGTCAGCGTTATAGCGTGGCATCGTCGGATCATCTTTGAGGTAAAAGGCATCCGTTCGCTTACTTGTCCATTGACCCACGTTGATCTCTTTATCGTTAATCCCCTGAGCGTGGAATTCGGCAACAATCTTTTTCTGCGCATCTTCAAGTTTCGGGAACAGTTCGCCAGGAACATTACCCTTAAAGTTGATAGCAATTGTTAATTCAGCCGTATCTGCGCGAACTTCTTTTTCTGAAAGCCCCCGCACGTTCACATAACGGTTGTTGGTTTTTAGATGTTTAACACCATCGCCAACAAAATAACCACAGGCGCTGATCCCCAGTCCGAGGACAATAGCGGCAATTAAAGAGGGTGCCTTATTCACTGATGACTCCATATCAGATGCTAAATGAGCAAGGGAATGTAGTGGAGAGAGGGAGTGAAAGACAGTCCGGTTCAGGAGCGTGGCCGACAGCATATCGGCCACATATTTGCAGGAATTAACGCACGTTGGCGCAGGTCAGGCAAAACGCGTAACGATTTTGCGGATCGTTAAAGGCTGCCAGCTTGTCGCTTTCGCTTTTAACGGTTGAAGCGACCGAGGCCAGCGGCGCAGGCAGCATGGTCTGGAGCGTATCTGGCAGCATCGCCCGTACTGAACCTGACATGTTGTCCATCACCTTGTCGAAGAAGGTCGGTTCATCGACGTAATATTCCAGATGCCATTGTTTCAGTTTTGCCAGTTCAGCCGCTTTGGCAACTGCATCATCGAAATCACCGAGACTATCGACCAGCCCATTCGCTTTTGCATCCTGACCGGTCCAGACATGGCCCTGGGCGATTTTATCAATCTGCTCTGGCGTCGAATTACGCGAATCAGCAACCAGCGTGATAAAGCGTTTATAGCCGTTCTCAATGCTCAATTGCATCATCTGCTGCGCTTCTGGCGGCAGTGATTTAGTGATGGAAACATCCGCCAGTGGCGATGTAGAAACGCCATCGGTATGTACACCAATCGAATCGAGACTGTTTTCTACCGTGGTGATCACGCCGAAGATACCGATAGAACCGGTCAGGGTGCTCGGGTTAGCCACAATGTAATTGGCCGGCGTGGAGATCCAGTAACCACCGGATGCCGCCATACCGCCCATTGACACAACCACAGGCTTGCCAGCGGCTCTGGCGGCTGCCAGTTCAGAGCGAATCACTTCAGAAGCCGTTACGCTTCCGCCAGGGCTGTTTACGCGCAGAACGATCGCTTTCACTTTCGGATCAAGGCGAGCGTCACGGATTTGTGCCGCAGTCGTATCGCCGCCAACATTCCCCTGAGTTTCTTCGCCATCCATAATCGCGCCATTAGCGAAGACGACACCGATGCTATCGCCGGTATCAGCCGGAGTTTTCAGTGCGTAATCGTAATAACTGATGGCGCGATAATTTTTATCAGCCTTGCTCCAGCCAAACTCTTTGGTCAGGGCTTTTTCAATTTCGGCATTCGTTGCCAGCGCGTCGACCAGTTTGTTGTCCAGCGCGTACTTCGCAGTATCGCCACCCGTTTTGGTTAAGCCTGCAAGTAGCCCTTGCGCCCCAGGGAATACCTGCTGGGCAGGGATCTGGCGGTTAGCGGCAACGGTGTTGAGATAGTTTTGCCACAGTTCGCCAATCCAACGGCTATCGGCTTCGCGAGCCGCCGGGGACATATCATCACGAATAAACGGTTCAACGGCAGATTTATACGTACCCACGCGGAACACATGGGTGGAAACTTTCAGCTTATCCAGCAACGATTTGTAGTACAGACCGTTGGTGGCAAAACCGTGCAGATCAACCGCGCCTTGCGGGGACAGCCAAATTTTGTTGGCGAAACTTGCGAGATAATATTGCCCCTGGCTGTAGTTCTCGCCAATGGCATAAACCGGTTTACCGCTGTCACGAAACTCTTTCAGGGCTTTGCCGATGTACTGCATAGACGGTTGGTCGCCGCCCGCAAAATCTTTCAAATCCATCACGATACCGGTGATATTCCGGTCATCTTTAGCCTGGCGAATCGTGTTCACGATATCAAACAGTGAATTTTCCTGCAGACGATCGGAACTGGCGCCAAGCAGCTGGCGGCTTAACTTACTAAACCGCTGCGAACTGTCGGGCTTATCGACGATCACGCCTGAAATATCGAGCAGTAATGCGCCACGACCGGCGGTTTCTTTGGTATCGCTACTACTGACCTGCATCCAGATCCCCACGCCAACCAGCACGAGGAAAATAAAGAACAGGTTAAGTACCATTTCACGGACAAAATTGAGCAGACGCCACGTCCATTTAAAAAATCCGGCAATAAATCGCCAAAGGGTTCGCATGTATTCTCCCAGACTAAAGGTCACACCTGTTGCAGGTGCAATAGATGTGGTTATCGTAATGACCCAACCGGCACTTGTCAGCAGGAATCGCGGACTGTGCTGTAACAAAATCCACTCTCGTGTTAATTTTGTGAATAAACATCATGACAGGAGTTAATCAAATGGATGCACTCGAACTATTGATCAACCGCCGCAGCGCCTCACGTCTGGCTGAACCTGCTCCGACTGGCGAACAACTGCAAAATATCCTGCGTGCCGGAATGCGTGCACCGGACCATAAGTCCATGCAACCGTGGCATTTTTTTGTGATTGAAGGGGAAGGCCGCGAACGTTTCAGTACCGTGCTGCAACAGGGTGCAATTGCTGCGGGTAGTGATGATAAAGCTATCGACAAAGCCCGTAATGCCCCGTTCCGTGCGCCGCTCATCATCACCGTGGTGGCGAAATGTGAAGAAAATCATAAAGTCCCGCGTTGGGAGCAGGAGATGTCTGCGGGTTGCGCGGTTATGGCGATGCAAATGGCGGCGGTTGCCCAGGGCTTTGGCGGCATCTGGCGTAGTGGTGGGTTAACCGAAAGTCCGGTGGTGCGCGAGGCGTTCGGCTGTCGGGAGCAGGATAAAATTGTCGGCTTTCTCTATCTCGGCACGCCGCAATTGAAAGCGTCAACGTCGATTAACGTTCCGGATCCGACGCCGTTTGTGACTTATTTTTGATAATTTTCGCAAAACTGTCTGGATTATGAGCAAAGGCGCAGGAATTCAGACACTCTCACTTATCACTTCACGGAATGAAGGTTACCATACCCGGATTGCATTGACAGGAGATGTCCATGAGCGAGAACTCGATTCGTTTGACCCAATACAGCCACGGAGCAGGTTGCGGCTGTAAAATTTCCCCAAAAGTGTTGGAAACCATTCTGCACAGCGAGCAGGCGAAGTTTGTTGATCCGAATTTGCTCGTGGGAAACGAAACCCGCGACGATGCGGCAGTATACGATCTTGGTAATGGCACCAGTGTCATCAGCACCACCGATTTCTTTATGCCGATCGTTGATAATCCTTTCGATTTTGGCCGCATTGCGGCGACTAATGCTATCAGCGATATCTTCGCGATGGGCGGCAAACCGATTATGGCCATTGCGATCCTTGGCTGGCCGATTAACAAACTTTCCCCGGAAATTGCCCGCGAAGTGACCGAAGGTGGCCGCTATGCGTGCCGTCAGGCGGGTATTGCGCTGGCAGGCGGTCACTCCATCGACGCGCCGGAGCCGATTTTTGGTCTGGCGGTGACGGGGATCGTACCGACCGAGCGAGTGAAGAAAAACAGTACCGCACAAGCCGGATGCAAACTGTTCCTGACGAAACCGCTGGGAATTGGCGTTCTTACCACGGCTGAGAAAAAATCACTGCTCAAACCAGAGCATCAGGGGCTGGCGACGGAAGTGATGTGCCGGATGAATATCGCAGGTGCGTCATTTGCCAACATTGAAGGCGTAAAAGCGATGACCGACGTCACCGGTTTTGGTCTGCTGGGCCACTTGAGCGAAATGTGTCAGGGCGCAGGTGTGCAGGCGCGCGTTGACTATGAAGCGATCCCGAAACTGCCGGGCGTGGAAGAGTACATTAAACTGGGCGCTGTGCCGGGTGGCACCGAACGCAACTTTGCCAGCTACGGCCATTTGATGGGCGAAATGCCGCGTGAAGTTCGAGATCTGTTGTGCGATCCGCAAACTTCCGGTGGTCTGCTGCTGGCGGTTATGCCGGAAGCTGAAAATGAAGTCAAAGCTACCGCAGCCGAGTTTGGCATTGAACTGACGGCGATTGGCGAACTGGTGCCTGCGCGTGGCGGTCGTGCCATGGTTGAGATCCGTTAATTCAATGCGGTTGTTTATAGCCGAAAACCGAGTCTGGCACGCGCTATTGCTGATGTCCTGCCCAAACCGCACCGCAAAGGCGATGGCTTTATCGAGTGCGGCAATGGTCAGGTGGTGACCTGGTGTATCGGTCACCTGCTTGAGCAGGCGCAGCCAGACGTCTACGACAGCCGCTATGCGCGCTGGAATCTGGCGGATTTGCCGATTGTCCCGGAAAAGTGGCAACTGCAACCGCGCCCCTCCGTAACCAAACAACTTAACGTCATTAAACGCTTTCTGCATGAAGCCAGCGAAATTGTTCATGCCGGTGACCCGGATCGTGAAGGGCAATTGCTGGTGGATGAAGTGCTGGACTACCTGCAACTGGCACCGGAAAAGCGCCAGCAAGTTCAGCGTTGCTTGATCAACGACCTGAACCCGCAGGCGGTTGAGCGGGCGATCGATCGTCTTCGCTCCAATAGCGAGTTTGTACCGTTATGCGTTTCTGCACTGGCGCGAGCGCGTGCCGACTGGCTGTACGGTATCAATATGACCCGCGCGTATACCATTCTCGGTCGCAATGCTGGCTATCAGGGTGTACTTTCCGTTGGGCGCGTACAGACTCCCGTTCTTGGGCTGGTGGTGCGGCGCGATGAAGAAATAGAAAACTTCGTGGCGAAAGACTTTTTTGAAGTCAAAGCGCACATCGTGACGCCTGCCGATGAACGATTTACTGCCATCTGGCAGCCGAGTGAAGCGTGCGAGCCGTACCAGGATGAAGAAGGGCGTTTATTGCATCGCCCGCTGGCGGAGCATGTGGTTAACCGCATCAGTGGTCAACCGGCGATCGTCACCAGCTATAACGATAAACGGGAATCAGAATCCGCGCCGCTGCCGTTTTCGCTTTCAGCGTTGCAGATTGAAGCGGCAAAACGCTTTGGTCTGAGTGCGCAGAACGTGCTTGATATCTGCCAGAAGCTGTACGAAACACACAAGCTAATCACTTATCCGCGTTCCGATTGTCGTTATTTGCCAGAAGAACATTTTGCCGGACGCCACGCGGTGATGAATGCCATCAGCGTTCATGCGCCGGGACTATTGCCGCAGCCGGTGGTTGACCCGAATTTACGCAACCGCTGCTGGGATGACAAAAAGGTCGATGCTCACCACGCCATTATCCCGACCGCGCGTAGTTCTGCCATCAACCTGACGGAGAACGAATCGAAGGTCTATAACCTGATTGCCCGTCAGTACTTGATGCAGTTCTGCCCGGATGCGGTGTTCCGCAAGTGTGTTATCGAACTGGACATTGCCAAAGGCAAATTTGTCGCTAAAGCCCGTTTTCTTGCTGAAGCAGGCTGGCGCACGCTGTTAGGCAGCAAAGAGCGCGATGAAGAAAACGACGGCACGCCACTGCCTGTGGTGGCGAAAGGTGATGAGTTGCTGTGCGAGAGGGGCGAAGTGGTAGAGCGGCAAACCCAGCCGCCACGCCATTTTACCGATGCAACACTGCTTTCGGCGATGACCGGGATCGCGCGCTTTGTTCAGGATAAAGATCTGAAAAAGATCCTCCGTGCGACCGATGGTCTGGGAACAGAAGCGACCCGAGCCGGGATTATTGAACTGTTGTTCAAGCGTGGTTTCCTGACCAAAAAAGGGCGCTATATCCACTCCACCGACGCCGGAAAAGCGTTATTCCATTCGCTGCCAGAGATGGCGACGCGACCGGACATGACCGCTCACTGGGAATCGGTGCTGACGCAAATCAGCGAAAAGCAGTGTCGCTATCAGGACTTTATGCAGCCGCTGGTGGGGACGCTTTACCAACTGATTGATCAGGCTCGCAGCACTCCAGTCAGGCAGTTCAGGGGAATTGTGGCACCAGGTGGGGAGTCAGTTAAAAAAGCACCCAATAAACGTGTGAAAAAAGTGGCAAAGCCCCAAAAAGATAATACGGATTCTGCTAATTAATTCGGTTTCCACTCTTAAACAAAGCCAGTGGTAGATATTCTGCCATTGGCTTTATTTATTATGATATAAATATCCACAGCTAAAATTATTAACGGAATATCTTTATATTCACGTGATTAATGTTATGGGCTGCATCATTATAAATTATTTTAAAATGCAGGGATTGTGAACATTATTCACAAAACGAATATATATAACTGCTCTATAAAAGGATCAGTTCATTTATTTGAAGAGGATAATTATGATTATCGGTATCGATCTAGGGACGACTAACAGTCTGGCAGCAGTCTGGCGAAATGGACAAAGTGAACTGATCCCCAATGCGTTAGGCAAGTTTTTAACGCCCAGCGTAGTTTGTGTTGACGAAGATGGTATAGTTTTGACAGGGGAGGCAGCTCGTGACCTGCAACTCATCAAACCACAAAACTGCGCAGCCAATTTTAAACGCATGATGGGCACATCAAAGACGTTTAAATTGGGCGGACGTGAATTTCGGGCAGAAGAACTCTCATCGCTGATATTACGTCAGCTAAAAGAAGATGCTGAAAGCTATTTAGGTGAAGAGATAACAGAAGCAGTAATTAGCGTACCTGCTTATTTTGGTGATGTGCAACGCAAAGCAACAAAATTGGCAGCTTCAATGGCAGGCTTAAACGTCGAACGTTTAATTAACGAACCAACCGCCGCTGCACTGGCGTATGGTTTGCATAATAAAGATGATGAACATCAGTTTCTGGTATTCGATTTAGGTGGTGGTACATTCGATGTCTCCATACTGGAGTTGTTTGACAACATTATGGAAGTACGTGCCAGTGCCGGGGATAACTTTTTAGGTGGTGAAGATATTGTCGATATCCTGATCGATGCATATTGCTCACGTATGGATCTTCCTGAAAATATTGAATGGCGTGAACCGACACTCCAGCGCCATTTACGCATTGAAGCGGAGCGTGTGAAACGCGTGCTTAGTATGCGCGACGAAGCTACTTTCAGTATGGAGATTGAAGGAAGGCGATATTACTGGCATCTGACCACAGAAAAATTTGAATTTTTATTACAGACCTTTTTCGAGCAAATCCGTATGCCACTGGAACGGGCAATTCGCGATGCCAAAATTAATATTAGCCAATTAGACCAGGTCGTTCTTGTGGGTGGCACTACACGTATGCCGCTGATTCGCAAACTTGTGACACGACTTTTTGGTCGTATACCGGCAATGCATTTAAACCCTGATGAAGTCATTGCTCAGGGCGCGGCTATTCAGGCCGCACTTAAAGCGCGCCACAGCGAATTACAAGATGTAGTAGTGACCGATGTTTGCCCTTATACGCTGGGCGTTGATACCTCTAAATCGCTGGGGCATACCCGCGAATCGGGCTATTTTGCACCCGTTATTGAGCGTAACAGGAGTATTCCTTGTAGTCGCGTTCGTGCCTTTTACACGGCACATGATCAACAAACAGAGGTTAATTTTAAAATCTACCAGGGTGAAAGCAGGATGGTGGCTGATAATATTTTCCTTGCGGAGTTGTCAGTGAATGTTCCCCCAAAACCGGCCGGTGTTGTGCGTATTGATGTTCGTTTTACGTACGACATTAACGGTATTCTTGATGTCGATATCAGCGTGCCACTGACAGGGGCTAAAATAGTCTGGTTATTGAACAGAATCCAGGGGCATTAACGGAAGAACAAATACAGCAGTCGTTGTCCAAATTAAGCCTGTTAAAAATTCACCCACGCGATGAACAGATAAACCAGGCCTTTATTGCCCGTCTTGATAACCTCTATCAACTTACGCTTGCGGAAACACGAGACTGGATAAGCAATTGCTCTCGTCAATTCAGTTATCTACTCGAGAAGCAGGATCCTGATCAACTTGCTGATTTTCGGGCTAAAGTTGAACCTACATTAGACTCTCTGGAATGGGAGCGTCTGCAATGAACTGCTGGGAAATATTAGGTTTACAACCTGGCGTGGAAGAACGAGATATTAAGCGTCGTTATGCGCAACTGGTAAAAAAATTGCCGCCCGGAAGATTCTCCCGAAGCCTGGCAACAATTGCACGATGCTTATGAACAGGCTTTACGTTATGACGACGAAGAGCTGTGGCAAGAAGATGAAGAAGAACAGTGGCAAGAAGAGGAAGAAGAGCAACCGATCAATATGTCCAGGGGTATTGTTCATCCTCGTCCTGTGATGACATTTCGCGCACCCAACACCTTTTCTGGTCATCCACTTCCAGACATCGCTGTTAAATCAGAAGGGGAGCTCACCTGGCAAGCCGTGCTGGATATGCTCTTTGAGGAGAATGAAGCTATTCCCGAACACGCCCCCATGCAACTTGCTAAGGCGTTATCTTTCCTTGAGCATAAAGATCTCAGCTCACGAATGTGCTTTGAAGAAGCGTTATTACTGCATCTTCATCGGGTATTCCGGCCACTATTAACTCTCGCTGCATCACAAACGTTCAGATGGCATTTAGTTGCAGGCAGTCGTCAACCCGTAATCCAGACAGAAATTAACGAAAGTTGTCTTCTTTATTATCGCATCGAAAAACAAATTACCCCTTTCTTTGCCAGTAACTTGTCTCCACTGGAAGAAATGGAAAACGGGAAGGAAATGGCTACGATTTATCAATCATTAAAGGATAATGAAGAGAGCCTGAAATGGTTTGATATCGCAGTATTAAATAAAGTTGCTGAATTTGAACTGTCAGACAATTATATGGCATTGTTAATAGAGCGCTTATCATATTCCTGGCGAAAAGAAAAAATGATTCGCAAGTGGAAATTAACAGAACGCTTCAATAATTTAGCGATGCAACATCATAGTGGATATGAAAAGTTGTTAAATGCTATAAAATTAAAAGGTCTTTATTATTATCCATCTTCTGTATTCCAGTCTTGCTTACATGCTGCAGAGCAAGGCTATTCACTTGCCTGGTATTCTCTTGGCAAAATGTATTACGAAGGTGATGAGGTTTCACAGGATCTAAAATTAGCCTTTAACTGGTTTACCCGCGCCGCACAGCATAATGTTATCGATGCTCAGTATGCGTTGGGCGTTATGTATAACGATGGAAAGGGGACGGACAAGAACATTAGTGAGGCAAGAAAATGGTTTTTACTTGCAGCCGAAAATGGCAAAACATCTGCGCAATATGAACTTGCCTGTATCTCCCGCTTTGCTGTTGCACCATTACGAAATTATGAAGAAGCATTACGGTGGTATTTATCTGCCGCCACACAAGGACATGAACTGGCCCAATATGAGTTGGGACAAATGTATATACAAGGTATTGGTGTGGCGCGTGATGAGGTGCAGGCCCATCGTTGGTTTTTGCAATCGGCGGAACAGGACCATCCTGACGCACAATATCATACTGCAAGGTTGTATAGTGAAAGCGAAAAAATTCCTCAGGATCCGGAAAAAGCACTGCACTGGTTTACCATATCTGCAAAAAATGGTTCCGGGGATGCCATGTATGAATTGGGGAAATATTATTTAACCAACAATGATGATCCTGAAAATAACGCTGAGGCTATTCAATGGCTTACTGGTGCAGCGCAGCGTGGGCGAATAGAGGCGATATTTTTGTTAGCCGAAATGTATCTCTACGGTACAAAAGATATCGCAAAAGATGAAAATCATGCGCTACACTGGTACGAAAAAGCGGCGCGTTTAGGGTCGACCGAAGCGCAACACCAGACTGCGGCAATGTATGCTCAGGGGACAGGCACTAAAATTGATAATAGACAAGCATGGATGTGGTTAACAATTGCCGGAAATAACAACCCCTGGATTGAAAAAGATGCGTTGCGATGCTTAATGTCTGAACAGGATATTCAGGATGCAGAACAAACGGCTGCAAATTGCAAACGTCTGCTAAGGATTTAATTAACTCAGGGAAAATCGTCTGGTTATAAGGAAAACCAGACGATTGTAATAACGATTAAATCACGCCCTGGCTTAACATCGCATCCGCAACCTTCACAAAGCCCGCAATGTTCGCGCCCTGCACGTAGTTGGTTTGCTCACCTTCACCACCATGTTCAACACAGGCATGGTGGATATCCAGCATGATGTGATGCAAACGTGCGTCAACTTTCTCGGCTTTCCAGCCCAGACGCGCAGCGTTTTGCGCCATTTCCAGGCCCGATGTTGCTACACCGCCAGCATTAGCCGCTTTACCCGGAGCAAACAGTACGCCTGCCTGCTGGAACAGTTCAGTCGCTTCGATGGTGGTTGGCATATTTGCCCCTTCGGCGACGGCTTTAACGCCATTGGCGATAAGCTGATGCGCGGCGTCAACATCCAGTTCGTTCTGGGTGGCGCAAGGCAGGGCGATATCAACTGGTACGGACCACGGCTGTTGGCCTTCGAGATAGACCAGGCCAAATTCTTTGGCGTAATCTGACACTCGACCATCGCGGCTAGCTTTGATTTCGATAAGACGCGCCAGTTTCTCTTTTGTGAATCCGCTTTCATCAACCACTGTGCCGCTGGAGTCTGATGCCGTGACCACGCGAGCGCCAAATTCCATCGCTTTTTCGATAGCGTACTGGGCGACGTTGCCGGAGCCAGAAACGGAAACGCGCATTCCTTCAAAACCCATACCGTGGCGTTTCAGCATCGCTTCTGTGAAATAAACCAGACCGTAACCGGTGGCTTCCGGGCGAATAAGACTGCCGCCAAAAGAAAGACCCTTACCGGTGAAGACGCAGGCGGTATTGTTAGACAGCTTTTTCATCATCCCTGCCATAAAGCCAACTTCACGACCTCCAACGCCGATATCACCTGCCGGAACGTCGGTATCCGCGCCCAGGTGGCGATACAGTTCAGTCATCAGTGCCTGGCAGAAACGCATCACTTCGCCTTCGCTTTTCCCTTTCGGGTCGAAATCGCTGCCACCTTTACCACCGCCCATCGGCAGGGTAGTCAGGGCATTTTTGAAGGTTTGCTCGAAGCCGAGGAATTTGAGAATGGAGAGGTTAACTGACGGGTGGAAACGCATACCGCCTTTGTACGGACCGATGGCGGAGCTGAACTGGACGCGCCATGCTCGGTTGACCTGCACCTGGTTGCGATCGTCAACCCATACCACGCGAAACTGGATCACGCGCTCCGGTTCAACCAGGCGCTCCAGTAATGACATCTGGCGATATTGGGGATTTTGTTCAAGAAAAGGCCAGAGAGTAGTCATTACTTCACGAACGGCCTGCGCGAACTCGGTTTGATTCGGGTCGCGCTTTTGTACATGGTTGAGGAATGACTCCAGAGAATATGTCTGATCCATAGATATAAAACCCTTATATATTAAGACGATTGTGCGTATGTTGTTTGTTTTGCAGTTTTCGACTATACCATCAAGAATGTGACGGTAAGCAAGTAAAAAATGACACCGGAAAGCAAATTAATAATGTGAGGAATTTATAAACGCCGCCTAATGTCGGATACATCTTCTTCGGCCTACCAAAATGGGGACATTTGGTGGATAAGGCATTCACGCCGCATCAGACCACCTGACGCTTAAGTTTTGCCGTCGGCCTACCGATATCAGTACATAGGCAACGAAATATAAGGAGTTTCCAGTGAGTCGAGCATTGTTCGCCGTAGCGTTGGTATTCCCGTTTTTTGCGCTGGCTAATCAGCATTATCGTCCGGATGTGGAAGTGAATGTGCCGCCGGAAGTGTTTAATTCTGGCGGACAGTCGGCGCAGCCCTGTAGCCAGTGCTGCGTTTATCAGGATCAAAACTATTCTGAAGGGGCCGTAATTAAAGCAGAGGGAATACTGTTGCAATGCCAGCGGGATGATAAAACCATTAGCACTAATCCGTTGGTCTGGCGGCGCGTAAAGCCATAAACGCCTGTAAAAGCGGAATGTCAGCAGGGGCCAGCGGATATTGCATTGCCTCTTCAGGTGAGCACCAGACCAACGCCTGATGTTCATGTGCCTGTAACGTCCCGTGGAAGTCGGGTACGTGCCAGGCATGAAGATGGATAATCCGCCCTGAAACTTCCCGCTGGTGGCTGGCTACATATTTCCCGATGATAGCATCGATACCGAGCTCTTCACGCAACTCGCGTGTCAGCGCCTGCGGCTGGCTTTCTCCTGGTTCGACTTTACCGCCAGCAAGCTCCCATAACCCCGCCTGATCGCTATGGACAGGGCGTTGCGCGATTAAAATTTTGCCATCCCGTTCGATAATGGCGGCAACAACATCAATCATTTCCATAAATTACACACGGTCGAATACAGGAAAAATGCCATAATATCCGCAGTGTTGCCCGAGCTGAAGGGTTTTATTTCTTAAGGAGTACCCGTGTTAGACCGCCATCTTCATCCCCGAATTAAGCCTTTGTTGCATCAGTGCGTGCGGGTTCTGGATAAACCTGGCATTACACCTGATGGTTTAACGTTAGTGGGATTTGCCATCGGCGTGCTGGCACTGCCGTTTCTGGCACTGGACTGGTATCTGGCGGCGGTGATTGCCATTTTACTGAACAGGTTGCTTGATGGTCTGGACGGTGCGCTGGCGCGGCGCAGAGGGTTAACCGACGCGGGGGGCTTTCTCGATATTTCGTTGGATTTTCTTTTTTACGCGCTGGTACCGTTCGGGTTTATTCTCGCCGCACCGGAACAAAATGCGCTGGCGGGCGGCTGGCTGCTGTTTGCGTTTATCGGCACGGGCAGCAGTTTTCTCGCATTTGCTGCACTGGCGGCGAAACATCAGATTGATAATCCCGGTTATGCGCACAAATCGTTTTACTATCTGGGCGGGTTAACAGAAGGCAGCGAGACGATTTTGCTGTTTGTTTTAAGTTGTCTCTTTCCGGAATATTTCCCGTGGTTTGCATGGATATTTGGCGCGCTTTGTTGGATGACAACATTTACGCGGATTTGGAGTGGATATCTGACGCTGAAGTCGCTTCAGCGTCAGTAATTGCCGTGTTATTGGCTACTGTCCGGGCCGCGTTCACCAGTTGCTACCGGATTTTTTGGATCGCTGCTCCATTCGTACCAGCCACCGTCATAAACGGAGACGTTATTCCAGCCCATTGCGCGTGCATACATAAAGGTTTCTGAGGCGCGCCAGCCGGTGCCGCAGTAGAACGAGACTTGTTGATCCGGCAGGATATTCCATTCTTTCCACATTGCCGCGACGTCATCGGCAGTACGCATGGTGCCGTCTGGGTTATGGAAATCTTCCATATGCGTTGAATCGCTGCCCGCATGGCCCCAACGTGCGCCCGGAATGTCACCTTTTGGCTTGATGTAGTCATAGCCGCTGGTGGTGCCGATAAATTCCGCCCAGGAACGTACGCTGACCAGTGAGGCATCCTGGCGATGTAGCAGACCGCGCGCCTGTTCCATATCGAGCATCAGTTGCGGTTGTGCCGGGATCTTCACGCCGAAATCCGGTTCCGGTTTCACTTTCGGTGGCGTACCGCGCTCAACGGGCAGACCTGCGTCGGACCAGGTTTGCCAGCCGCCATCCAGCAGTCGCACATCTTTCACGCCAGCGTAGAGCATAATTTGCGCCACGCGCGCTGCGGCGTAAACATCACGCCCGTAGAGAATGACCGTGGTGTCATGACGAATGCCGTGCTTCGCCAGCATTGCTTTAAGCTGTTCATCAGAAACTTTATTCCACAGCGGTTCGCTTTCCACTTCGTTGGTATCGATGTAGTCAGCGCCGGGAATATGGCTGATAAGGTAAAACTTTGGTGCGCCCCAGGCTGCTTCAATGACTTTCCAGTCACCCGCAGGTTTCGCCGTAACTTCTTTACCTTGTTGCAGGTCATGCAGCCACTGCGGATATACCAGCTGTTCAAAGTGCGGCAGTTTTTGCAGTCGGGAAGGTTCGCTCAGTGCATCACTCAAGATAGAGATGTGCGTAAAGCCTGCTTTTTGTAGTCGCGTTTTAACGGCATCGACATCTTTGTCATTACCGTACAGCGCCACCGGGGCATCCGTTTTTAGGTTATGCAGCTTGATCCACTCGTTGAGCTGCTCGGTGCTCATTTTGTCGAGCCAGCTAGCAGAAAGGTTTAAGGCGGCAGGTTCATGACCGGAAGGGCCATTTAGGGTTTGTGGCCAGCCGTTATAAAACGCGCTGGGGCGAGTATCAATCGCTTTGCCATTTTGTTGTTGAAGCTGGTCAAGTGTAAGAGGCTTCGCCAGTTCAGCGGCCCACGAAGAAGCGCAAGCCAGCCCTAAAGCCATTGCCAGCGCGGTCATTTGAGAAACACGTTTCATCGAAAATCCCGACATTGTAGTTTTGAGTGCGCCATTCTGAACTGACACATCGGGAAAAACTTTGCGTTATCGCAGTTTGTTGTAATTTTCTGACCACCGCGTCATATCCATAACGGGACTATCGGCAGGAACATCCTGAAGATCGTGGGTTACCTGAACGACGGGGATCGCCAGCTCGCGAACTTCATTGAATACCCACTGACGAAAATTATCGCGCAGAGCTACGTCAAGACGGCTGAACGGTTCATCAAGCAATAATGCCTTTGGCTGTGCGAGAAGGGCGCGCAGCAGGGCCACCCGCGCTCGCTGACCGCCTGATAATGTCGCAGGGTCCTGGTGATAAGTTTCAGCCAGTCCCGCTCGCTCAAGCGCGTCTTTCACGGCATTGCGCCTGGCCGTCCCCTTGAGCGTCGACGGTAGCGCCAGAAGCAAATTCTGTCCGACGCTGAACTGGTCAAATAACAGCGCATCCTGGAAAAGAATACCAATCTGACGCCGGGCGGTGGGCAGGGTATCGATACGTTGATCATTGAGCCATAGCTCACCTGTACAAGAAAATTGCCCGGAAAGCGCACCAATCATCCATGAAAACAGAGAAGACTTACCACAGCCTGAGGGGCCCATTAACGTGACAATGTCACCTTTATTGACTGTAAAGTTAACGTCTTCCAGTAAACAGCTTTCAGGCAAACGCAGCGAAACATCTTTCACGCAGAGCATTAGCGGAGTCCTTGTCTGATAAAACCTACCCATTTTGCGACTAACGCGGTCAGGGCAAAAATAATAAGTGGCAAAAGCAGTTGCCATAGGGCCTGGGTGGCGAGAATGCTGTTACTACCGCCGCTACTTAACGCTACCGCTTCGGTGGTGAGCGTCGAGAAACGTCCGGCTCCCAGCCACAGCGTTGGCATATACTGCGCAATACTCACTGAAAATCCGACAGCGAAGGCAATCAGCGCAGGGCGCAGCATTAGCGGACATTTCACGTAAAAGAAGGTTTTGGCCCGTGACCAACCCAGCGTCTGCGCAATCAATATTAATCGTGAATCGATGCGCCGCCAGGCCGGTTGCAGGATAAACAACATCCACGGCATCACCCACAGCAGATGCCCCCACACCACCGCCGTCCAGCTACCATCCAGGTTGAGCCATAGCGCCAGCGTGTACTGGCCCGCCACCAGCGGCAAGGCGGGTAATAATATGGGCAACCATAGCCACAACTGGCGACGCTGTGGCCCCCATTCCAGCCACAGCAGCAACAGAACCAAAGCGATGAATGTCGCCACCAGTCCCATCGTCAGGCTATTGAGCAGCGCCTCGTTATTGATCGTCGACTGATTCGCGAGGATCGCCAGCAGAATCACACAGAGCACGCCAGTTAAGGGTAACAACTTCGCCAGCATCTTCCCTGGCAATAAAGGCGTGGCTGGCATGCGAATGCCATCTTCCCGGGGGATCGTACATCGCCAGGCGCGCCATAATAGATAACCAAGCAAAACGTAGGCGGCGAGTAACAGCATCAGCAGCAGGCTGGCAAGCGCGCCTTTTGTTTGTTGGTCAATGTCGCCCTGGGTTAACCACTGCCAGCTAATTACCGCCAGCGTCGGTGGATTACCCGGACCAAGAATAATCGCTACATCCACGACCGAAAGCGACCAGGCGACAATCGCCAACATCGCCATTGCCAGCGCAGGCGCGACGGAGGGCAATAACAACCAGTTCAGGCATTGCCAGCGGCTGTAGCCCAGCGAATCCAGTACAATAACTTGCTGTACCAGGCGTTTTTCACTCAGTGCTGCCAATAAGATCCACAGCAGAAATGCGCTTTCTTTCACCGCCAGCGTGAAGCCCAGCCCAATACCCAATTTGTCCATTGGCGGAGTGAAATATGGGAAATAGTCATAAAGCAGCCCTCCGTCAGCAAAGAGCAGCAGGGCGCTGGTGGCAAAAGCCACGTGGGGGATGGCGAGTAGCCACGGCAGACGGGCGCACAGATGCTGCCATTTCGGCCCAGGCCATAGCGCTACTATCACCAGCAGGGCAATAAACAAAGCGCCGACCGCCGCGATGGTTGTCGACACCAGCGTCGCCAGTAATGCCTGCGGTAACTGTGGATCGGCAAATAACATCTGCCAGTGCGTCAGCGACATGGCAGGTGTTATCAGCGTGAAAGCCGACGGTACCAGCGGTGCGTAAATCACCGCCATCACCACCCACAGCAAAGAAATTAATGCGTACCGTAACGGCGTAGCCATTCTTGTTCCAGCGCATTTACCCAACCAGCATGCGGTTCCGCCAGTACCGGCGGCAGATCCTGCGGCATTCTTGATTGCAATGCTTCACGCTGCCCGGCAGGTAGTTTTTGCGGATCGAGAACCGAAGGATCGCCCCAGACAGCGGGATCCGCTTTACGCAGTTGTGCTTCAGGTGACAACAGGAAGTTGGCGACGACTTTTGCCGCAGCACTGGCAGTTGCGTTGGCTGGAATGGTGACGAAATGCACGTTGCCAATCATTCCCTCGCTAAAGCCAAAGCTGTAACTGCTGGTGGGTAAATCGCCGCTGGCGATTTTTTGCTGCGCATGAGCAGGATTAAAAGTCAGCGACAGGCGCAATGTGCCGGCTTTCAGCAGAGCATCCATCCGCGCGGGCGAAGGCGGGAAATCTTTTCCTTCGCGCCACAAATACGGATGCAGTGCATCAAGATATTGCCACAATGGCGCAGTGACGCGGGCGAAAGTGGCATCGTCCGGCGCTTTTTTTAATGCAGCGGGATCGGGCGTCAGCATAATCAGCAGCTGTTCAAGAAACGCGGTGCCGGTAAAGTCCGGTGGGCGCGGATAGGTAACCGTACCAGGGGTGGCTTTGGCAAATTCCAGTAAGGCTTGCGGCGTTTTCGGTGGCTGTGGTGTCTGATCGCGTCGGGCGATAAATGTCAGCTGTGCGCCGCCCCAGGGCGATTCCGCACCTTGTGTCGGCACTGAAAAATCTTCCCGCACCGGCTGCTGTGTGTCGACATAGCGCCAGTTGGGCAGAGTCTCCGACCAGTCAGTTTGCAGTAAATTAGCCTCTTTTAAGGTACGAAAGTTTTCGCCGTTCACCCAGAGCAGATCCACCGAGCCGCCCGTTTTGCGTCCGGCAGCAGCTTCGGTCTGAATGCGCTTCACCGCGTCTGCGGCATCCGCCAGACGGACGATTTTCAGGTTGATGGCGTAATGGGTTTTCAACTCGCCGCTAACCCAGTCGAGATAACGGTTAATTGCGGTATCGCCGCCCCAGGCGTTAAACCAGACGGTTTGCCCTTTGGCCTCATTTTTAATTTCCTGCCAGTCACTGGCATGTGTTGCCAAAGAAAACAGCGATAACAATCCCAGCAACCATACACAATGGCGCATCATCTCTCCTTAAGAACGTTTGTCAGGAATACGGCACAGCCCCTGAGCGGGAATGTCCATGGCAGAATTAAAACGGGCTGACAGATTTTGCAAGCCGATCAATGCCGTCAGCTCGGTGAGCGCCTGGGCGTCAAAATGCGTAGTCAGTCGGGTGCGCAGGGCATCATCGACCGTTGGCGGCGTTACGCTTGCGGCTTCGGCGTACTCCAGCGCCAGCCGCTCTTCGTCGCTGAAGAGCGGGCTTTGTCGCCAGTTAGCTACCGCCAGCAATTTATCGGTGCTGCCGGTGCGCTCGGCGACTTTCATACTGGTGATATCCACGCAAAACTCACACAGACACATTTGCGCAATACGCGCGCTGACAAGCGATCGCACCACTGGATCGAGCGGTGAGCGTTTGCGCTCCAGCCAGCCAACAAACATCGACACCAGATAAAAGATAAACGGGATCCGCCCCCACCAGCGAATGGGGCTTAGCACCTCGCCGTAATGGCGACGGTGCAGCCACGCCTGCGGACGTAAAATGAAAGGAATTTTGCTAAGCGGCGGTAAACCCATCAGGCATTCCTCTTCTGGCGCTCAAGCCAAATTTTCTTCGCCATAAAAATCACCACGGTCAGGGCAAACAAAATAAACAGTCCGGTGACAAACCAGAAAGTACCGCCTGTTAACATGCTGCCCGCCCAGGAATAAACAATAGTCGCCGGTAACTGACCAAGCCCGGTGGCGATAAAAAACGAGCGAAAACGTATTGAAGTCAAACCGGCAGCATAGCTGATTGGATCGAAAGGGACAAAAGGCAATAACCGACAGACCAGAATGGTGTGTTTGCCGTAGCGAGTGAAAAAGCCGTCCATACTGTCAAGCACGGTTTTACCGGTTAATTTTTCAACCACTTCGCGACCCATCACTCTGGCGATAAAAAAGCACAGCGCCGCGCCGGCCATCGAACTGGTCCACGACAGCAAGCCGCCCCAGAGCGCGCCAAACAGCGACGCATTGGCAAAGGTGATCAAAAACGCAGGTAGCGGTGCAGCAATGGCCTGTAGAATCATCAACAAGAACGAAACAACTGCCGCCAGTGCGCCGTAAGACTGAATAAAGCGTTCTATACCCTGTTGGTCCACGGCGGCAAACGCCGCAACGCTGCGATTGATAAACTCATGGACGCCGGGAAGCAGCGCCCATGCCAGCAGCATAGCGAACAACAGGATGATGAGGGTTATGCGGTAGTACCAGATTTTACGCGATTGCATTTTCATCATCCTTTATCCTGGTTTTATTCGGCGATTTTAAAGGTAACCGTTGCCAGCGTGTTATCTGCCGGGAGAACCGAGGCATTGCCTTTGAATTTCACTTCGCTGCGTTTTTCCACCGCACCATAAGTGTATGTCGCATTGCTGACGATACCGACCGGGCAACTATCCAGACATACCAGGCAGCCCGTTTTTTTCTCTTCAGCTGCCGTTAAATTACCGCCAAAGCGCATATCCAGTTTCTTGCCATTACTGTCAACAATCACTTCATCAAAGGAATACGCTTTTGCCGCTCCTTGCCAGTTAACTGAAATATCCAGTTTGCTGCCTGTGACATGAGTCGTTTCTTTATTATCCATCGTCATGTTTTCGCCCGGCGTACCACCGGCCTCTTTCAGGGCGTCATAAAATGCTTTCGGCGTGGCATAACCCATAAACAGCGATTTATGTCCGTTGGAGCCATCTTTAAACACAATACCGTGGCGGGTATCGTCGGTGAGGAAACGCCCATTAATTTGCACCAGCATGGTTACCGTATGGTTATTGGCATCGACACGCAGCGGCTGGCTGTCCGAAAGCCCGTCGTATTCCACTTTTGCCGCCGTATTCTCTTTTTGATCGCAGCCACTAAGCCCCGCAACGGCCAGTAAACACAGTGCAGCCAGTCCTTTTTTCCATGACACTGAATAATGTTGCAACATCGTTCTATCCTTCATTTTTAGGGTGAGTAAGTGGGCTGTGGCGCGAAGCAGACAGATCCACGTGTTTGTGACGAGCGTAGAGTTTGGCGAGCTGGACGAGAATAAACAGCGCCAGGCCCGCCAGACAGAGTTGTAAAATAAAGCGCAGCGTAATGCCTTCACTGGCAAGATCGCTGGCCATCACGGTATAAATCACTATTCCAGGCAGAGTGGTTAATGCCGAAATAAGGGTATAAGGCCAGAAGGCGATGGCGGTTAATCCGTAAGCGTAATTTTGAATATTGTATGGAAATAGCGGGATTAAGCGGGTCAGAATAAGAAAATCGATACCGTTACGCGTAATGCCTTTTTCAATAGCCTGAAAAGTGTGGCAATGACCGACGTATTTCAACAGTAAATCACGCCCCAGAAAGCGCGCCAACAGGAATGAGCACGATGAGGCCAGCGTGGCGGCAATTAACGAAAGTAGCGTTCCTGTTAGCGGACCAAAAACTATTCCACCGGCGATCACCAGTACGCTACCCGGTAGCAGAAAGAGGGTGGCGATGATGAATAACAGAATATAGAGGCTATAACCGAACAATCCGCTCTGGCGAATGAGTGTCTGTAAGTGGGGTAAATCGGTGAGCAGATCGAATAAACCGAAAGCATGGATAGCGTAAATGACCAGCGCAAAAAATAGACAGGCAAAAAGAAATTTACGCTCAGCGTTCATCGTGGAGTTTCCTATATCAAACTTGATAATAGAGAAGTGGTCAGACAACTAAAAAACGCAGTGACGGTATAACAAAGGACGGCGGGCAACAAATCATTACTGACAGTTTGTTGATTTTTCTCAAGGTTAATTCTCCTGACCCCGTGCGAGCCAGGAGAACGGAGAAATTAGCGGCGGAAGGTGGCCCAGACAGGTGCGTGATCTGACGGTTTTTCCATACTGCGGATTTCATAGTCGATGCCGGTTTCTACGCAGCATTCGGCCAGTGGCTGGCTGGCAAGCAGCAGGTCGATACGCAGACCACGGTTATCGTCAAAACCTTTTGAGCGGTAATCAAACCACGAGAAGCGATCTGCCGTTTCTGGGTTCGCATGGCGGAAGGTATCGACCAGCCCCCAACTCATCAGTCTCTCCATCCATTCGCGTTCTTCCGGCAGGAAAGAACATTTACCCGTACGCAGCCAGCGTTTGCGGTTCTCTTCGCCAATGCCGATATCCAGGTCGGTGGGGCTGATATTCATATCGCCCATAATCAGCACCGGATTATCACGTTTGAGTTCGGTTTCCAGGTAGTTTTGCAGGTTCTGGTAAAACTGTGCTTTAGCCGGGAATTTTATGGGGTGGTCGCGGCTTTCGCCCTGCGGGAAGTAGCCGTTGATCACGGTGACATTGCCCAGCGGTGAGGGGATTTCCGCCATAATAATCCGCCGTTGTGCCTCTTCGCCGTCGCCTGGGAAGCCACGACGCACAGCAATCGGCGTCTCTTTGGTCAACAGCGCCACGCCGTAATGGCCTTTCTGCCCGTGATAAAACACGTTGTAGCCAAGCTTTGCCACTTCTTCGAGCGGAAACATATCATCATGAACTTTTGTCTCCTGCAGGCCAATCACATCAGGCTGGTGCTTGTCGACGATAGCTTCAAGCTGGTGTGGTCTGGCGCGCAGGCCGTTGATATTAAAAGAGACAAATTTCATAGTCGCTGCCATTTATTCTGATAATGAGTGCGTGGATGTTAGCAGAAATTCGTCTGACTTACTGCCTGTTGTTAAGTGATTTGATCGATGGTTGTTAATGATGTCAACGATGGCGCAGAAAATGCCCGCTTTTGGTGCGAGTTGCGTCAGAATGGCGCAGTAATTTCCAGTAAATTTCGTCAAAGATCACAATTCCAGAATTATATTTTACTTCTGCATAACATTGCGTTTTTTATTCTATTTATTCATCCACATGGCAAACACATTCACTTTATATGCACTTAAGGTGCATATCGTTCGGTTGTAACACATTGATTTCCAGTTAGTGACCGTCATTTATGCACTTTTCCCCCTGGCTGGCATGAACCCCGCAATCTACATTTACAGCGCAAACATTACTTATAATTAACATATAAATAACGAATTATTTACTGTAGAGGTCGCTATGTCTCAGCCAATTACGCGTGAAAACTTTGATGAATGGATGATACCTGTTTACGCTCCGGCACCGTTTATACCGGTACGTGGCGAAGGTTCGCGCTTGTGGGATCAGCAGGGGAAAGAGTATATCGACTTCGCGGGTGGCATTGCGGTAAACGCATTGGGTCATGCGCATCCCGAACTGCGCGAGGCGCTGAACGAACAGGCGAGTAAGTTCTGGCATACCGGCAACGGTTACACCAACGAGCCGGTACTGCGACTGGCGAAAAAATTGATCGACGCCACGTTTGCCGATCGCATTTTCTTTTGTAACTCCGGTGCGGAAGCCAACGAAGCGGCGCTAAAACTGGCGCGTAAATTCGCTCACGACCGCTACGGCAGCCATAAGAGCGGCATCGTGGCGTTCAAAAATGCGTTTCACGGGCGCACGCTGTTTACCGTCAGTGCAGGCGGGCAGCCAGCCTATTCACAGGATTTTGCGCCACTGCCGCCGGATATCCGTCATGCCGCGTATAACGATATTAACTCTGCCTGCGCGCTGATTGATGACTCCACCTGTGCGGTGATTGTTGAGCCCATCCAGGGGGAAGGCGGTGTGGTACCAGCCAGCAACGCGTTTTTACAAGGTCTGCGTGAATTGTGTGACCGCCACAATGCTTTGCTGATTTTTGATGAAGTACAAACGGGCGTCGGGCGCACCGGGGAACTGTATGCCTATATGCACTACGGCGTGACGCCTGATCTGTTAACTACCGCCAAAGCGCTGGGCGGCGGTTTCCCCGTTGGCGCTCTGTTGGCAACCGAAGAGTGCGCCAGCGTGATGACCGTTGGCACTCACGGCACCACCTATGGCGGCAATCCGCTGGCCTCGGCGGTGGCGGGTAAAGTGCTCGAACTTATCAACACGCCAGAAATGCTTAACGGTGTTAAGCAGCGTCATGACTGGTTTGTTGAACGTCTTAATACCATTAATCACCGCTGCGGTTTGTTCAGTGAAATTCGCGGCTTAGGTCTGCTGATTGGCTGTGTGCTGAATGCGGATTACGCCGGGCAAGCGAAACAAATTTCTCAGGAAGCGGCGAAAGCGGGCGTGATGGTGCTGATTGCGGGCGGCAATGTGGTGCGTTTTGCTCCGGCACTGAATGTCAGCGAAGAAGAAGTGACGACCGGACTGGATCGTTTTGCAGCTGCTTGCGAACACTTTGTGAGCCGAGGTTCATCATGATGGTCATCCGTCCCGTTGAGCGATCAGATGTCTCGGCGCTGATGCAGCTTGCCAGCAAAACGGGCGGCGGCCTGACGTCGCTTCCCGCCAATGAAGCCACGCTTTCGGCGCGTATCGAAAGGGCAATTAAAACCTGGCAGGGCGAACTGCCCAAAAGCGAGCAGGGCTATGTGTTTGTGCTGGAAGAGAGCGAAACAGGTACTGTGGCGGGGATTTGCGCCATTGAGGTGGCAGTTGGGCTGAACGATCCCTGGTACAACTATCGCGTCGGCACGCTGGTTCACGCCTCAAAAGAGCTGAATGTCTATAACGCGTTGCCGACGCTGTTTCTCAGTAACGATCACACCGGCAGCAGCGAGCTGTGCACGCTGTTTCTCGACCCGGACTGGCGCAAAGAGGGCAACGGCTATTTGCTGTCGAAATCGCGCTTTATGTTTATGGCGGCTTTTCGCGACAAGTTTAATGACAAAGTGGTCGCGGAAATGCGCGGTGTGATTGACGAACACGGCTATTCACCGTTCTGGCAAAGCCTCGGTAAACGTTTCTTTTCGATGGATTTTAGCCGCGCCGATTTTCTCTGCGGCACCGGGCAAAAGGCATTTATTGCAGAACTGATGCCGAAACATCCGATCTATACGGACTTTTTATCCCAGGAAGCACAGGACGTCATTGGACAGGTTCATCCGCAAACAGCGCCCGCGCGGGCGGTGGCTGGAAAAAGAGGGCTTTCGCTACCGCAACTATATCGACATTTTCGACGGCGGGCCGACGCTGGAGTGTGACATTGACCGCGTTCGCGCTATCCGCAAAAGTCGGCTGGTGGAAGTAGCGGAAGGAAAACCTGCACAGGGCGATTTTCCGGCTTGCCTGGTCGCCAATGAAAATTATCACCATTTCCGCGTGTTGCTGGTGCGAGCCGATCCGGCGACCGAACGTTTGATTTTAACCGCCGCACAACTGGATGCCCTCAAATGCCACGCCGGGGATCGCGTTCGTCTGGTGCGCCTGTGCGCAGAGGAGAAAACAGCATGACTTTATGGATCAACGGTGACTGGGTGACGGGCCAGGGCGCACAGCGCGTGAAGCGTAATCCGGTATCGGGCGAGGTGTTATGGCAGGGCAATGATGCCGATGCTGCTCAGGTTGAGCAGGCTTGTCGGGCTGCTCGTGCAGCGTTTCCGCGTTGGGCGCGGCTCTCCTTTGGCGATCGTCAGGTAAGAGTTGAACGATTTGCTGCACTGCTGGAAAGCAACAAAGCCGAATTAACGGCGATTATTGCCAGAGAAACCGGCAAACCGCGTTGGGAAGCGGCAACCGAAGTGACGGCGATGATCAATAAGATCGCGATATCAATCAAGGCGTATCACGCTCGTACGGGAGAGCAGCGCAGTGAAATGCCCGATGGAGCAGCGAGCTTGCGCCATCGTCCACACGGCGTGCTGGCGGTGTTTGGACCGTACAATTTCCCCGGGCATCTGCCTAACGGGCATATCGTTCCGGCGCTGCTGGCAGGTAACACGATAATCTTTAAACCCAGCGAACTAACCCCCTGGAGCGGCGAGGCAGTCATGCGTTTATGGCAGCAGGCAGGTTTGCCGTCGGGCGTGCTGAACCTGGTGCAGGGTGGGCGCGAAACCGGTCAGGCACTCAGTGCACTGGAGGATCTCGACGGCTTGCTGTTTACCGGCAGCGCCAATACCGGCTACCAGTTACATCGCCAGCTTTCCGGTCAGCCAGAAAAAATTCTTGCCCTCGAAATGGGCGGCAATAACCCGCTGATTATTGATGACGTGGTGGATATCGACGCCGCTGTCCATCTGACTATCCAGTCGGCATTTGTCACTGCCGGGCAACGCTGCACCTGCGCCCGCCGTTTATTGGTGAAAAGCGGGGCGCAGGGCGATGCGTTTCTTGCTCGCCTTGTTGCCGTCAGCCAGCGGTTAACGCCGGGGAAATGGGATGACGAACCGCAGCCGTTTATTGGCGGGCTGATTTCTGAACAGGCCGCACAGCAGGTGGTTACTGCCTGGCAGGAACTGGAAGCATTGGGCGGGCAAACGCTGCTTGCGCCACGTTTGCTACAAGCGGGAACATCGCTGCTGACGCCAGGGATCGTTGAAATGACGGGCGTTTCAGGCGTGCCGGATGAAGAAGTGTTTGGGCCGCTACTTCGCGTATGGCGGTATGACACTTTTGATGGGGCGATTAAGATGGCGAATAACACCCGCTTTGGCCTCTCTTGTGGGCTGGTTTCCCCAAAACGGGAAAAGTTCGATCAACTGTTACTGGAAGCGCGGGCAGGGATTGTTAACTGGAACAAACCGCTTACTGGAGCCGCCAGTACCGCGCCATTCGGCGGCATTGGCGCTTCCGGCAACCATCGCCCCAGCGCCTGGTATGCCGCAGATTATTGTGCCTGGCCGATGGCAAGCCTGGAGTCGGACTCGTTAACGTTGCCCGCAACGCTTAACCCCGGGCTGGATTTTTCCGATGAGGTGGCGCGATGAATGCCAGGGAAGTCAATTTCGACGGACTGGTGGGGCTGACGCACCATTACGCTGGCCTGTCGTTTGGTAATGAAGCCTCCACCAGTCACCGTTTTCAGGTATCGAATCCACGACTGGCGGCGAAGCAGGGCTTACTGAAAATGAAAGCCCTTGCCGATGCAGGATTTCCCCAGGCGGTGATCCCGCCGCACGAGCGTCCGTTTATTCCGGTGCTGCGTCAGTTGGGATTCAGCGGCGGCGATGAGCAGATACTGGAAAAGGTTGCCCGCCAGGCACCACACTGGCTTTCCAGCGTCAGTTCAGCATCGCCAATGTGGGTAGCTAATGCGGCCACGGTAGCGCCATCCGCCGATACGCTGGATGGCAAAGTGCATTTCACGGTCGCCAACCTGAACAATAAATTTCACCGTTCGCTGGAAGCCCCCGTCACCGAATCGCTGTTAAACGCCATTTTTAACGATAAAGAGAAATTCACCATCCATTCGGCGTTGCCGCAGGTGGCATTACTCGGTGATGAAGGGGCGGCAAACCACAATCGCCTCGGCGGTCATTACGGCGAACCCGGTGTGCAGATTTTTGTTTACGGGCGAGAAGAGGGTAACGGTACGCGGCCTTCCCGCTATCCGGCGCGGCAGACTCGCGAAGCCAGCGAGGCGGTGGCAAGGCTGAATCAGGTTAATCCGCAGCAGGTGATTTTCGCCCAGCAAAACCCGGACGTTATCGACCAGGGCGTTTTTCATAATGACGTGATTGCCGTGAGTAACCGCCAGGTACTGTTTTGCCATCAGCAGGCATTTGCTCGCCAGGCGCAATTACTGGCAAACCTGCGTGCGCGGGTCAATGGTTTTATGGCGATAGAAGTTCCGGCGTCGCAGGTTTCTGTGTCTGATGCGGTGTCTACGTATCTGTTTAACAGCCAACTGCTGAGTCGCGATGATGGTTCGATGATGCTGGTGCTGCCACAGGAGTGTCGGGAACATGCAGGAGTATGGCGTTATCTCAATGAACTCCTTACTGCTGACAACCCGATAAGCTCACTAAAAGTTTTTGATTTGCGCGAAAGTAT
This sequence comes from Escherichia sp. E2661, assembly GCF_004745185.1. Lineage (NCBI taxonomy): Bacteria > Pseudomonadati > Pseudomonadota > Gammaproteobacteria > Enterobacterales > Enterobacteriaceae > Escherichia > Escherichia sp. E2661. The sequence continues at coordinate 328,148 of NZ_PDIG01000037.1, forward strand.
GGCGAACGGCGGAGGCCCTGCGTGCCTGCGGTTGCGCGTGGTGTTGACGGATGAAGAACGCCGGGCGGTGAATCCGGCGGTGATGATGAACGATACGTTGTTTAATGCGCTCAATGACTGGGTGGATCGTTACTACCGCGATCGTCTTACTGCTGCCGATCTGGCCGACCCGCAATTGCTGCGTGAAGGGCGGGAAGCGCTGGATGCGTTGACTCAATTACTGAATCTCGGTTCGGTTTACCCGTTCCAGCGCGAGGGAGGGGAGAATGGATAATTTTCTCACTCTGACATTAGAGGGTAAAAAACCTGCCATCACCGAGAGAGAAATCAACGGCATTCGCTGGCGCTGGCTGGGGGATGGCGTGCTGGAACTGACGCCATTAACCCCACCGCAAGGCGCGTTGGTAATTTCGGCGGGGAACCACGGTAATGAAACGGCGCCTGTAGAAATGCTGGACGCCTTACTTGGCGCAATTTATCACGGTGAAATTAAGTTACGCTGGCGCTTGTTGGCAATCCTCGGAAATCCCCCTGCGCTCAAGCAAGGAAAGCGCTATTGCCATAGCGATATGAACCGGATGTTTGGCGGACGCTGGCAGCAATTTACCGAAAGCGGCGAAACCTGCCGCGCCCGCGAGCTGGAACAGTGCCTGGAAGATTTTTATCAGCAGGGGAAAGAGTCTGTTCGCTGGCATCTTGATCTGCATACTGCCATCCGCGGTTCGTACCACCAGCGGTTTGGTGTTTTACCGCAACGAGAAATTCCCTGGGACGAAAGTTTTCTGACATGGCTGGGCGCGGCAGGGCTGGAGGCGTTGGTGTTTCATCAGGCGCCAGGCGGCACGTTTACCCATTTCAGCTGCAAACATTTTGGCGCACTGGCGTGTACGCTGGAGCTAGGCAAAGCACTGCCGTTTGGGCAAAACGAGCTTCGTCAGTTTGCGCCAACCACCAATGCAATTGCTACGCTGTTAGCAGGGGCAAGTGTCGGTATAGAGAAAAAACTGCCCCAGCGTTACCGGGTGGTTTCGCAGATTACCCGTCACACTGCTGCCTTCGAGTTGCATATGGCGAGCGAGACGCTGAATTTCACGCCGTTTAAGAAAGGAACGTTATTGGCGCAGGATGGTGAGGAACGTTTTACCGTGACTCATGATATTGAATATGTGTTATTCCCCAATCCACTGGTGGCGTTGGGATTACGCGCGGGATTAATGCTGGAAAAAATAACCTAGCACTTGCCCGCAGAAAGGTTTCTGCGGGTATTTAATAACGGCTTTCGGAATAATACGGATTAATCCTGGGTGTTTGCTTTATTTATCGCCATTTATCAGGTATAGTCCTCCATAATTTCTGCAAAATCATTGTGTTGTAATATTTGCTCATCACTTTCCTTCAATTTTTCTTTTTTTCTCCATAATTGGCGAGAAAATGTTTTTTATACTTTCATTGATTTACCGTTGCTCTGATTAATTGACGCTAAACTCAGTAAAGTTAATCTCGTCAACACGGCACGTTACTTAAGAAAGCCGTAACAAATAACTGAAAGGAAGGATATAGAATATGCGTAAATTAACTGCACTGTTTGTTGCCTCTACCCTGGCTCTTGGCGCGGCTAACCTGGCCCACGCCGCTGACACCACTACCGCAGCACCGGCTGACGCGAAGCCGATGATGCATCATAAAGGCAAGTTCGGTCCGCATCATGACATGATGTTCAAAGACCTGAACCTGACCGACGCGCAGAAACAGCAGATTCGTGAAATCATGAAAGGCCAGCGTGACCAGATGAAACGTCCGCCGCTGGAAGAACGCCGCGCAATGCATGACATCATCGCCAGCGATACTTTCGACAAAGCAAAAGCTGAAGCGCAGATTGCTAAAATGGAAGAACAGCGCAAAGCTAACATGCTGGCGCATATGGAAACCCAGAACAAGATTTACAACATCCTGACGCCGGAGCAGAAAAAGCAATTTAATGCTAATTTTGAGAAGCGTCTGACAGAACGCCCAGCGGGAAAAGGTAAAATGCCTGCAACTGCTGAATAATCTTTCAGCCAAAAAACTTAAGACCGCCGGTCTTGTCCACTACCTTGCAGTAAGCCGGTGGACAGGATCGGCGGTTTTCTTTTATGCGCCTGTGCCTGTCATTTTTGCAAAAACGCTAAGGTAAATCATACGAGTTGCCGATAACAATCCACGGTTGCCTGAGCGATAACAATGAAAAGAGCATGCCCGGAGCGAGTATGGAATACTTTGATATGCGTAAAATGTCGGTGAACCTGTGGCGAAACGCTGCCGGTGAAACTCGTGAGATCTGTAGTTTTCCCCCTGCGAAACGTGATTTTTACTGGCGTGCCAGCATTGCGTCCATTGCGGCCAATGGTGAATTTTCTTTATTTCCTGGGATGGAAAGAAGTGTGACGCTGCTGGAAGGCGGCGAGATGCTTCTTGAAAGCGCAGACCGTTTTAGTCATACCTTAAAGCCGTTACAGCCTTTTGCTTTTGCGGCGGACCAGGTGGTAAAAGCGAAACTGACGGAAGGGCAGATGTCGATGGATTTCAACATTATGACGCGCCTGGATGCCTGTAAGGCGAAAGTCAGAATTGCCGATCGCACGTTCACCACTTTTGGCTCACGCGGCGGGGTGGTGTTTGTGATTAGCGGGGCATGGCAACTGGGCGAAAAATTGTTAACTACCGACCAGGGCGCGTGCTGGTACGATGGCAAACACACCCTGCGGCTTTTGCAACCGCAAGGCAAACTGCTGTTCAGTGAAATTAACTGGCTTGCAGGCCATTCACCGGATCAAGTTCAGTAATTTCATAGCGACCGGAAAGTAGTGGTTTACAAAGAATTTTATAACCATCGTGATCGAATCCGGCAGGCGTACGGATCAACGTTGCCGCCTCTTCCAGCGAATTAACCGCCCCCAGCCACAGCCAGTTATGAATAATATGGTATTGGGTCATTTCCGGGTGCTGTTCTTTCAACGCCACCGCACCTTGCCACGGCCAGCAGATCACCCGCAAACGTTCCAGCGACTGGAGCAGACGTTGAGCATGATCTTCGTGGCTCTCTTTTCCGCAGCACGCTCCGGCGCAACGTTTTAGCGCTGAACGAAAGCAAGCACGACCGCGGCTTAGCGGTTCCAGCCCGAGCAGGCCATAACAGAGCTTTTGTTCATCGGCGATTGTCTGTAATGCCTGTAATGCCGAGCGGCGGTTGGCAAACAGGCCAAACAGGTTTGGCGCAGTAGAAAAATCCACGTCTTTGGCGTACACCACATCCACGCGTTTTTTCATTCAGTTGCAGGGCGCAGAGCTGACGATTGCGGCGCAACCGTTTATTAAACAAAGGCTGTTGCTCTTTGATTAGACGCGCTTCAAGGAGCAGAGCGCCGATTTCGCCCGCGGTACATATCCAGCTAATGCGTCGGGATTGTCGCAGCATGGCCGCTTCATCCGGGGTACGTAAATGGGAAAGGACGCGGCTGCGGATGTTAACGCTTTTGCCGATATAGAGCGGCATAGTGTTACTTTCGCCATGAAACAGATACACACCGGGCCGGGTGGGTAAGTCATTAAGAAATGAACGTAAATGTTCGGGATATTCATAAATTGCCGCCGCTTCAAATTCGAGGCGCGGGGAAGTTAAACGCCGTACCACTGTTTACTCCGAATGCTGGTTATCTATCCAGTGTAACAGGCGGGAAACGATTAAAAAAGAGGCGGGGCGATGACAAAGCTAACACTGCCTGATGCGCTACGCTTATCAGGCCTACTCGACTCCTGCAATGTATTGAATTCGCAAAGTTTTACAGGCCGGATAAGACGTTTACGCCACATCCGGCATGAATAAAGTGTTTGTTGTCGACAATCTCAGGCGGGGAGGCCGCACTGTTTATTTTTTCCAGAAATCATCGAAAACCGTAATGGGTGGGCGGCGTTTATGCTCGGTTTTCAGATACCAGTTCTCAATCGTTCTGGCGACCTGTTCCGGGACATTTTTCCCTTCAAGATAGTCATCGATATTTTCATACGTTACGCCGAGCGCGACTTCATCTGGCAGTGACGGGCGGTCATCTTCCAGGTCGGCTGTGGGTGCCTTCTTATAGAGATGCTCAGGGCAACCTAACGCCGCCAGTAACTGTTTACCCTGACGTTTGTTCAGACGATACAGAGGGTTAATGTCTGTGCCACCATCACCATATTTAGTGAAGAATCCAGTAATGGCTTCTGCCGCATGATCGGTGCCAACTACGACGCCATTAGTCATACCCGCAATGCTGTATTGCGCTTTCATCCGCTCACGTGCTTTTTCATTGCCACGCACAAAATCGCTCAGTTCGATACCTGCTTCCCGCAATGCCTGTTCACTGGCGAGTACCGCGCCCTTGATATTGACGGTTAATACGCGATCCGGCTGAATAAAGGCAATGGCGTCCTGGCAATCTTGTTCGTCGGCCTGAACACCGTAGGGAAGGCGCACGGCGATAAATTGCAGTGATTCATTACCGGTTTCCTGGCGCAGTTCATTAATTGCCATCTGACACAACTTACCGGCAAGGGTAGAGTCCTGACCACCGCTAATGCCGAGTACCAGTGATTTAATGAACGGGTAGGTTTGTAGATAGCTTTTCAGAAAATCGACGCTGCGACGAATTTCCTCTTCAGCATTAATCTGCGGTTTTGCGCCCAGCGCCTTTATTATTTGTTGCTGCAATGTCATTGAACCCCTCCAGACAAAAAAATAAAACTTCCTTAAAGCTAACCCGTTGCTACAGAAACGACAAGCGACAGCAGGTTGAATGGTGGTTAAAACGACATACAGGAATCCTCTGAAAGCGAAACCGTTTCGCTCTTAGGCTTGAAAAAGCCCCCGATGTATTCCAGGCTTATCTAACACGCTGATAAACAAGAGGACGGAATATGAACAAGAATATGGCAGGAATTCTGGGTGCAGCGGCGGTATTAACCATGCTGGCAGGTTGTACGGCGTATGATCGTACCAAAGACCAGTTTGTACAGCCTGTGGTGAAAGACGTCAAAAAAGGCATGAGCCGGGCGCAGGTTGCACAAATTGCGGGTAAACCTTCGTCTGAAGTGAGCATGATCCATGCTCGTGGTACTTGCCAGACCTACATTCTGGGTCAACGTGATGGTAAAGCAGAAACCTATTTTGTCGCGTTAGATGATACCGGGCATGTGATCAACACCGGCTATCAGACCTGTGCCGAATACGACACTGATCCGCAGGCTGCGAAGTAATTCCTTCATCTGAAAGCTTGAGTCACAACGAAAACCGGCCATTGTGCCGGTTTTTTTATGGGGAAAGCTTATTTGTTGACGCGAATTATTTAACCGAAATGTGAAGGTGGTCAAAACAGCAGGTCAAGGAGAGACAATTTGTATAGTCAAAGAAATACTATTGCTCAGGTCAATACCGTATACTCTTTTCAGCCACCAAAAAAAGTCATGTTGGTTTCGCAAGTTACCCAGAGCATGGAAGCAGGTGAAGGCTTGCGGAGTGTCTGGCTGACAGATAATCGTTGATGAGGGCAGTTTTATGGAAAAGAAACACATTTATCTGTTTTGTTCTGCGGGCATGTCTACCTCTTTACTGGTATCAAAAATGCGCGCTCAGGCAGAAAAATATGAAGTTCCGGTCATTATTGAAGCATTTCCAGAAACGCTGGCTGGTGAAAAAGGGCTGAATGCCGATGTCGTTTTATTAGGGCCGCAGATTGCTTATATGTTGCCCGAAATTCAGCGTTTGTTACCCAACAAACCGGTGGAAGTAATTGACTCGCTGTTATATGGCAAAGTCGATGGTTTAGGCGTGCTTAAGGCTGCTGTTGCAGCAATTAAAAAAGCCGCAGCAAATTAATTTTTAAATTTTCCCGTCAAAGAGTTATTTCATAAATCTATACCGCAATATTTGAATTGCGGTTTTTAAGGGTATTTTTCTATGAGTAATGTTATTGCATCGCTTGAAAAGGTACTCCTCCCTTTTGCTGTTAAAATAGGAAAGCAACCGCACGTTAATGCAATCAAAAACGGTTTTATTCGCTTAATGCCGTTAACCCTCGCAGGGGCTATGTTTGTATTAATTAATAACGTTTTCCTTAGCTTTGGGGAGGGGTCGTTTTTTTTTATTCCTTAGGTATTCGCCTCGACGCCTCGACCATTGAAACACTCAATGGTCTGAAAGGTATTGGCGGAAATGTTTATAACGGAACATTGGGGATTATGTCTTTAATGGCACCGTTCTTTATCGGCATGGCGCTGGCAGAAGAGCGTAAAGTCGATGCGCTGGCAGCGGGATTGTTATCCGTTGCGGCGTTTATGACCGTCACGCCTTATAGCGTCGGCGAGGCTTATGCCGTCGGCGCTAATTGGTTAGGCGGCGCAAATATCATCTCCGGGATTATTATCGGCCTGGTGGTGGCAGAAATGTTTACCTTTATTGTCCGCCGCAACTGGGTAATTAGACTGCCTGATAGCGTACCTGCGTCGGTATCGCGTTCTTTCTCTGCATTGATTCCCGGCTTTATTATTCTTTCCGTGATGGGGATTATTGCCTGGGCGCTGACGACCTGGGGTACAAACTTCCATCAGATCATTATGGATACTATCTCGACGCCGCTGGCATCGTTGGGCAGTGTGGTCGGCTGGGCGTATGTGATTTTTGTTCCACTGCTGTGGTTCTTCGGTATTCACGGCGCGCTGGCGCTGACTGCACTGGACAACGGCATCATGACGCCGTGGGCGTTGGAAAACATCGCGACCTACCAGCAATATGGTTCCGTCGAAGCGGCATTAGCTGCCGGTAAGACCTTCCATATCTGGGCCAAGCCGATGCTGGACTCCTTTATTTTCCTCGGTGGTAGTGGTGCGACCCTGGGCCTGATTCTGGCTATCTTTATTGCTTCTCGCCGTGCTGATTATCGTCAAGTGGCAAAACTGGCGCTGCCGTCCGGCATCTTCCAGATTAACGAACCGATTCTGTTTGGTCTGCCGATTATTATGAACCCGGTGATGTTTATCCCGTTTGTGCTGGTACAACCGATTCTGGCGGCGATCACCCTGGCGGCATATTACATGGGCATTATTCCACCAGTGACCAACATTGCGCCGTGGACCATGCCAACCGGTCTGGGAGCCTTCTTTAACACCAACGGTAGCGTCGCCGCCTTACTGGTCGCACTCTTCAACCTCGGTATCGCCACGCTGATTTATCTGCCATTTGTTGTGGTGGCTAACAAAGCACAAAACGTGATTGATAAAGAAGAGAGTGAAGAAGATATTGCTAACGCGCTGAAATTTTAATCGATATCGGCACAGGTAACGCTGTGCCGGGTAAGGAAAGTGAGGAACTGAGTATGATGGATCTCGACAATATCCCGGATACGCAAACCGAAGCCGAAGAACTGGAAGAAGTGGTGATGGGGCTTATCATCAATTCCGGGCAGGCGCGCAGTCTGGCGTATGCGGCGCTGAAACAGGCAAAGCAGGGCGATTTTGCGGCAGCAAAAGCGATGATGGATCAGTCACGAATGGCGTTGAATGAAGCGCATCTGGTACAGACGAAACTGATTGAAGGCGATGCGGGCGAAGGTAAGATGAAAGTGAGTCTGGTTCTGGTCCACGCCCAGGATCATTTAATGACCTCAATGCTTGCACGTGAACTGATTAGCGAATTAATTGAGCTTCATGAAAAATTGAAGGCATAAGGAGTTGATGATGCAGCCAGTGATTAACGCGCCGGAAATTGCCACAGCCCGTGAACAACAACTGTTTAATGGCAAAAACTTCCATGTGTTTATCTACAACAAAACTGAGAGTATCAGTGGGCTGCATCAACACGACTATTATGAATTCACCCTGGTGTTAACGGGTCGTTATTACCAGGAGATAAACGGTAAACGCGTGTTGCTGGAGCGGGGCGATTTTGTCTTTATTCCGTTGGGCTCGCACCATCAAAGTTTTTATGAGTTTGGCGCCACGCGTATATTAAATGTTGGGATCAGCAAACGTTTTTTTTGAGCAACATTATCTGCCGTTGTTGCCTTATTGCTTCGTCGCATCACAGGTATACCGGACCAATAACGCTTTTCTCACCTATGTGGAAACGGTCATCTCTTCACTGAATTTCCGTGAAACCGGGCTGGAAGAGTTTGTTGAGACAGTGACTTTTTATGTTATCAACCGCTTACGTCATTACCGTGAAGAACAGGTAATTGATGATGTGCCGCAGTGGCTGAAAGGCACGGTTGAAAAGATGCATGATAAAGAGCAGTTTAGTGAAAATGCGCTGGAAAATATGGTGATACTGTCGGCGAAATCGCAGGAATATTTGACGCGTGCGACCCAGCGATATTATGGCAAAACACCAATGCAGATTATTAATGAAATTCGCATTAATTTTGCCAAAAAACAACTGGAAATGACCAACTATTCGGTAACGGATATTGCATTTGAAGCCGGTTATAGTAGCCCAAGTTTGTTTATTAAAACGTTTAAGAAATTGACCTCATTTACACCCAATAGCTATCGTAAAAAACTGACTGAATTTAATCAGTAGCCATTGTATCAGAACACTAAATTTACATGCTTGCTCTGTATAACCTGGTATTTCCGGGTTATTCCTGACTTAGCGGCAGGCACGACGAATATCAGTATTTCCTAATGAAGGGAGAAATTATGAGCCAGAAATTAAAAGTCGTCACTATTGGTGGCGGGAGCAGCTATACCCCGGAATTACTGGAAGGGTTTATTAAACGTTATCACGAATTGCCGGTGAGTGAATTATGGCTGGTGGACGTCGAAGAGGGTAAAGCGAAGCTGGATATTATTTTCGATCTCTGCCAGCGGATGATTGATAACGCTGGTGTACCAATGAAGCTTTATAAAACGCTCGATCGCTGCGAAGCATTGAAAGATGCCGATTTCGTCACCACCCAGCTGCGCGTAGGTCAATTACCAGCACGCGAGCTCGATGAACGTATTCCGTTAAGTCATGGTTATCTCGGCCAGGAAACCAACGGTGCCGGTGGCCTGTTTAAAGGTCTGCGTACTATTCCGGTGATTTTTGACATAGTCAAAGATGTTGAAGAACTCTGCCCCAATGCCTGGGTGATTAACTTTACGAACCCAGCGGGAATGGTCACCGAAGCCGTTTATCGTCATACCGGATTTAAACGCTTTATCGGCGTGTGTAATATTCCGATTGGCATGAAGATGTTTATCAGCGATGTTTTAGCGTTGAATGAGAACGATGATTTATCTATCGATCTGTTCGGGCTGAACCACATGGTGTTTATTAAAGATGTGCTGGTAAATGGCAAGTCTCGCTTTGCCGAATTGCTTGATGGTGTGGCATCCGGGCAGTTAAAAGCGTCTGGCGTAAAAAATATTTTCGATCTGCCGTTTAGCGAAGGCTTAATTCGCTCACTGAATCTGTTGCCGTGCTCGTATCTGCTTTATTACTTCAAGCAAAAAGAGATGCTGGCGATTGAAATGGGTGAGTATTATAAAGGCGGCGCACGTGCACAGGTGGTACAGAAAGTCGAGAAACAACTCTTTGACCTGTATAAAAATCCGGACCTGAACGTTAAGCCGAAAGAACTGGAACAGCGCGGCGGGGCATATTACTCAGATGCGGCGTGTGAAGTGATTAATGCTATCTACAACGACAAGCAAGCGGAACATTACGTTAATATCCCGCATCATGGGCATATTGATAATATTCCGGCAGACTGGGCGGTAGAAATGACCTGTACACTGGGGCGCGATGGCGCGACGCCACATCCACGCATTACACACTTCGATGACAAAGTGATGGGCTTGATTCATACCATCAAAGGTTTTGAGATTGCCGCCAGCCACGCAGCCCTTAGCGGTGAATTTAACGATGTGTTACTGGCGCTCAACCTTAGCCCGCTGGTGCATTCCGATCGTGACGCGGAACTGCTGGCAAGAGAGATGATTCTGGCGCATGAGAAGTGGTTGCCAAACTTTGCTGACTGCATTGCAGAACTCAAAAAAGCACATTAACTGAGGCTGATTATGGAACGCTTACTGATTGTTAATGCTGATGACTTTGGCTTAAGTAAAGGCCAGAACTACGGCATTATCGAGGCCTGTCGTAATGGTATTGTCACCTCAACGACGGCGCTGGTGAATGGGGAAGCTATCGACCATGCGGTGCGGTTAAGTCGTGATGAACCGAGTCTGGCAGTTGGGATGCACTTTGTCCTTACACTGGGCAAGCCGCTGACTGAAATGCCTGGGCTGACCCGGCAAGGTGTGCTGGGGAAATGGATCTGGCAGCTGGCAGAAGACGATGCCTTACCACTGGAAGAAATTTCCCAGGAACTCGCCCGCCAGTATCTGCGATTCATTGAATTGTTTGGCCGCAAACCAACACATCTTGATAGTCATCATCATGTGCATATGTTCCCGCAGATTTTCCCGATTGTGGCGAAGTTTGCGGCTGAAGAGGGGATTGCGTTGCGTATTGATCGCCAGCCAGTATTTAACGACGGTGATTTACCTGCAAATCTGCGCAGTTCACAGGGCTTCAGTAGTGCATTCTATGGTGAAGAGATTAGTGAATCACTGTTCCTGCAAGTGTTGGATGATTCCAGTCATCGCGGTGAACGCTCACTGGAAGTGATGTGCCATCCGGCGTTCGTCGATAATACAATTCGCCAGAGTGCTTACTGTTTCCCGCGGTTAGCGGAACTGGATGTGTTAACGTCGGCGTCGTTGAAGTATGCCATTGCCGAGCGTGGTTATCGGTTGGGTAGTTATCTGGATGTGTAGGTAAGGCTGTTTTGCCGGATGCGGCGTAAATGCCTTATTCGGCATACAATATATTGAAATTTCATAGCATTATGAACATCCGGTAGGCCTGATAAGCGCAGCGCATCAGGCAAAGGTGGCGCAATTGCGCCACCCATATTTACGCCGGAATTTTGTCAATCTTAGGCATACGGGACCAGACGCGGTGCGCCGCCATTAGCGTTAACAGTTCATCCATAAAACTACCGTCGGCGCTGTCGGCTTCCACAACCCCTTCTTCGCTTTTGTCATCCACCTTAATTGTCGCTTTGAACTTGCGGGCGTCTCCCGCCAGCGCAATCGGTTTAAGGTGTTTGTAGGCTTCCATCAGGTAATAGTTCGCATCGCCATTGTCTGCGATATCCGCAATATTACCGCAAGGGACAATGACCGCATCCACCGTCAGCGAAGGCGCTCCGGCAAAGGTAGCAGCAATTGGCAATACTGTGCCGTCATCGGCGGTCACTTCGCCCATCCGTGAATAAAGCAGTTTGGCATGAACGCCTTTGGCTTTCAGGGCCTTGAGAATGACCAGCAGGTCTGCCGATCTCACTTCATCATTAAGCAAAATCGCTACCACACGGCCTTTGACATCACCGTCAGGAATGGCATACAGGCTTAATGTTGGGGCATTTTTCAGACCGTTGATGTCTGGTGGCGGGGTAATATTCAGTTGTTCATCAGTCAGTTCGATACCGAGATTTTCCGCCACAGCCTGCGCCAGAGTGAGATCGATATGTGCCAGTTGATCAACGACGCGTTCACGAATATACGGACGAGCAACTTTGCTCAATTCAAAGCTGAAAGCGTCGATAATGTGGCGCTGTTCAAACGGCGTCTGGCTTAGCCAGAACAGACGCGGATGGGAATAATATTCGCCAAACGATGGGCTACGCTCGCGGACTTTGTTGCCTTCTACACGTTCCTGGTATGATTCAAATCCGCCGCGTTTCGGCCCCGGCGGTGTTTCGCGCGGCCAGTTGTCGTTGATGGAGTTTGGTTCGTAGTTTGCCGGATTGGTGTCGATTCCCATGCGGTGCATGCCGTCACGCTGGAAATTATGGTAAGGGCAGGTCGGGCGGTTAATCGGAATTTCATGGAAATTGGGCCCACCAAGACGACTAATTTGTGTATCGGTATAAGAGAACAAACGTCCCTGCAATAACGGGTCGTTGGTGAAATCCAGACCGGGGACGATATGCCCTGGATGGAAAGCGACCTGTTCGTTTTCGGCAAAGAAGTTATCCGGGTTGCGGTTAAGCACCATTTTGCCGACGCGCTGTACTGGCACCAGTTCTTCCGGAATAAGTTTGGTTGGATCGAGAAGGTCGAAATCAAACTTGAATTCGTCTTCTTCCGGGATTAACTGGAAGCCCAGTTCGTATTCCGGGAAATCGCCTGCTTCAATGGCTTCCCACAGCTCACGGCGGTGGAAGTCCGGGTCACGTCCGGTGAGTTTCTGCGCTTCATCCCATACCAGCGAGGCTTTACCTGCCAGTGGTTTCCAGTGAAAACGCACAAACGTCGCTTTCCCTTCGGCGTTAATCAGGCGGAAAGTGTGGATGCCGAAACCTTCCATCGTACGGTAGCTGCGCGGGATCCCGCGATCCGACATCGCCCATATCACGTTATGCAGCGTTTCCGGTTGCAGGGAAACATAATCCCAGAATGTGTCGTGGGCGCTACCTCCCTGTGGGATCGCCCAGTGCGGTTCCGGTTTTACCGCATGAACAAAATCGGGGAACTTATGCGCATCCTGAATAAAGAAGATCGGCGTGTTGTTGCCAACAAGGTCAAAAATACCCTCTTCAGTATAGAATTTGGTGGCAAAACCGCGAATATCACGCACGGTATCTGCCGAGCCAGCGCCACCCTGAACGGTCGAGAAACGGACAAATACCGGAGTGATTTTGTTCGGGTCAGACAGGAAGTCGGCTTTGGTAATATCGCTTAAGTTTTTATACGGCTGGAAATAACCATGAGCCGCAGAACCTCGCGCATGAACAATACGTTCCGGGATACGCTCATGGTCAAAGTGAGTGATCTTCTCGCGCAGAATAAAATCTTCCAGCAGCGTTGGACCACGGCTACCGGCACGCAGTGAGTTTTGATCGTCAGCGATGCGCACGCCCTGATTGGTGGTCAGCGCATAATTTTCACTACCTTTACGTACATCTTGCAGGGAATTGAGTTTTTCGTTACGCGTATCAGGGGCTTTCAGACTGCCTGGCGCGGTAGGCTGCGCGCCTGGCGGGGTCGGTTCAGCCGCTGGACGATGAGAGCCGTCCTCAGGTGCCAGTGAGTCCATTCCTGGTTTCGCTTCGTTCGAGTCGTGCAGGGGGGACTGGTGCTGATGTGGGTTCTTTTCGTTATGTTGCGACATTGAACTCGTCTCCTTATTTCATTGCTGAAAGGGCCGCTTTTTTGGTCAAAAAACCCTCTAACTATAGACCATCAGGGGTATCTCGCTCTGGAAGTGGTGTCGGCGAAAGTTATTTGAAGATAGTACGCAAAGCAGGACGGAGCGTAGGCTNAGCATCGATCGATGACAGCTACGTACGTCGAGCATCGATCGATGTACAGCTACGTACGTCTGAGCATCGACGATGCAGCTACTGTACGTCGAGCATCGATCGATGTACAGCTACGTACGTCTGAGCATCGATCGATGTACAGCTACGTACGTCTGAGCTCGATCGTGTACAGCTACGACGCGAGCA